>JAITRH010000119.1 GCA_031288495.1 Treponema sp. | reverse complement strand
AAATATGGGTATTATAACTCATATTACCTTGCCATCTTAGCTCAGTTGGGTAGAGCACCTGACTTGTAATCATGAGGTCCCCGGTTCGACTCCGGGAGATGGCTTTCCTAGGAGGAAAGCCCTTGTTCCAGGAAAACATGCAAGAGCATGGCAGGCAGGTAAACACGAGGGGAGATTCCCGAGCGGTCAAAGGGGGCAGACTGTAAATCTGTTGGCTCAGCCTTCGAAGGTTCGAATCCTTCTCTCCCCAAGGGGGGTTGTCCACAGGAAAAGGACAACCCCCGTTTTTTTGGAGGCACCATGTCGAGTCGGCCTGATTCCCCGGCCTCGTATGGGGAGCTTGCTCAAGAACCCTTTTATGCTGAGGGGCTGCGGTTTTCCTGTACCCGCTGCTCCGCTTGTTGCCGGTATGAAAGTGGTTTTGTATTTCTGTCTAAAAAAGATGTCCTTATTCTAGCCTCGACCTTACAAATGGCATATAATAAGGTTATAGAAACCTATTGTCGGTGGGTCCCAGGGAATATTCGAGAGGAGCGGCTTTCCTTACAAGAAACAGCTGAGTATGATTGTATTTTCTGGAAAAACGGGTGTTCGGTGTATAAAGGACGTCCGCTGCAATGTAGAACCTTTCCGTTTTGGCCGTCCATCCTCGTTTCTTCTGATGCTTGGATCCGTATGGCGGCTTCCTGTCCGGGTATGGGAAGGGGTAGGTTGTATACAAAGGATGCAATAGAACGATGGGTAAGCCGGCAAAGGGTAGAACCGCTCATTGCAAGAAACATCTGAACAGCGAGGGAAGAGTAGATGCATATCCATTTTTGGGGCGTCCGTGGTTCTTTGCCGGCACCACTGGTATCATCCCATATACAAAGCAAAGTTACCGCCATTATAGAACAGATACGCCCGACGGATATTGAAACCCCTGAAGCCAAGAAACGGTTCCTTCGGGACTTACCTCCCTGGTTGGGTAATACGGTGGGCGGAAACACCTCCTGTATTTCGGTTACTTTGGATGATCCCCGGGAGCTCATCATTTTTGACGCCGGTTCAGGGCTTCGGGAATTGGGCATTGCCCTAGCCCAGCAAGAGCCGAAAATACTTCACCACCATATATTTTTTTCGCATTTTCATTGGGATCATATCATGGGTTTGCCCTTTTTTAATCCTGCCTATGATCCTACGGTACAGGTTGATTTTTATGCTCCCACGCAAGACCTTGAGGCCATTCTTGCTAAGCAAATGTTGTCCCCTTATTTTCCTGCACGTATGGACATGATGGGTGCCAAGAAAATCTTTCATTCTTTGTCCCAGGACCTTACCTTGTATAAGGTAACCATTTCCTATAAACGTATGAACCATCCGGGGGACGCCTATTCCTATCGGGTTGACGATGGGAAACACCGGTTTATCTATGCCACGGATGTGTCCTTATCCGCAGCGGATTTTAAAGAGAATAAAGAAAATACCGCCTTTTTTGAGCGTTGTGATGTGGCAGTCATTGATTCTCAATACACCTTAAAGGAAGCCATTGAAAAATACAATTGGGGGCATAGCGCTTTCAGTACGGCAGTGGATTTTGCCGCTCACTGGAAGATAAAACACCTGGTTTTGTTCCACCACGAACCTACCTATGATGATCGGAAGTTGTATTCCATTTTACAATCCGCCCAATGGTACAGTGAACGTATGGGTTTCCAGGGCCTAAAAGTGACCCTGGCTACAGAAGGTCTTGAAATAAGCTTATAGGAGGCAAAGCGTATACCCATGGAATACCGGCATGAAGGAGGCGGGTTTTTCACCTTTAATGAACTTAAGGTCATATTCTCCCTGCTTAAAAAGGGAGAAAATACCCTTTTGCCTGTGGAACGGGATATACTCTTAAAGATAGAACGAATTCTCTATGAACAGCTTTCAATACAAGACGTGGAAGGTCTTTTGGATACTTCTGTATCAAAATGATGAATCAAGCTCCTGAGGAGCAAGGGAGGAGAAATGGTAGGTATGATCCGGGTGCTTAAAGTGCTAGGTCTCTGTATGGGTTGCCTCATAGGGATGGCAGTATTATTCTCGGTAGCGGCGGTAGGGGGAGTTATGTATTTTAATGCCCCTCCGGAAGGCCCTGTGATGCCGGATGACACCGGGCTCGGAGTATCGGGCACTGCAAGCAACGGACCGGCAAAGACCAGTCATACCCGTTTCTTTGAAGTCTATGCCGGTGAAAGCGCCATGGCCGTGGGAAGGCGGCTGCAAGAGGCGGGGCTGATACGAAGCCATTATTTCTGGTACATTCTCTCCCGGCTTGATAAGGGGTATATAAAAGCTGGAACCTATAGACTGGAGCTTCCTGCAAGCCAAATGGCCCTTCGGTCTACCTTCGTAACGGGACAGCAGTTTCTCACGAGGGTAACCATCCCTGAAGGGGTAACCCTTAAGAAAATGGCCAAAATTCTTGCAGCCGCGGCAATCTGTGATGCCGATGCCTTTCTCGCGGCGGCAGAAGACGGGGAAATCCTTGCCGCCTACGGGATACCTGGTAAAACCATGGAAGGGTTTCTCTATCCCGATACCTATTTCTTTCCCCGGGACTATCCTGCGTCCTTGGTAGTCAAAGCCATGGCAGATACCTTTTTTAGGCGTATTGCCACATTACCTGGTATGACGGGTATTTCGGCCCTGAGCCTCGAAGCCTTATACCAGAAGGTTATCATTGCTTCAATTGTGGAACGGGAATACCGGGTCGCTGAAGAGGCTCCCCTCATGGCAGGGGTGTTCTATAATCGATTGGATATTGGTATGGCCCTGCAATCCTGTGCCACGGTAGAATACGTGATCACCGAAATCCAGGGACGGCCCCACCCAGAGGTGCTCTATACGAGAGATACGGAAATTCAGGATCCCTATAATACCTATATGAGAACCGGACTACCCCCAGGACCGATTTCCGCTCCCGGGGCAGTTGCCCTGCATGCGGCGTTTAATCCGATACGGAAGGAGTATCTCTATTTTCGTTTGGTAGACAGTACCGCAGGACGGCACTACTTTTCCCGGACCTTGGATGATCATATCCGGGCAGGAGCGCTCTTTATTAAAGGCCGTTCTTCCTCATGATAGGTACATTCCCCGATAACCAGGAAGGGTATCGGGGGTGAGCTATATTGCCCAATCCACCATACAAGAGGTGAACCATACCGTAGACGCCCTTGCGGTGGTGGGGGATTATGTGCGGCTTGAACAACGAGGCGGACGGTACGTGGGGCTCTGTCCCTTTCACAACGAAAAGACCCCTTCCTTCACGGTTAATCCAGACCTCAAATTGTACCACTGTTTTGGCTGCGGTAAGGGGGGGACGGTGCTGAATTTTGTCATGGAAATGGAGAAACTGTCCTTTCCTGAAGCGGTAGAACTTCTGGCAAAACGCTTGGGGGTCTCCGTGGTGTATGAGGGGAAGCAGGATCCAGGGGCCTTTTTGAAGATCCAGGAGTCTGGGGAAAAAATCGAGCTCTACCGCCGGGTGGCGGGGAGTTTTCACTATCTCCTGATGCAAGGCCCTGAAGGAGCCAGGGCAAAACACTATGTCCTATCCCGGGGATTGAGTACCGAGATTCTGGATCGGTTCCGTCTGGGCTATGCTCCAGCGGATAGGCGCTGGCTTTTCCTGTTTCTCTCTAAAAAGGGGTACTCAGAAGCCTTTCTTGCTTCCTCGGGGCTTTTTTCAGCCAAATATCCCCGGTGGAGTTTCTTTTCCGGTCGACTCATGTTTCCCATTGCGGATCCGCAGGGACGGACCATAGCCTTCGGAGGGCGGCTCTTATCCGGGGAAGGACCTAAATACCTCAATTCTCCAGAATCGGATCTGTACAAGAAAGGGCAGACCCTATTTGCCCTGGATCAGGCCCTCAAGGTCATTCGGCAAACCAAGGTGGTCTATATCGCTGAAGGGTATATGGATGTGATTGCCCTGCACCAGGCGGGTATCACCAACGCAGTGGCCCCTTTGGGGACCGCCTTTACGGATGAGCAGGCCCAGCTCCTGCACCGTTGGGCGGAGCGGGTGTACCTGTTCTTTGATGCAGATTCGGCAGGACATCAAGCGGCGCTTAAAGCCATCCTCACCTGTAGGAGAAACAGCCTTGCCGCGGAAGTGGTGATTCCTCGGAGCGGCCTGGGGCAAGAGGAGATATATAAAGATCCTGCGGATATTTTACAAGAAGCAGGCCCAGAGGCATTGCAAAAGACAGCAAAAAATGGTATAATTGATCTTGAGTATCTTATAATCCGCAGCAGGTCTTTTTTTGATCTATCCGGTTCCGAGGGAAAAGCGAAAGCCTGTGCTTTTATGTTTCCGTATTTAGCAACGCTGGACTCGGAGGTTTCAAGAAGGGCCTCTATTGATCATATGGCTGATGCTTTTGGGGTGGATCGAATGGCGGTATTCCATGACTATACAAGGCATGTTACTTCCACCCAAAGGTATGTACCAAGGAGGGGAAAGGAAGAGGAAGACCCTCAGACAGAAGGATCGATCCGCATGAACGATGAGTTGTACCTGCTCATCGCGGTGTCGGTACACTATAGGTTATATCCAAAATTGCGCACCAGTCTTTTGATTAAGGAGATGGAAGATCCTTTTGCAAAAGAACTCTTTATTGCTTTAGAAGAGTGTTTTATGTATGATGAATCCGGTATGGATGCTCTTTTATCGCGTATCAGCAGAGAGGGTTTGCGGAATTTTGTTATTAGGCAGGCTGCATCGAGGGAATTTTCTTCAAATCCAGACCAACTCGTTTCGGATGGTATTAAACGGGTTAAGCAGCGGCGACTTGAAAAGCGGTTGCACGAAATTGTAATGGAGCTTCGTCTTGCAGCGAGCGGAACCGCTGATGTGCATCCAGAAGAACTCCTTGCTGAGAAGATGCATATTGATGCTGAATTACGCCGAATGAAGGAAGATAAGCAATGACGGATTTGCAGCTTGATCCTGCTGTTTTGAAGTTGATTGAATATGCTAAGGAAAAGAAGTCCCTCTCTTACGAGGAATTGTCTGATTATTTACCTGAGCATATTGCCAATTCCGATAAGATTGAACAGGTCTTTGTATTACTTGAGGCCAATAATGTCCAGATCTTTCAGGAAGAGTCCCCGGGAGATGAAGAAGGGGAACTGGAAGTACGGAAAACTTCCCGGGGCGAAAAAAAACGCCTGGTTGCTATAGAGAAGGAAGCATCTGTCGATGATCCGATCCGGCTCTATCTCAGGGAAATCGGCAGGGAAAATCTCCTTACTGCGGAACAAGAAGTAGAGCTTTCCAAACAGATGGAGAATGGGGAGAATATCATCAAAGGGGTGGTAAAAAAGTCCGGCATGATCATCCCCGAATTTTACCATATCGCGCAAAAGGCTTTTTCTAAAAAGGATCTGCGGGAACTAAACCTCTCCAAAAAAGAAATTACCGAATACATGACCGAACGTCGACGGCTTAATCAATTTTACAAGGAACCCTTGCGGGTTATTCTGGGGGATCTCAAAAATTATCTGGAAATAAAGCGGCGGCTTATCACCCGGGGAATGAATATTTTTGAAGACCCGGAGCTTAAAGACCTGCGATCCCATATCATGCAAGTCATTGATGTGGCTGAAATACACCCGGATGAGATAGCCGGGTTTTCCGAGAAATTTATTCAGGCTGCCCGGCGAATTAAACGGTATAAGCGGGAACAGGAACGGATAGAAAAACACCTGCGGGTGCGGTCTCTGAGAGAGCTGCGGGTTTTAGGCAGAGGCCTCACCATTAAAGAAGAACGGGAACGGCTTGAGGAAGAACTGAGCCTGTCTTCGGATGAAATCAAAGAGAAGATCCGGCTTATCCAGGTAACCGAAAAGAAGCTCCGCCAGATGGAGGCGGAATTTGAAGAATCCATCGAGAGTATTAACCTTATGGCAAAAGAAATAAGCCGGGGACGGAGCATGATGAAAAACGCCAAGGATAGGCTCATCAAGGCGAACTTGCGGCTGGTGGTTTCTATTGCCAAGAAGTATACCAACCGGGGACTTCATTTTTTTGATCTGGTCCAGGAGGGGAACATCGGTCTCATCAAGGCGGTGGAGAAATTTGAATACCAGAAAGGTTTTAAGTTTTCCACCTACGCCACCTGGTGGATCCGGCAGGCCATTACCCGGTCCATTTCAGATCAAGCCCGGACTATCCGGGTCCCGGTCCACATGATAGAACAGATCAACAAGGTGGTCCGGGAATCCCGGCAGCTCATGCAAGTCCTGGGACGGGAGCCTACGGATGAGGAGATCGCCGAACGGCTCGGCTGGACCATCCAGCGGGTGAAATCCGTAAAGAACGTCGCCCGGGAGCCCATATCTTTGGAAACCCCCATAGGAGAAGAGGAAGATTCCCTCTTAGGGGATTTTATTGAGGACAAGGAAGTGGAAAATCCCGCCAACCTCACCGCCTTTACCTTGTTGCAGGAACAGCTTTCCGGGGTGCTTGCCACCCTGCCTCTCAGGGAACAGGAGGTGCTCAAGATGCGTTTCGGCCTGGACGACGGTTATTCCCTAACCCTGGAAGAGGTGGGCTTGTACTTCAACGTTACCCGGGAACGGATCCGGCAGATCGAGGCAAAAGCTCTGCGCCGCCTGCGGCATCCCAAACGGAGCCGGCGTTTAAAAGATTATTTAGACCACTAAGGATGTTACGGTTCTACATGCAGTAAACAGGGCGCGGTTTACCACCCATGCCGCATTACCCTAGAGGACCCAGAAGTAGTATAAACCATAATTTAAGGGGATACACGATGATAACGGATACAGTTTTTGAGAATTTACGGGCCTTACAGGATATCCTCTCTCAAAAAATCATCTTGGAACATGATATTCAGGAGATACCTAAGATCCTCAATGCCCAAGAGGAACTGTTAGCTCGGCTCAAGAAGACCTTTATTGAGAAGAATCAAGAGTATGAACGGGCTCGGCTGGCAGAAGCGGAATACCGCAACCTTTTGATGCAGGCGGAACAGTCCCGGGAACATGCCGAAAAAAACATGGATTCCATTAATACGCAGCGGGAATATGAAGCCTTGGATAAAGAAATTCGAGATGCTTCTGACAAAGAACAGCAGTACCGCAAAGAGTTACAGAGCCAAGAACGGATCTTACTGGATTTGGAGGAGCAGATGCGGCAAAGCGCCGCGCTGATCCAGCAGCAAGAAGCGGAATTAGCGGAACGCCGAGCCAGTATCGAAGTAGAAATCACGGAAAAGAAAGCCCAGGTTGAACAGCTTGTAGAACAAGAACGGACGGTAACCCCGGATATTGATGCAGAGATCTTCTTTAAGTTTGAACGGATCATCCGAAACAAGATGGGCCGGGGCATAGTGGCCATCAAGGGAGGGGTCTGTATGGGCTGCCACATGATACTTCCCGCCCAATTTGCCAATACAGTCCGCCAGGGAGAAGAGATCGTTTTTTGCCCCTATTGTTCCCGGATTCTCTTTTATGAAGAGTCCGAACAAGGGGAGGAGAACTTTTTCGATATTGAAGATGCCGGGAGTCTTGCGGACTTGGATGATATGGAAGATGAAGACTACGAAGAAGAGGAAGAAGAGGAAGAAGAAAAAATCAACATCGACTATGACGACTAAGCCCTTTCGTGAAGGCCTTCCAGGGGTTTCGGGGGTTCCTCCGGCCGGAAGGGGGGCCGCATCATCGGGGGTGCTTCAGTGTAACCCCGGGAAGTATGTTTTTGGTTATTAAAGCGATGACCCATGCTGTCGCGTCATAGGCGGTTTAACCGTCTATGGTGAGGAAAGTCCGGGCTCCGCAGGGCATGATGCCGGGTAACTCCCGGGCGGGAGCTTGCAGAAGCTTCCGACAGAAAGCGCAACAGAAAGTAAACCGCGTCATTTCCCCGACTAGTTCTAGGAGGGGGAATACCGTAAGGGTGAAAGGGTGGGGTAAGAGCCCACCGCGGGATCGGTAACGATTCTGGCACGGCAAACCTCATCAGGAGCAAAGTCAAACAGCGGTAAAACGGCCCGTTTTATGCCGCGGGTAGACTGCGTGGATAGGATCCGGAAGGATCCTACAAGATAGATGACAGCCGGTACGTGCTGTAAGAAGCAGGTACTGCACAGAACCCGGCTTATGGTTCATCGCTTTTTTTATTGACTCCCATCCGGCAGGAGGGGCTTTTTGATTGAAATCCGGACACTTATTTACATTCCCAAGGCTTATCGGTAGGATAGTCCTATGGAGATAAAACCATGCGTGTTCTCGCAAAAGATATAGCTCAAACATGCCGGGATAAGCCCGGTGAAACCCTGGAGGTTTTCGGCTGGGTACACCGGATTCGAGAACTGGGAGGCATCACCTTTGTTATCCTTCGGGATCGTTCCGGTATCCTGCAGTTGGTAGTGTCGGAAGCAGCGGACTTCGATATATCCGGCCTCACGCTGGAATCCTCGGTCAAGGTAGCGGGTGTTCCCGCTTTGAATGAAAAGGCCCCTGGTGGGGTTGAACTCAGGGTGCATAGGGTGGAATATATTGCCCGAGCTGCCCCGGATCTCCCGTATCAGGTAAATGCCGATACCGGAAAGATCGGTCTTGAAGCTATCTTGGATCATCGGGGCCTCTCTTTACGGAACCCCAAAATTCGAGCCATCTTCAAGGTACAGTCCACCATCATCGAAGCCTTTTCCCAGTACCTGCGGGGACAGGATTTTACTGAAATTAAAACCAGCAAACTCGTCGGTGGCGGTACCGAGGGAGGGGCCGAACTTTTTGAAGTCAAATACTTCGATAAAAAGATGTATCTTGCCCAGTCGCCCCAGATTTACAAACAGATTATGGTAGCCAGCGGTTTAGAACGGGTCTTTGAGGTTGCCCCGGCATACCGGGCGGAAAAACACGACACCCCCCGGCATGTGAACGAGTATGTTTCCCTGGATATGGAGATGGCCTTTATTGAGTCTGAAAAGGACCTTATCGACCTCGAGAAGGGGATCCTGTCCCACATCTTCACCGAGCTCGCGCGGAAAAATACCGCGGAACTGGCGCTTTGGAATACCCCGGTTCCCGATGCCCAGGCGGTCTACCAAGCCCCTATCATACCGTATGAAGAGGCCCTCAGGATTGTCAATGCGGAGTCATCTTCAGGGGATAAAAGGCAAAGTGCCCGGATTTTTGATATCAACCCCGAGGCGGAACGGCTCCTTTGCGACTGGGCTCTTCGGGAACAGGGGACGGATCTGGTTTTTGTCAATGAATTTCCTCGGCGGTATCGGCCGTTTTATACCTACCCTTTGGATATCACCCGAACCATGAGTTTTGACGCGCTGTTTCGAGGGCTGGAGATCACCACCGGCGGCAGGCGGCAGCATGATTATAAGGCCCTCCTTGAGGTACTTCCTAAGTTTGGCCTACAAGAGGAAGCCATTGCAGGGTATCGGGTCTTTCAGTATGGCTGTCCCCCGCATGGCGGCTTTGCAATAGGCTGTGAGCGGCTTACCCAGAAGATCCTGGGGCTGAACAATGTAAAGGAAGCCAGCCTCTTTCCCCGGGACCGGAAACGGATAGAACCCTAAGGGGTCCTGGAAGTACCCGGCGTATCGGTGAAGGGGCATACTGTTCCGCTGTACCAGTGTTTCTGATAGGGCCCAGGTTCATTGGAGCCGGTTTCAAAATCCGGTCAGGGCGAAAACTTTGTTGCCAATGAAACGGCTTTAGAAAAAACCCTCATATATGGTGAAAAAGAGAGGGAAGTTTTCGGAAAAACTCCCGGGAGGCTTCATTTTGCATTTCTTAGGCTATCTTATATAATGCGTACTTGGTACCGTGAAGAGGGTGCGCCTCAATGGAGGACTCATAGAGGAATAGTAAAAACAAGCTATTTGAGCCCTTTTCAAAATCCGGTTAGGGTGGAAACTTCCTTTCCGATGCAAGGGGGTGAGGTATTTTTTTGAATACCCGACCTCTGACCGAGGGGTGGACTAATCCGAACTGTTTGGTCTTCTCTGGCCCCTGATCGTGGAGCAAGTCCTCAATGTTACCATAGGCATGCGGATACTATGATGGTAAGTACCGTGGGAGAGACCGCTGTTTCAGGGGTGTCCCTGGTAGATGCCATTAAAAAGTATCGCAACTATACCCCCACGTATACCCGGACGCTTTGACCGGACTATCTTTACTGTCTTAGTAAACTTTTATTCATTCCTTCGCATGTTTATTCAGTAACCCACGGATTTACCTGCCCCGACCTCTC
>JAITRH010000055.1 GCA_031288495.1 Treponema sp. | reverse complement strand
GGGGCGCAATGCGGATAATTGACCCCATCCGCTCAGTATGGTATCATTATACTATGAACTTATTTCGCCGTCCCTTCCGGTATCGGAATGATAATGTGGCGCTGATCCTTATCGGACTTACCATCGGGGTGTTTCTGCTGCAAATCGTATACCCTCCGGTGAAATACTATGCGGCCCTTAACCCCGTGGCAGTGTTGAACGGGCGGGTATGGCAGTTTGTGTCTTATATGTTTGCCCATGGAAACCTCAGTCACCTCCTTTTTAATATGCTTGCCCTGTTTCTTTTCGGTACCCAGGTGGAACGCCGCATGGGGAGCAAGGAATTTCTGCTGTATTATATGCTTACCGGCATCTTAGCGGGGGTATTTTCCTTTTTGGTGTATTGGTTTACCGGTGCTTACCGGGTTTTTCTTCTGGGGGCCTCGGGAGCCATATTCGCGGTCCAACTGGCCTATGCCACCCTGTTTCCCGAAGCGGTGATCTTCATCTGGGGAATCCTACCCCTGCGGGCACCTGTCATGGTGCTGGCATTCACGGCGATTGAGATCTTTTCATCGGTTACCGGTATGGGGAGCGGGGTGGCTCATCTAACGCACCTCGCGGGATTTGCCTTGGGGTGGATCTATTTCCTCGTGCGGTTCGGTGAAAATCCCTGGAATTCCCTGATCCGGCGCTAAGGGAGGGGTATACCCATTGCGTAGGTTGGCGAGAATCAGTGGGGCGCTGGGTATGCTGTCCCTCAGTGTTTTAAACCTGTTTGCCCAAGAGGTATTACGGGGAGAGGTCCGGGTTGACCTTGAACCGGTGTACGGTGCGTATGTGGATGTGGTCTATCCTCTGGATGCCGAATCGGCATACCGGCGGGGCCTCGAAGAGGCGGCCCTGGTGTATTCCGCCATGATTTACGGCTGGTCCTTTGAGTATGCTATTGGTGAACGGGCCCGGGGTATAGCGGAAGCCTTTGAACTTTCCCCCGTGGGAAGCATCCCCTTTGGAGACCCCGGGCTTCTTGTTACGGATGCCCAGGTCAGGGATATGCGGCTGTACCTGTGGACCGATTACCACCTCAATGAAGCCCAGAAGCGGCGCATGGGATTCTGGAAATCCGGCACCATACAGACCGCCCAGGCTATAGGGCATGGACCGCTGGGCGATCCGGTACACGCCGCAGAGGGGCTCTCCATTAAAAAGACCGCCCTCGAAGACGCGGCCCGGGCAGCGGTACGGGCTATGCTCCGGGGGAGTGAACGGAACCGTCCCAAGGAAGCCCGGGGCTATATCGGTTTGGCGAGTTTTCCTACGTATTGGATAGATGCCGGCCGCTGGACTACAAGCGCCCGGTTTAGGGTGGAAATCAAAGAGATCCTCCCCTTCGGGGCCTACTAAGAGGGTATCTCAGGGAATCGTGTATCCGGGTTTCGGGGAAGCCCTTGTACCTGGATAGTAAGGCCCGGCCCCGCAATCCCCGATACCGAGCCTCAGTGCAGGCCGTCAACCGTGCACCGGTCCCCGAAGAGGGCAAAGCCCCTATCGAGCTTGGTACATTCTTTGGTCATGCTGCTCGACACAGGAAAAACCGGAAGCTCTGATCCGTCCATAGCAGCCCTCGGGTACCTATACCGAAAGCCCCCATGAGCCCAGGACTTTCCCTATGCAGCGGCGCTCCTTGAAGGATGCCGACAAAGCCGGCCTTTGGTCTTTCCCTTCTTGTATCAAAAAGACCAAAGGCCGGCGAAGCTCTTATATATCCCATAGTTTTCTTCGTCATAACAGACAAAAATAACCCGCTTAATCCCCGGGGCTTTAGAAAGGCTTGCTTTTACCGTTTGAATAGCAATCTCTGCGGCGGCAGCCTTGGGGTACCCATAGACCCCGGTACTGATATTGGGAAAGGCAATACTTTCCAGTCCTGCCTCCTTAGCCAAGAGGAGGCTGTTCCGGTAACAGGCCGCGAGAAGACCCGGTTCGCCCTCGGCGCCTCCGTACCAGATGGGGCCCACGGTGTGGATCACCTTTTTACAGAGAAGCCGTCCTGGTCCGGTGATCACCGCTTCCCCGGTAGGACAGGCTCCCGCAGGATGGCCCTTCCGCCGCGCGGCGATCCGCTGACATTCTGCTAAAAGCTCGGGCCCTGCAGCCCGGTGAATAGCCCCATCCACCCCGCTTCCTCCACGCAGGCTTGAGTTAGCCGCATTCACGATGGCATCCACGGTTAAGCGGGTAATATCACCCTGCAGGAGTTCCAAGACAGCCATAGGTCCCCCTTTAACGCTTAAACTTGAGGGTCTCCAGGGTCGTATCTCCCCGGATAAAATTAAACCACAGTTCTCTATCGGTTTTTTCCCGTAAATTTTTGTAGAAAGAAGCGATATCCTTCACGGGCTCCCCGTTAATGCCCGTGATCCGATCCCCGCGCTGTAACCCGATAATGGCTGCAGGAGTCTCCTGGATAACCTGGCTTACATACAGGCCCTGGGCGTCCTTGTCGAGTTTCAAGTTATTCCTGATAAGCTCCGAGAGGGGGATGATAAATACCCCGGGCCAGAGCTTTTTATTATCCGCCGCCACCGTATCGCTCCGGGTTTCAATACGAACCTGGAAATCCCGGGATACTCCGTCCCGGATAAGGGTGAATTGGGCCTGTTCTCCGGGCTTAAGGTCCCCGACCATCATGGTGAGGGGATTCATCCCCCGGGCTTCCTTCCCATTAACATGGGTGATGAAGTCTCCAGGTCGGATCCCCCCTTTATCCGCGGGAGAACCCAAGAATACCTGGGTGGCCAAGCCACCCCGTTTCCCTTCCAGCTTCAGGGCCTGCATAATATCCCGGTCGGGATCGGTGAGGGAAACCCCAAGCCAGCCGTAACTTATCTCCCCGGAACTGATAAACTCATCAATGGAACGCTTGGCGTTATTGATCGGAATGGCAAAACCCAGCCCCACAGAACCGCCCCCGGAACTATTACTGGCTATCCAGGTGTTGATTCCGATGACCTGTCCCCGGATATTCACCAAGGCTCCTCCGGAATTGCCTTGATTGATGGAGGCATCGGTCTGGAGAAAATCATTAATATTATTCCCCGGTCCGCCGGTCCGGCCTACGGCGCTCACAATACCCATGGTTACCGATGACATGAACCCCAGGGGGTTTCCCACGGCAATGGCCCAGTCCCCCACCCTCACCGTATCGGAATCTCCCAATTCCGCCAGGGGATGGACATCGCCGGTCGTGAAGGACACCATGGCCAGGTCCTTGCGATCATCTTTTCCCACCAGGGTCGCAGGATATTCCTTGCCCTCATTGGTAACCACCACGATTTCGCTGACATCCCCTACCACATGGTTATTGGTTAACACATAGTAGGTATCCTTATTCTGCCGGACGATGATCCCTGAACCAAGGCCCTGGGACCGGTATTCCCGTTCCTGCCCTTGCCCGTCGGGATTGCCCTCCTGGGGGCCGAAGAAAAATTCCCAGGGGATGCCGTTGAAATTGGGGATCTGTTGCCGCCGGATGGAAACGGTTTTAAGTTCCACCACCGAAGGAAGCACCGTATCCGCTACGGATCTGAACGCGTTTTGCAATCCTTCGGCTACCTGCAAGGCATCCCGGGGGATGCCGAAGGGGCCTTCTTGAGCCTGGGCGGTTTTGGGGGCTCTGGGAGTGGAACATGAAAATGAAAGAAACGCCAGGGAGAACCCAAAAATAACCCCGATGAGGACCAGATTAAAGATAAAAAATTGTTTGGTTGATAATTTTTGTACTAAATTCATAACCATAATCTCCTGAATTCATAATCTCCTACATTAAGAAAAGATTGCTCCTGTGCCGGTGAGAGGAACCGGTGATCCCTTTCCTTTATTTTAATAATATCTTTTTTGGGCAATAGTTACACCCCAAGCGCCGGGGTCCCGCGCATATACCATCCCTTCTGCTATAAAAAAGCCGGATCAGGCTTTAGAGCACGCCTGCGGCTTGCAAGACCCCAAGGCTTTCCAGGACCTCTTCCCAAGAAAAAACCTCCAGATTCACCGTCCCGGTAAAGTCTGTAAGGAAGGGAACCGTTTCCTTAAACCACGGTTCTTCCAGGCGCAGGGGCCGGTGATCCGGAAGCCTCCCGTCGATCCGGGCTTTCTCATGATCCAGCCCATGGAGATGGATCTCCCGGATCCGCTCCTTAAAACGCCTATAAAACGCCTCCGGCATCTGCCCTTCCAGGAGCAGATGCCCCGTATCCATGCAAATCCCCACCTCCTCGGGAAGGTACTCCAAAAGAGCCTCAAACCTGCTAAGCCGGGTGTTCTCAAGGAGAAAGCGGTGCTTTCCCCGGTCAAAGCGGGTCCTCCAGGAAGCGATGAGCCCCGCCAGGGCCGGTGCATCTTCAGGAGGTCCCGGGTGGAAGATGTACTGCCCGCTCAGGGGGAGGAGCCGCTCCACGAGGGCCGCATGGCCGGACAGGAGCGGTTCGGGGAGGTGGGCAGTAAAACTAAAGCGGCTTCGCAGCGCCAGGATGCCCTCCCATTCCTTATGGAGCAGCCTTTGGGTCTCTGCATCATACAAGAAGAACAGCAGCTCCACCCCTTTAACGGCAGGCTGCCCCTGGAGAAAAGCGAGATTTTCCAGGTAGGTTCCGGGAATCACCCAGGAAGGGACGCTGACGCGTATCATTTAAGCCTCCAGGGGATCCCTGAAACCATGAATTCCACCCGGTCTGCGGCAGCGGCAATGCGCAGGTTCGCTTCGGCTAAGAGCAGATTATAGCGGCGGGTGGTTTCATCAAAGGGGATGTTGCCCAGCCCGGTTTCATTGCTCACCACAATGGCGTCCTGCATACCCCGGATAAAACCCTCAAGGAGGGCTTGAAAATCCTCTTCCCGGCGGTAATACATGAGGTTGTTGATCCACAGGGGAATACAGTCCACCACCGCCGGGGAAGGGGCTTTGACAATGGCCTCGTCCAAGGCCAGGGGCTCTTCGACGGTAAGAAAGGCCCCCAGGGCGGATCGCTCTTCCTGGTGCCGCCGGATTCGGAGCTTCATTTCATCGTCCAAGGCTTCCGCAGTAGCGATAAAAGAAACGGGGAAGGCCCAGAGGTGTTGGGCCAATTCCAGGGCGCGGCGGGACTTGCCTGATTTGACGCCCCCGGTAATAAAGATGATCATGCCCTTTGATTCTGGGGAATTCCCCGGCAGGTGTCAAGGCTACGGCTTGGCTCATCAAAAATCCTACCCAAAACAGCCTCAGCGCTTATAGTGCAAATCATGCGGTAAAAAGCTCATTTCCTGTGGGATACCGCGTTCCAAGAGGCTCCACAGCCATAGGTAATGCTCAATAGGTATACTGTAAGTCTATACAGGAATGAGGCTTGCCCGGGGTGCCATGGCAACATGAGGCATCTTGAGGGCTTCCCCAGGAAGGGTAATCGGTCATCGTGATTTCTACGGCATAAAAGGCCGCAAAAACCCGCAAGCCCACAGGCTGTTAAAGCTGCGCGCCCCGGGATCGATTCGGTCAAAAACGATATTTTACCCCGAGGCCAGGGGAAATGGACACCTTATGGCCATAGTAGCCTATATCCCCGAATTCCACGCTGCCCCAGAAGGTGAAGGAGTTAAAAAGGTAATCAAACTCCGGGGTCAGGCTGAAATAGCCAAAGGATTCTTTTGCATTGAAGGCGAGTTCCGCATAAAACTGATCCCCCCGCAGGTTGACCGCCGCCTCCATACCCTCAAACCCCGCATCCGGGGTGAGGATGAAATGGGCAAGCGCCTTGAACCCTAACCAGAAAGGGGTCGTATAGGCCGCGCTTACATCCAGGCCGAAAAGGGAATCCCCCCCGCCCCACATACGGTAGGTCCAGGGAAGCCCCGCAGCCAGGGAAATCTCCCCCGGAGGGAGAAACAGGGCATACCCGAGCTCAGGACTTACCCTGCCGCTGCCTCGGCCCGTGGCATCTTCCGGGTTAATGCGGAGATCCGTCTCATGGCTGAGCCTGCATTGAAACTCCGAGAGAGAGCCCAGGGGCAGATGGACCGCGATTTTTTCTTCCGCAAAAAAGAACTGGGGAAAAAGCGTGGTAAGGCCGAAAGTATATTCCCCCCGCACATACAGATCCACCTTCCCAAAGGAGCGATCGTATGCAACCAGGGGGGTAAGAAAATACTCCTTTATATCCGTATCCCAGAGATAAAAACCCTCCCCATACAGGCCGGCGCTCAGGCCGATCTTATCTGCCATGACGGTACCGCATAAGGAGAAGATCCAAAAAAGACAAATCCCTTTCCTCATCATGATGCTGAACAGCAGTGTATACCCTAATTAAGAGGAGTGTAAAGTAAGCTCAGGCCGGAAGCGGGCCGGCCCGGCCTCAGGAGAAATGCTCGACAAAAAACCGCAATGTGTTTAGACTATACCTATTATGCTGGATTACAGGAGCTACATCGCGGATTGGCCTGACCTACCGTATCCGAATTTTATTGGATGGATGCATGCGCTAGAAGAGCGGTGGCAAGATAAGACCGCCCTTTTATACCGTTCCGGGAAGCAACAGGAATTTACCACCTGGTCCTTCAAGAAGCTGGGGGCCGAGTGCCGGAGAATAGGCCGGGGCCTCCTTGCCGCGGGACTGCGTAAGGGGGATCCGGTGGCCCTCTGGGCGGAAAACCGGCCTGAATGGATGGCGGTCTGGCTGGGCGCGGCTATTGCCGGCCTTACGGTGGTCCCGATTGATTTCCTCATATCCGAACCGGAATGCCGTAATATCCTGCACATAACCAGGGCCAAGGCCCTGTTTTATTCCTTCAGAAAGGAAGCATTTGTACATTCCCTGGTTTCCCAGGGGTTTTCCCTCCCTGTCCGGGTGTGTTTCAGCCGCGAAGGGCCTTATTCCTATGAGGGCTTCGGAGCCCATGCGGACAGCCAGGCCCTTCCGCAGGTACCGGATATCGCGGAACAGGATCCGG
This sequence comes from Treponema sp., assembly GCA_031288495.1. GTDB lineage: Bacteria > Spirochaetota > Spirochaetia > Treponematales > Breznakiellaceae > JAIRLU01. The sequence goes on along the minus strand of JAITRH010000055.1, from coordinate 1,699 downwards.
TATCCATGGTCTTTACCTCGGGGACCACCGGCTTTGCCAAGGGGGTAACCCTGCACCACAGGGGGATCATTGCCAATGCCAGCGCGGCGATTCAGTCCCTCCGGGCGTATGATACGGATGTGTTCATCAATGTGCTGCCCCTGCATCATACCTATCCGACCACGTGTTCCTTTATCGCCCCTCTTTCGGCGGGAGCATCCATCATCATTGTAGAGAAACTGGTAGGCAAGGTGGTAGTGGATGATATCCGGGACGCCCGCGGAACCTTCCTCATCGCCGTGCCCCTCCTCTACGACAAGGTGATGACCGCGATTGATCAGGGCTACCGGAAACTCCCCGGTATCCTCCGGGCGCCCCTCAATGGGCTACGAAAAATCGCCCTAGACCAGGCCAAGAAGGGCAATTACCGGTTCGGCCAAGAGGTGTTTCGATTTATCCGTAAGAAAGCGGGCCTCGCCTCGATCCGGATGATGGTTGCCGGAGGAGGTCCCCTGAATCCTAAAACCGCGGATTTCTTTGATTCCCTGGGGTTTAACATCGTTCACGGGTATGGGATGAGTGAGAACAGCCCCTTGATCAGCGTCAATACCCCCTGGCATAAGAACAACCTATCCGTGGGGCTGCCGGTGAAATACACGGATGTGCAGATTATCGATAAAAACGAGGACGGTATCGGTGAAATTGCGGTAAAATCCCCCTCTCTCATGCTGGGGTACTATAAAAACCCTGAGGCTACGGCAGCGCTATTCACCGCAGAAGGGTATCTTAAGACCGGGGACCTGGGGTACCGGGATGACCAGGGTTTCATCTATATCAGCGGCAGGAAGAAAAACCTCATCGTCAGTTCCGGCGGAAAGAACATCTATCCTGAAGAGATCGAGGCTCATTTTGATGGTTCCCGGGTTATTGGGGAGATTCTTATCCTGGGAAAAAAAGAACAGGCCTTCGGAGGGGAGCAGATCTTTGCGGTGGTGGTCCCCAACAAGGAAACCCTGGAGCTGGACTATCCAGGACAAGAACTGCATGAGCCGTTCCTCAGGGAAGTCGTAAAAAAAGAGATTGAACGGGTGAATCGGGGTCTGGCGGGGTATAAAAAAATAGCCGACTTTACCCTGCGGTATGAAGCCTTTGAAAAGAACGCCCAACAAAAAATCCGGCGTTTCCTGTATACAAGTTACACGAATCCCTCCCCTGCAGCATCTTAATAAGACCCCTGTTTTTTAACCTGAAAAGAGGGGGCTTAAGCCCGGCGGGTGAACACCGGAAAACAGGAAAAGGGATTGTACCGCCCTTTCCCGGTAGTGAGGTCTGACCCTTATATACCCGCTCAAAGCTCCAGCAGGCCCTCCGACGGCAGGTCCGCTGCTTCCACGGTCAACAGGGTAAGGGGCTATAAAACAAAAGGGATCCCCAGAACCGGGGGCCTAGGCCAGCTAGTCCGAGGGGGTCCAGGCCAGCTAGTCCGAGGGGGTCCAGGCCAGCTAGTCCGAGGGGGTCCAGGCAAGCTAGTCCGAGGGGGTCGGGGTGAACTAGGCCCAAGGGGTCGGGGCCTACTAGCGTGTGAGGGCACACCCAACTAGGCCCAGGGGGTCGGGGGCTACTAGCGTGTGAGGGCACACCCAACTAGGCCCAGGGGGTCGGGGGCTACTAGCGTGTGGGGGCACACCCAACTAGGCCCAGGGGGTCGGGGGCTACTAGC
>JAITRH010000089.1 GCA_031288495.1 Treponema sp. | reverse complement strand
TAAATCCGCAGTGAAGGTGCCTCCCCAACGGTGCCGTTTTGGGAACGTTTCGATACATAAGGATTTAGCCATTGGCCTGTATGGTATCTAAAGGGAACCTATTTCCTTGTTTTACAAGGAATTACAAAAGTACATGAGCTTGTCCTGCCCGGTATATCTTTGCTTGTATTTTTCGGTTTAATAGCCGATACTTATACCGTTATGGGTGTCAAAACCGCTTACTTAGGCGTAGTACTGGGAGGCTTGTGGTTCCTGGGATGTTTAATGCCCCTGCAGGGAATAGACCTCCCTACGCGAAAAATAGAAGATGATGTTTCTTTACGGATAAGCCTTAAGGATTTTTGGTTTACCGAGGCTTCTGACCGGGTTTTGAACCAACAAGCCTTTATTCATACGTTACCGGGAGGAGGCCGGATTCAGGTCCGCGCTGAAGCGGGTAATGATGAGTTTATGATCGTGCTTGCTCGAGAACGGAACAATGCCTATCCTGGGTGGGCTCAAGGGTCCTGGATTCTCACCCGCCGAAAAGAGGATGGTAATCCCAGTCGGATCCGGGTCTTTCTTCGCAGCGATCCCTATACCTATGTTCAATTCCGTCCCTTTACAGAGGATCGGTGTTTTATGGATGTGGTAGTGTACGACGCGTATCTGGCTCGTTCCGTACCGCTTCCGTATACGCTGGAACGGCTCATGGCGGTTTCCCTTGAAGAAGTCTTGAGTACTGCGGGAAATAAATTTCCCCGCCATTATTTTGAGCCCCAGCCTGAAATGTACCGGGACCTGCGGGTTTTTATAAGCCGTCTGCGGGATCGGCTTCCGGAATTGCACTTCCGAGACGACGGTGCGGTTGACGCAGAAGGCCGGTATGTATTTATCAATACCTTGCAGATCCAGGATGGAACGCCAGGACTTAACTGTTCGGGCTTTGCTAAATGGGTAGTGGATGGGATCTTGCGACCCTCTACCGGGGAACGGCTTCCGATTCCTCCCTTGAAAGAAGCTTTTGGAGAACGGGGTTCTTCCTTAACCGAAATCTATGAGCCACTGCGGGATCCCTTTTTTGGTCTTGACTGGACCCGTAATCTAGCTTCTCAGGTAGGAACGGTCCTTCGATCCCCTTCATTCGGAAACCTTCAGGAAATCGAAGTACAAGATCGGCCTTTTGCTGCGGTAATCCAGCGGAACCGGAATGGAACGTCGATTAGATCCTATCCAAATTTTCTCTTGAATGCCGGTTTTAGTTTTGAAGGAATCCATCCTCTTTTATATACCTTGGCTATGGATGAACCGGGAACCCTATACCTGGCATCAATAAACAACGAGCGAGATCCTAAGCCCCGGATGCGCCAACATTTTCATGTAGCGGTGCTGGTGCCTTATTTCAATGAATACGGCAACTTTCAGGTCGCGGTCTTTGAGAGCGCTGAGGAAACCTCGTTCCATAATTTTAAGAACCGATATCCCGGCCATTTTGTCAATCTGGTACGGATCCCTGTGGAGACCCGTTTTGATCCCTAAAAATATATGGTGAGGTTATGGTATGACATCTTTTCCTGATAGGAAATTCCTTGACAGGGATTTCCTGCTTATGACGAAGACCGCCCAAAGGCTCTATCATGAAGTGGCGGCAGAAGAACCGATATGGGATTATCACTGCCACCTGATCCCTCAGGAGATTGCGGATAATCGCCGGTTCCCAGACCTGGCTGCGGTGTGGCTTGGGGGAGACCATTATAAATGGCGGGCTATGCGGAGTAATGGCATTGCTGAGCGGTTTATTACCGGTGATGCGGAACCCTATGATAAGTTTCTTGCCTGGGCGGAAACGGTTCCCTATCTTATCGGGAACCCGCTGTACCATTGGACCCATCTTGAACTCCAGCGCTATTTTGATATATCTGAACCCTTGAATCGGGACAGCGCTCCAGAGATATGGAAAGCCACCGGTGAAACCCTCCAAAAGGATCCCCAGTTCTCGGTATACGGTATATTCAAACGGTTTAAGGTGTACGCGGTGGGTACCACCGATGATCCGGGGGATACCTTAGAATGGCATGAAAAGGTCGCTGCAGCCCATGGAACGGAAACCAAGGTGATCCCTTCATTCCGGCCTGATAAGGTTATCGCCCTTGATGCAGAGGGTTTTGCGGCCTATATCGCCCGGCTTGGTACTGCGGCGGGGAAGACGATAGGCTCCTTGGATGATCTCCTGGAAGTTCTTACGGGCCGGATGGATCTCTTCGATAGCCGGGGATGCCGAGCTTCGGATCACGGCCTTGCATACATTCCCTTTGAACCTGCCCAAGGGGGCGGTAAGGGTATAGCAGGGGAGCAAACGTGGAAAAAAGAGGTGCATGAGACCTTGGTTAAGGTACTTGCAGGAGCACCGGTGGATGCCCGTTCCCGGGAATCTTATAAGACCTTTATGCTGTGCTTTTTGGGATCTCAATACCATGACCGAGGCTGGGTCATGCAGCTGCATCTTGGGGCCATCCGGAGCATTAATTCACAGGCATTTAAGACCCTGGGGCCTGATACCGGGTATGATGGGATTCACGATCATAGGATCGCGGAAAATCTGGCCCGCTTTTTAGACTTTCTCCACGCCAGGCAGAAGCTGCCTAAAACCATCCTTTACAGCCTCAATCCAAAAGATATGTATACCCTCGGTTCTATCATGGGTTCCTTTCAGGGGGATGGAGTTCCTGGCAAGATGCAACTCGGTTCCGCATGGTGGTTTCTGGATCACCGGGACGGTATGGAAAACCAGATGAAAATTCTTGGGAACCTGGGGCTCCTTTCCCGTTTTGTGGGGATGCTCACCGACTCCCGGAGCTTCCTTTCCTATCCCCGGCATGAATACTTCCGCCGGATCCTTTGCAATATGCTGGGTGCCTGGGCGGAAGCAGGAGAAATCCCTCTTGAGTTTTCCCTCTTAAGCGGTATGGTCCGGGATATTTCTTTTAGAAACGCCCGGCGTTACTTTGCTATACATGACCGGCTATGAGCGACGTTCCAGGCTCGGTAAAAGGGGTCCCGTAGATGTATTCAAAAAGAAACCGCATATCCTCAGGGCTTATATCCAGGAACCGGCACCCAAAGAAAAGGGTATTCCTTTTCTTGTAGGAGCGTACTATTTGAACGTTTACGCTGATAGTACGCTTGGGCATAAGCAATTTGAGGGCTATCGTACTCTGCAGGGTTATGGCTGTAGCAATAGCTGACTGGGGATAGGTGAAACGGAGTCCTGAGGTGCTTATATCAATACCCGTGGCGGTAATAAGGGTGTCTTTGATGCGGCGAGAGTCAAAATAACCTTGCCCTTGAAGGGCAAGGACCAAATCTTGGGCATAGCGGTACAGGGGTGCAATGACTTTATAATCCAAGGGGACTTTCTCTGCTTTCTTTATCCACACCCGAATAGAGCCAATGATGTAGTTTTGAAAGAAAAGCGGCACCCAAAGATCCGCCCCAATACCTCCTTCCTTTTTAAAATCAAAAAAGTGAGCGATAGCCTTATCAAAATAGGTGGGATTTACCCCGGTGCTTTTGAGGTACTCTTTAAACTGCTCCTCGGTTATCAGGTACTTCTCGGGATAGGTAGCGGTCTTGGAACTTGGAAACCGCTCCGTCATAGACGGTAGGAATAAGGCCTTGCCATTTTTAGCGATAAGCTGCTCCTCAAAACTTAAGGAGCTTTCATCTTTAAAAAGCGCTACTTTGTAGCCATCGGCATACTTCTTGATCCAGCGGTCTATAGCAGCCAGAATACCGTTAAAATCGCGGGTTTCCGGTTCTAGTGTTCCTGCTAAGGCAGCATCGGTTTCCTCAAAGGGCTCAACCATACTCACCTGGGGAAAGGGCAGGATGTACTGATCCCCGGCTAGGATAAACTGGACCTCCATATCTCGAGGAAAACTTACCCGCCTATAGGATCTATCCAGGTTTTTATACAGGAATTCCGGCATATTCCCAATGAAATGCGTTTCCTGCATAGTGATACTCCGTTCTGAGGCATGTATTTCCACCGTAAAGGAGACCGAGAGGGTGTTATACTTAAAAATAAGATCCATGATTTTACCGACTGCCAAGTCCTCTATGGGACGGTTCGACTTAAAATAGATCTTGTCTTTAGTATACTTTTCGACTTTTACGATATACTCTTCGCGATTATGCAGATACATAATAGGAATTTGTTCATTGTACAACAAGTTGATCATGAAGTCTCTTTCTATACGCCTTATAGGCATTGACATAAAACTCTCCTTACCGATCGCGTATCAGCACCCTGGACAGGTCTATAATAGGCGATCAGCTTCAAGTATCTGAACCACTTTCAGAACTCACTCGGGGCGGACCTCGGGTTGGTGAACGGGGTTCCGAAAAAGCGGTCTCAAGCCCCCTTTTTTCTCTTACACTAACGCCTCGGTAGTTTCAAAGGGTTACCTTTTGAAACCACCTGGTCTGTTAATACGTTTATAGTAGTACTTATACCATTTTTGAGGGTATATGTCTATAAAACCGGTAATCCCTATCCGGGGCAACGTCATGTACGTGGTAATTCCCTGTAAAATAAGGGGGTCGGCTTTCTCTAGATACCATAAAGGTCCATGGGCACTCCTTAGTATAACGCCCTGTCTCCTCAGGCTCAGCGGTCATTCAGGGGGAAGCAGAAAGGATCTAACCCCGATTATCCGAGGGCCAAAATAAGGATCCCTCAGGGAGGAAATGATAACCCCGGTCTTGGGTCCCAGGGAAACGGCGTGAATGACGGAATTCGTATCCAGGAGGATGGCCACATGGTGGATCACTCCTTTAGATGCAAAGACCACAATATCCCCCATCCGGGCTTCGGCAATCCCTACCGATTGTCCTGAGGTCCAGATGGTTTTTGACGTCCTTGGAAGCTCAATCCCGGCAGCGGTACGATAGACATACCGGACAAACCCGGAGCAATCAAAGCCTTTGGGAGATTCCGCGCCGTATCGATAAGAAACGCCCTGATACCGCTTGGCCGTTTCGATGATAGCCTGCCGCAGGCCGTCATCGGCAAAACCCATGCCGGCGGTCAGGACAAACCAGCAAACCATCCATGCTTTGAAAAAACGGTTTTTAGTATTCATCTTTCATATACCCTTAATAGATCGGTAAGATTGTGAGTGCAGTATACCGGATGCCGGAATGAAGGACTATCCTTTTAGGTCCATTTTTTTATAAAAAGGTATTATTTTTATCTAATGTTGGAACATACCGGGGAATAACCATATACTAAAGACAGTTTCAAAACGCGGGTAATGGGGACCTCGGGTCCGATGGAACGAGCGGCCGCAGGTTGGGGTTTCACCATTTGCTATTTTGAAAGCGCCGCGCTTAGAAAAAACTAAAAAGTATGGAGTTTCACCTATCTTGAGAACAGCAAACAAGACAATTACCGGCAGCGCCGGCCGGACCGGTATGATAAAAACCGCATCTCTTATCGCGGTGCTGGGTAATAGCATCCTGGCAGCGGCCAAGATCGGATTCGGCCTACAGACCCGGAGCTTGGCGGTGCTGGGGGATGGCATTGATTCCTCGGTGGACGTCTTCATTGCCCTGATGTCATTCGTCGTGGCGGGGGTGATTGCCCGGCCCGCGGATCCGGAACATCCCTGGGGGCATGGGCGGGCGGAAACCGTAGCCACCGCGCTCTTGTCCTTTACCCTGTTTTTTGCCGGGGCTCAGCTTATCCTTAATTCTGGGAAAACCCTGTTTTCCAGTATCCACGGTATCAAAGCCGAGGTGCCTGGACCTGCTGCCATGGGGGTAAGCCTCTTTTCGGTTATAGGAAAGAGTTTCCTGGCCTGGAGCCAGCAATGGTTTGGTAAGAAGGCCAACTCCTCTATGCTTCGAGCCAACGGGAAAAACATGGCTGCCGATGTAGTCCTCTCCCTCGGAGTCCTTGGGGGACTTGGCCTTTCCCGGCTCCTGGGTATCGGGTGTATTGATTCCTTGACCGCCATACTGGTAGGCTTTTGGATTCTTACATCGGCTCTGGCGATCTTTATCGAGGCGAATTTGGAGCTTATGGACGGAGGTTCCGGGAAAGAATCCTATCAGGCTGTTTTTGAGGCGGTCCATTCGGTGCAGGGTGCGGGAAACCCCCATCGTACCCGAATGCGGCGTATCGCCGGGCACTGGGATATTGATATTGATATTGAGGTTGATCCGAAGCTGACGGTCCGGGAAGCCCACAGGATCGCATCCCAGGTTGAAACGGCCATCAAGGAGCGGGTGGAGCAGGTCTATGATATCGTGGTTCATGTGGAACCTATCGGAGACAGCAAAAAAGATACCCTTGAAGGGTACGGGCTTCGGGAACAGGAAATATAGGCCGGTACCGGGTAAAGCCTCAGCGCCCTTTCGCCAGGGCCCTCCGAGTGAACCGGGGGCGGCAGCACCGCCTCCGGGAGAGCCGGCTAGGGCAGGGCCTGTACCTGCTCTTTTAAGGTACTGGTCCAGTTGGCCCTATCCGTAGTCTTATAGCCGGTAAGGGCGGCGGCAGGAACGTATAGTGCCGGAAGTTTCGCATTTTTGAATGTATTCGTTCCCTCTAATACCGGTGGTGTAGGCCCTAAGGTAATCGAACTCAGCTCGGTACAGCCGTAGAACGCATAATCCCCTAAGGATGTAAGGGCAGGCAAGGATACGGAGCTCAGGGCGGTACACTTATAGAAGACCCCGTTTGAAGCATTCTTGGTGGTCTCTAGAACCTCTACCGCCGGCATATCCACCGATGTAAGTTTAGGTAAATTACTAAAGGCGCCATGGTTTATACGAGTTACCTGGGGCATGTGCACCGAGGTGAGGGCGGTACAGCCTGAGAAGGCATTCACCTCAATAGTAATAAGGGTATCCGGCAGGGTAACGGAGACGAGATATGCCTTGTTGGGAGCGGTTTCGGTCCTAATATTGGGTAGGCTCACTCCGGTACAACCGCTGAGGTCCAGGGCGACATACCGGCTCAGGGCGTCATAGAGGGTTCTCAGGGTATCTCCTGAGGTACCGATCTTTTTAAGATCAATCCCCTTCACCGTAATCCGGTAAGGAGTATCTTCCGTGTTTTCCGGCAACAGGGCTAAGTAGCCGGCGAGGGCCGCAGCGCCGGTAAGTTCCGCCAGGGCAGGTTCCTGAGGCTGTACGGGGGTGTCCGGCTTATCAGGGGAATCCGGCTGGTTGGGCGTATCCGGTTGAACCGGCGTATCCGGCTGGTCGGGTGTGTCCGGCTGGTCGGGTGTGTCCGGCTGAACCGGCGTGTCCGGCTGGTCGGGTGTGTCCGGCTGGTCGGGCGTGTCCGGCTGAACCGGCGTGTCCGGCTGGTCGGGCGTGTCCGGCTGAACCGGCGTATCCGGCTGGTCGGGAGTATCCGTCTGAGCAGGGGTATCCGTGGCTATCGGCTCGTTTGGCTGACTGCAGCCTGCACAAAACAGGATCCCCGTACATACCATGAGCAGCCGCAAAAATCCCCCGGAATTCAAGGCAACAGCGCCTATCCTGTACCGGCGATAGCGCTGTACCCTACCTATCTTGAACATATATACCTCCAAGGTTCACTATGAACTAGTATTAGAACGGCATGAGATCCGGGGTTTGCTTTAATTATGGGGAGGATTTCCGGAAGAAAACCCTGAAAAAGGCCTATGCGGGAGATAGGCCGGGTGGACTATAGGGAACGGGCCCCACCGGGAAGGGATAGGAGAACCGGGATTGATAAACCTCCTGATAGAATCAATCGGCGGAAAGCCGGCGGCCCCCGCTTAGCCGTGCAGCGGCCACCTATGCTCACCGGTCTTAAGCCCGTGCCCCTCAATCCTCCAACCGCCGCCGCATACCGCTTCACGGTCTTCCCGCTCCATCGCCCCGTTCCTGTCCACGGCCATGAACTAAGGCTGTTCACGGCCGGCTATGGACCTCTTTTATTTTCCGACCCCTTAACGGGTTGACTGTGGGATTCACCCAAGCTTAGGAGTGCCGCCGTTCCCGGCTTAGGAGTGCCGCCGTTCCCGGCTTAGGAGCGCCGCCGTTCCCGGCTTAGGAGTGCCGCCGTTCCCGGCTTAGGAGTGCCGCCGTTCCCGGCTTAGGAGTGCCGCCGTTCCCGGCTTAGGAGTGCCGCCGTTCCCGGCTTAGGAGTGCC
>JAITRH010000060.1 GCA_031288495.1 Treponema sp. | reverse complement strand
TTACGGATACTCCGGCAGCCGCGGAAGAAGACGGACCGGGAAGACGCGCTCAAGACGGCGAAGTACTTAAGGAATAGGGCAAAACTAGTTTTGCCCTATTCCTTAAGACACGGCGGAAGATAAACGGCTGCCGCCGGTAAGGGAGGAGGAAGAAGGGTTTCGGCCGGATAGCTCGATGCAGGAGCAGGTGAAGCAGGAGCGGGCTGCGGCGATAAACCGGCTTCACGCTCTGTACGTGCCTATGGGGATACTAGGGGGGATTTGCGCCCACCAGGCCCGCTTCCACAACCGATACGCCCGGGGCGGTGATTATGGGGATTCCGGCAGATAATACAAAAAATCGGCTCCCATACTACCGATATGCATAGAGAGAGGGTATACATGCGGAAAATCAGAGGATGGGGTATGGCGCTCCTGTTCTTGGCCCAGGTATGGAATCCTGCGGCCCTGGAAGGGGAAACCTTTTTCTATAAACAGCAGACCGGCGACAAGTACCGGATTATTTCACGGGTAGATGAACAGGTGTACGTAAACCGGCGTTTTAGCCATCGCTCTGAGATTGTGAACCGGATCGCCGCGGAAGTACGCGCTGTCCAGGATGGCATTGCCCAGCATGAAGCGGTCTTTCAGACGGCAGAACGGGCCCTCGGAACGGATACGGACCGGAGCTTCCACTGGAATCTGGAGTATCGTTCGGAGTTTGGCCGTAACCCTAAGGGGTATATCACCATAGACCAGCAGTATTTTATGCCGGTGGTAAGGAATGTACCGGTTTTTCCTGAAGGGGATCTCAAACCGGGAGATACCTGGTCAGCGGAAGGTGCGGAGATGCACGATTTCCGGGTCAGTTTCGGCATTGCCGAACCCTACGGGATTCCCTTTACGGCCCACTACACCTTTCTTGGAAACCGGGAATGGCAGGGCAGGACCTATCCTGCGATTTCCGTATCCTATCGTATTTTCGCCGAGCCCGGTGCGGTTTCCGGGGACACCTATCCCACCCGGATTATGGGGGCTTCGGATCAGGTGGTCTACTGGGACAGCGCCCTGAGTCAAGCCGCCGCATACCAAGAGCAGTTCCGTATGGTCTTTACCTTATCTAACGGCGTAACTATCGAATACCGGGGCAGGGCTGAGGCGGAGATAGTGGAATCCCGGACTATGCATAAGGAGCGGATCGCCGAAGAGATTGCCGATGCCATTAACCGTTTGGGGATTGGGGATGTCTCGGTTCGGGTAACCGATGAAGGGATAGCCCTGAGCCTTGAAGACATCCAGTTCCAGCCGGATTCTGCGGTTTTAGTCTCGAAAGAACAGCATAAACTGGATAGTATCGGGGCAATTTTGATGGGGTATCCGGATCGGGATATCCTGGTGGGAGGCCATACGGCTCTGGCCGGTTCGGCGGCGGGGCGTATGCAGCTTTCCCAGGAACGGGCTTCTTCAGTAGCGGATTATCTCATTCAACGCCAGGTTCGCAGCGCCGACCGGGTCGTGGTTCGGGGGTATGGGGCGGAACGGCCCATAGCGGATAATAACACCGATGCAGGAAGGCAGCGGAACCGGCGGGTGGAGATCACCCTCCTTGAAAATTAAGGGACCCTCGGGTAGGCCGGGGCCATGAACTGCTCCAGTCTGACCTATCTTGTCCCGGAGGAGCGGTTTTTGCCGGCGCGGTGATCCTGCATCACCCGGAGACCTGGCCCTCGAGCCCCAAGAACAGGCCTGTCCCGGCAAAGACCTCTTGTGGACCCCGGGGAAATGTACTAGTTTCTATAATAATGAGGGTTTTTCACCGTCTTACGCCTTTGAAAAACCCTCAGGATGATACAAGGCTTCAGTATCCTGCTTCATCTTTCTTAAATTAAAGAAGAAAAGGAACGAAGACAGGTATATTAGAGATGCAGCACACTAAAAAGCACCGTAACATAAAATGGGCCTTGGTTCTCTCCGGAGGCGGGGCTAAAGGGCTTGCCCATGTGGGAGTTTTGAAAGCCCTTTCGGATCGGGGGTTCCCGGAGCCTTCCCTTGTGGTAGGCACCTCCATGGGGGCCATTGTGGGAGGGCTCTATGCCTGCGGTATAAGCCCTGCGGATATTACCCGGTATGTGCTGGAAGAATTCGATATCACTGCCTACCTGGATAGTTTCGTGTTTAAGTTAAACGGCCCGGTAGGCAAGGTTTTTCAAACCGGTCAGATACTGGGCAATTTCGCCACCCGCCGGGGGGTTGATTCAGGACAAGGCCTTCTCAAGCTGTTTGAAGAACTGACCCAGGGGAAGACCTTTACCGAGACGAAGATCCCCTTCCGCTGCAATGCGGTAGACCTGATTTCAGGGAAAGAACTGGTGTTTAGTTCCGGCTCTGTGGCGCGAGCCATCCGGGCCTCGATGTCCTTTCCTGCTTTTTTTGAACCCTTGGTGGAAGAGAAGGAAGGTTCCGCATCCCAATGCCTCGTAGATGGGGGTTTGGCCGACAATATGCCCGTGTATATTGCCCGGAACGCGGGGTTTAGGCGGGTTCTGGCAGTAGATGTGTACCATTTTAAGACCGTACCGGTTTCGGACTTGAAAACCGGACCCCATATCGTGTACCGGGCTATTGAAGTAGCCATTAACATGATGGAACGGAAGCGGGGGTCCCCGGCGGATCTCACCCTCTATACCGCGGACCACGCGAGTCCTTTTAACTTTTTCAGGAAAAAGGAGTTTATCGAGCTGGGAGAACAGACGGTAAAGGAAAGGGAGCCCCAGATTCGGGCCTTTTTCTCCACCCGGCGGCATCGGATATCCGGTACGTGAAACTGCGAGGAGTTTGTTGCGCTTCGCCCATAAAACCCTATAACAATGCACGGTATGCATTGTTATACCCTGCCAAGGCCGAACTTATGGCCGTGTATCGGGAGTTTTTGTATGCAAAAAATCCACCGGCCTAAGGGGATGCTCCTATGGGCAGGAGGAAAGGGCATGCGCACGGGAGGACATGATGAATCGACTGCATGACAGTATTGAAACCCTGGTTAATTCATACCGGTCTTATGGACTGGTGAATCATACGGGAGGGGCCAATCTTCCCAGCCGGGAGAGCATTGAAGACATACTCCGGGACCTGCACGAGCTCCTCTTTCCCGGATTTCGGGAAAATGAAGGGCTGGATCATAATAGCCTGCACTTAATTACCGCGGAAAAGTCCTACCATATTGCCCGGGAACTGGTACGGGAAGTGGAAAAGAGCATTATTTTTGCTTCCCGAATCGGTTACCGGGATTTATCCTGCGGCTATGCGGGCTGCCATGCCGTAGCGGAACTCATTGTAGACGACTTTTTTGAAGAACTCCCCAAGATACGCATGGCCCTGGCCCTGGACATGCAAGCCGCTTTTAAAGGGGATCCCGCGGCAAAGAGTATTGAAGAGGTGATTCTTTCCTACCCCGGTTTTGACGCCATCACCGTACATCGGCTTGCCCATTTCTTCTGGAACCGGCAGGTACCCCTTATCCCCCGGATGATGAGCGAACTTGTCCACGGCCGTACCGGTATCGATATCCACCCCGGGGCAAGCATCGGGGAATCCTTTTTCATCGACCACGGTACCGGGGTAGTCATTGGGGAAACTACGGTGATCGGCAAGAACGTCAAGCTGTACCAAGGGGTTACCCTGGGGGCGCTGTCGGTCAAAAAGGAAGAGGCGAATCAGAAACGGCATCCCACCATTGCGGACGATGTAACCATTTATTCCGGGGCAACTATCCTGGGAGGGGAAACCGTCATCGGCCGGGGATGTATCATCGGGGGTAATGTGTGGATCACCTCCCCTGTACCGCCGGATACCATGGTCTACATCAAAACCGGCCAAGAGATGATCGGTTTAAGCTCAGCTCAAGAGGGACCTAGGATAAACGCATAGAGAACTACCGCAGGCGTGGAAGTTCCCCCGGAAGGGCTCCATACCCAGGGAGCCAATGGGGAGCATTCATTTCCCGGGAGTAACATCCTCCAGGTTTCTATGGGGTATCTCTCCTTATACAGAATGGGCTTCCTTAAAAATACCGCCGGATGCCGAGATACGGACCCTTCCATGAAAGGGATTGCTCCACGGATGCTTCCGTTAGGGTCCACCACCGGTATCCGGCAAAACCCTCGAAGGCTTTGAACATGAACCCCGCTTCCAGTTCCGTTTCTCCCAAGGAGAACAACTCAAAAGCCTGGATGCCTACTTTGGCTCTCAAGGTAAGGGGCTTTACCGGATAGAACCGGAATTCCAGTCCAAAATCCCCGCCCTGCCGGAACAGTAACCCGGTCCACACCTGGTATTGGAGGTACAGGCTGGCATTAAAGGGGTTAAACTGTAACAGAGAGAAATGTATTCCTGCCCGTATACCCGTTAAGAGGTCCTTGCCATCGCTTATAAGAAACAGATCCCCATAGGGCCCGATAAATTTATACCCATTGCCGCTGAAAGACACCCAGGATCCTCCTCCCATGTCTTGTAAATAAAAAGCACTGAGACCGGTGGAAAACCAATAATACTTGCCCGTTTCCGCTGCGGATGGGACCATAGGCGTAACTTCTGGGAGCATCCGGGGTCTTTGAATGTACCCCGCTTGACAATAGGGATACATCCCATAGTGTATATAGGTATTATTGTAGAACCATATCCATCTAAATAGGTTAAACAAGAAGCCTGCAAAGGAACTGCTTCCCTCCTCTGAGGAACCAGACTCCTCAGACTGAGGAGGGGCTTCTGTCTTGTCCTTTTCTGTCTCTTCAATACGGTTTTTAAAGGCATCCAAATCTGCCTTGAGGGAATAGGGCGGAAGGAGCCCCAGGAGCAGAAAACAGAGAAGCCCTAGTCTATGAAAGCCTACTGTACCCATATGGATAGACTCAGTATACTTTCCCTATCTTTTGTTGACAAGAACGTATGTATTGAACATGAAGCCAGTCACCATAACCCGTCCCCTGATCCGATGGCTAGCCATCAGTATACTCAGCGGCCTGCTCTTGCTAGGAGCCGTGGATACCACGGTGTATGTTACCAATTCAGGAAGCAAGTACCACCGGGAGACCTGTACCTCCCTCAGCCGTTCAAAGATTGCCGTATCCATGGAGGATGCCCTCAAATCCGGCTACGAAGCCTGTGCTGTTTGTAATCCTCCGGTTCCCTCCCAGGGCAGGGTCGTACCCCCTAAAACAAGCCCTCCTCAGAAAAGCCTGTACCGGATCAATAAGACAAGCCTCACCAAGAGCAGCCAGGCAGCACTAGCCCGGATGATTCCTGGGGAAGTGGTGGGCCATGTGGACGGCGACACCCTACGGGTGCGGATCCCCAACCCTCCTCCTGAGCTAAAAACCCTAGAAACCATTCGTATGCTGGGGGTGGATACTCCGGAAACGGTCCATCCCCATAAGCCGGTGGAGCGCTTCGGTAAAGAGGCCAGCGACTTTACCAAAGCAAGGCTTCTGGGCAAGCAGGTCTATCTTGCCTTTGATTGGGAACTGCGGGACCGTTATGGCCGATTGCTTGCGTACATCTATACCCCTGAAGGGCGCTGCTTTAACGCCACGTTGATTCAGGAGGGATATGGCTATGCCTATGTCTCATATACGTTCCACTTTATGGAAGAATTCAAAGACTTGGAACAGGCTGCCCGACAAGGTAAACGGGGCTTGTGGGGTGACCCGTAAGCCCTAAGCGGGCTTTCCTGTTTTGTCAGCCCCTTATACTCCTTACCCGGATGATCCCTTCTACGGCAAGGATCTGTTCCAGGGCAACCAGGGGTATCTGTTGTTCCGTATCAATGATGTTATAGGCATATTCCCCTTGGTGATGGTTAATAAGGTCCATAATGTTGATTTCCTCTTTGGCAAGGATGGTGGTAATTTGACCGACCATGTTGGGAATATTCCGGTTTGCCACCAGCAGCCGATGGGGAGCGCGCTGGTCCAAGGCGCAGTGGGGAAAATTGACTGCATTCTTGATGGTCCCGGTTTCGAGGAAGTTCATGAGCTGCCGTACTGCCATCACCGCGCAATTATCCTCCGCTTCCGGAGTGGAGGCACCCAGATGGGGGATACAGATAGCCTCGGGGCAGGCGAGCAGTTCCGCAGAAGGAAAGTCGGTTACATAGAGGCCTATTTTTTTTGCCTCTAAGGCTGCAATGATGTCTCCTTCATTAACCAATCCTCCCCGGGCCAAGTTGATGAGCCGGGCCCCCTGCTTGATATACCGGAATTTTTCCGCGTTAAAAAGTCCCCGGGTAGTATCCGTCAAGGGGAGGTGGAGGCTCACATAATCGGATTTGGCGAGGAGTCCTTCCAGGGTATCTGCCCTGTTTACCTGCCGGGAGAGGTTCCATGCAGCGTCCACGGATATGTAGGGATCGTAGCCTATCACCTCCATGCCCAAGGCCACGGCATCGTTGGCGGTCATGACCCCAATGGCCCCAAGACCTACCACTCCCAGGACTTTACCCCGGATTTCCGGTCCCTCAAACCGGGCCTTTCCCTGTTCAATCAGATCCGGTACTGCATCGGCCTTATCCGCCAAGGTGGCAGCCCAGGCAGTTCCCTGGAGGATGTTCCTGGAAGCAAGGAAAAGTGCAGCGAGGGTCAGCTCCTTTACTGCATTGGCATTTCCCCCAGGGGTCGTAAAAACAACGATTCCCCGCTTACTGCACGCCTCAATGGGAATATTGTTATACCCTGCACCGGCCCTGGCTATGGCCTTAACCGTATCCGGGATTTTCACCTCATGCAGATCCGCGCTCCGCACGAGCATAGCGTCAGGACGGGGAAGATCACCTGCCACTTCATACCGGTCTCGGGGAAAGAGTTCAAGCCCTCGTGGAGAAATCTTATTCATGGTTTGTATGCGAAACATGGGTTCCCCCTTTTTCTCGTGCTTCAAAGTGTTCCATAAACCGGATAAGCTCCTGGACTCCTTCTATGGGCATGGCATTGTACAGACTCGCCCGCATACCCCCCACTAACCGATGTCCGGCGAGATTCACCAGCCCCTGGACAGCGGCTTCCTGGACAAACCGGGTTTCCAGGTTCGCCCGTTCCACCGGGTCCGCTACCGTGACCGTAAAGGGAATGTTCATGAGACTGCGGAAGGCCGGTTCCACCGGGGAGTGGAACAGCCGGGAATGATCAAGATACCCATAGAACAAGGCCGCCTTTTTTTGGTTCAGTTCAGCTATAGCAGGAACGCCCCCCAAGGCTTGGAGCCATTCCAGGACCAAGCCTATGATGTAGATCCCATAACAGGGGGGGGTGTTGTACAGGGAAGCCGCTTGTGCATGTATATCGTAACGGAGCATGACCGGGGTCAAGGAGGGAGCCTTACGGATCAGATCTTCCCGGATGATCACTACCGTGGTGCCTGCAGGGCCCAGGTTCTTCTGGGCCCCTGCATAGAGTAAACCGAACCGGGACACCTCAAGCGGTTCTGAGAGGATGCCGCTGGAAATATCCGCCACCAAGGGAACGGTACCGGTTTGGGGCAACTCCCTCCACTTGGTACCTACGATGGTATTGTTTAGGGTGAGGTGATAATAGGCATCTTCCGGATGTGGAGCAGGAGGCCGGGGGATATAGGTATAGGCCCGGTCTTGAGAGGAGGCCCCCAGGACCAGATCCACGTATTTAGCCCCTTCTTCCGCAGCCTTTTTTGCCCAAATACCGGTTTCTATATAGGTGGCCCTTTTTTTCGGGGCTCCCGGTTCTATCCCTGCCAGGTTGAGGGGGATCATGGAAAACTGAAGAGAAGCCCCTCCCTGCAAAAACAGCACCCGGTAGTTTTCCGGTATTCCCATGAGGGAACGGAGTAAGGCTTCAGTTTTTTCAATGATAGGCTTAAAATCACCGGACCTATGGCTCATTTCCATAACCGATTGACCTGAGCCATGGGCGTCGGTCATTTCCGCGGCGGCCTGCTGCAGTACCGGGATGGGTAACATCGAAGGCCCGGCGGAAAAGTTGTATACCCGTTTTATAGTTTCTCTCATGCTTTCCTCTTTTTAGCTTTCCTGTGAAATATTTCACAACATCCTAGAATAAAAAAAGATCCCCTGTCAAGGGACCGCGTTGTCTCATCAAAAATGGTACCGAAAAGCGGAAGAGACCTGTTACCCATAGGAGAACCGGACCCGGATCTTCCATCCCCTGAGGCGTCTTGGGAAGGCATGGGGTTTTCTGAAATATCCCGGGGAACCCTGCATCATAGAGAACCTATCATTCACCTTCGCCGGTACCGCGCTTTTGCAGTTCCAGGAGTTGATCCAGTTGTTTGAGCACATAGTCCTGAAACTCGGGATGCAGTTCTTTGAAAAGGGCGGTAACCCGTTCCAGGTTATACGCTGTAGCGGTATTAAACATCCGGCCCTCCCCGGTTTGCAGCCATCCTTTGTTTACCCCAAAAATACAGCTTATCAGTTGGATAAGCCGCTCGTTTACCCGGCGGTTCCCCAGTTCTATTTCTGCCAAGTACCCGTTGGATATATAAAGAGCTTTGGAAAATTTTATTTGAGACAGTTTCAAGAAATGCCGTACGGCTTTGATACGTTCATTAACGGACATAGGTTCTCCAGTACCCTGAAGAATACCATAAAGAAATTCACTATGCTAGTAGTTTTTTACCGAAATCAAGGGGATTTACGGGATTCCGGAGGGGCCGTTTCGGAGTTTGTTCCCGGAACGATCGGTCATTGGGCTTACTATACCCTGGTTCGGATGTGCCACTACAGACAAACCGCAGGTCCGAGAAAATGACGGTTTTTTCCAAGACTAGCCCTTGCAAACGATGCAACCCTATGCAGCGGGGACTGCTGAGAACAGCGCACGGTTATTTACTCCTTTACGTAATCCACGAGGAAATAAATTACCACCGGTCTAATGCAGGGCAATGGGTAAATCCTTATATAAAGGGGCAGTTCCACCACCGAAGTGGCAAAACAGCCCCTTTAAAGAAATCGCCTTTTCAATGGCCGTGTCCTGTAAGGGGAATGCCGGCTATTGAAAATGCTCTCATAATAGAGTACTATGACTCACAAAAAGAGCCTTATAACAAGGGGATGGACGATGGATACTAAAAAACGAGATCAATCATTGGTTGATCAA
>JAITRH010000027.1 GCA_031288495.1 Treponema sp. | reverse complement strand
TGGGAGCGGGGTCTTAACGAACATACCAACGGACTGATCAGACAGTACCTCCCTAAGAAAGTACCGTTTGACACCCTGACACAAAAACAGCTTGACAAGATCGGGCCTGTACCAAATTTTGTGTAAATGAGTCGCCTGGAATTTTAGCCTTCATTCCCCCTTCGACTTTCCTTGGAGTTGATTTTTGTAATTCTTTGTAATACAAAGAATTACAGTGATTCCGGCAGAGCCTGAATTTTTCGATATTTTAAGAAATTGAAAAAAGGAAGAATTTACCTTCAAAAGTTTACAGGTCCACAAGATCGTTGATAAAATCAATAATCGACCTCGCAAGGTTTTAGGCTACCTGACCCCTTACGAGGTTTTTTCGCCATAAAATTCGCACTTCAGAAAAAATTCCGCGTTTATCGCGTTTATTAAGATACTCCTTTTCTAACAGTGTCTAGTTCACGCGGCACAAATCCCTAGCCCAGGGCGCCCCCTTTTCTTCCTGCCACAGCCCTTCACGGGCGTTAAACCCGCTGGCGGGCCCAAAGAGTGCGCCAATCCTCAGACGAAAAGCATCGGGTAAGGGAGCCTTCAGAATTTCCGGCAGCCCCATCTCCTTCGTATCCTGGGTTACGGGAAATTCGAGGGTATAGGCATGCAGTAAAAAGCCGCCCGGCTGAAAACTTCCCCCATACTTCCGATCCCCTGCCAGGGGATGCCCGTGAAAAGCGGCTTGGGCTCTGATCTGATGGGTACGGCCCGTAGATATTGCCGCGAGAATCAGAGAGCACTTTGCGGTAGAGGCCAGGGGGAAAACCGCGGTTTCCGCATCTTGGGCGGCTTCATGGGGCTCCTCGCTTACCCGGGTCTTGCGGATGTTCCTGTCCCGGATCAGCAGATCCTCCCAGCGGCCCGGGGCACTGAGGTTCCCATCTACCAGGGCAAGGTACTGTTTCTTCACCTGCCGTTCCCTGATGAGGGCGCTGCAATACTGGGCCCCCTTCAGGGTGGTGGAAAACAGGATAATACCGCTTGTGGGGGTATCCAGGCGGTGAATAGGGCCCGGCCTAAAAGAGAGGGAAGGGGGCAGCCTTTCCGCAAGATAGCTCCGTACCATGGCCTCAAGGCTTCCTGGGCCGTGAACCGCAAGCCCGGCAGGTTTATTTACGGCCAGAACCCCGGTACCTTCCCAGAGTATGGGTACCGGCCCCCGGGGCTCGTAGCCTCGAGGGGATGTGGGGGAAACCGGCGCTGCTTCTTTGGGGATGGTGATAATCGAACCTGCCCCGGGCCGAACCGAAGCCTCTCCGGGCATACCGTCTACCCGGATCTGCTTTTTCCGTAAGAGCCGGTGGACTGCGGAAAGGGGGAGCTCCGGCAGGGCCTTTCGGAGCAGCCTATCCAGCCTGCGCCCCGCATCATCCGGTGCGATGATCATTGTTAGTACCATAGGGTATAGTCTACACTATTTACTCAAATGTGATAGACTTATCCTCAGGAGGGAGCTTAAGGTAGCCGGGGGTACTGTAGGATGCGTACCCTTAGTAATGTGGGAGCATACACTATGATAGATAAGGAACGTATTGAAAAAGCCATCCGAGAAATTCTCACGGCCATTGGGGATGATCCTGATCGGGAAGGTCTCAAAGAAACCCCTGCCCGGGTTGCGCGCATGTATGAGGAGATCTTCGCCGGGATTGGCCATGATCCGGTACAGGAGATCAAACGGTTCAAAGAGGACAGCCTAGGCAACATGGTGGCCATGAAGGGTATCCCCTTCTATTCCATGTGCGAACATCACCTTATGCCCTTTTTCGGCCATATCCATGTGGTTTATATCCCGAAAGACGGGAATATTCTGGGGCTGAGCAAGATTGCCCGAATCGCCGACAGGCTTGCCAAAAAGCCCCAGTTGCAGGAACGCTTGACCCAGGAGATTGGAGAAGTCATTATAACAGGAGCGGAAGCCCTGGGCACCGCAGTGGTAGTAGAAGCGGAGCACCTGTGTATGACGATGCGGGGCATACGAAAACCGGGAGCCCAAACCCTTACTTCGGATTTCAGAGGACTCCTCAAGACGGACACCGCGCTTAGGGCTGAGGCCCTGGGTTTGATCCGGGGATAGCAGGCATTGAGGCGGTTTCAAGCGGTTCATGGCGGGAGCCCGCCCTGAGAGGCAGGGGAAACAGCGGACTTAAGGCCGCTGTTCCGGGAGCAAGCTCCATCGGAGCAAAGGCCCGCCTTCATCGTAGTTTTGAAGCCGGTCCAATAAACAAGAGGATTTTAAGGAGGTCATTACCGTGACAACAGAGCGAAAACAGAGCGGCGGCGTTTTTCATTGCAGGAATTACGAGTTTCCCCTGGGTACCAGAACCTATATCATGGGGATCCTCAATGTTACTCCCGATTCATTTTCAGATGGGGGAAAATACGAGGAGCCGGAAGCCGCAGTAGAACGGGCCCGGCAAATGGTTGCGGAGGGAGCGGACATCATTGACATCGGCGGGGAATCTACCCGGCCCGGATTTATCCCCCTGGACGGGGAAACTGAAAGCCGGCGGCTTGTTCCGGTGGTGGAACGCCTGGCCCAGGACCTTAAGGTACCCCTCTCCATTGATACCACCAAAGCGGTGGTGGCAAAAAGGGCCCTTGAAGCAGGGGCTCACCTCATCAACGATATCTGGGGTTTGCAAAGGGATCCGGAACTTGCCGCGGTAAGCGCGGCATTTGACGCGGGGGTAATTCTCATGCACAACAGGGACAATAGTACCTATCAGGACCTTATGGGGGATATCACCGCCTTCCTTTGCAAGAGCCTCGAAATCGCTCAAGAAGCGGGCATTAAACGAGAAAACATTGCCCTGGATCCGGGTATCGGATTCGGTAAAGATCTTTCCCAGAACCTTGAAACCCTCCGCAGGCTCCAGGAACTTCAGGTCCTGGGGCTGCCGATCTTGCTGGGAACTTCACGTAAATCCATGGTGGGAAAGGTCCTTAATCTGGGGGTACACGACCGGGTCGAAGGTACCGCCGCAACCCTTGCCCTGGGCATTGCCTATGGAGCGGATTTTGTCCGGGTTCATGACGTGCAGGCAATGAAGCGGGTTGCGCTCATGACCGACGCGGTGGTTCGGGGCGGCAAAGCCTAGTCCCGTTCATACCGGGCCATGCTGGTGGGGGTTTCAAAGACCTCCACGGCCCACAAGAGGGCCGGATCCACCTGAAAGCAGGGCAATAGTTCTTCAACCTTTCTGAAAATAAACGATGCAATCCGTTCGGCACTGGGGTCATTGTTGAATGCAGGATTATCATTGAGGTTGCTATGATCCAAACCGGCGATCACCTGGGCGAGGGCGGTTTTCAGGATACCGAAATCCGCCAGCATACCTCCCTCATCAAGGGCTTCTCCTCGGATCCAGAGCCGAACCCGGTAATTATGACCGTGCAGATGTTCGCACTTGCCATGATAATGGCTTAAAAAATGAGCCGCTGCAAAGCCGGCTTCTATGCGTACCGAAAACATGTATCCAGTATAAGGGGATAGCAAAAAGAGATCAACCGCGAACCGGGGCAGGGCAACTCATTTAACACCCGAAAAGGAGGGAGTTTCTGTAATCGTCCCTCATTACGCATGGAACATCAGGCGCTTGTAACCGGTCTTTTTCTCCGGTTCCCGCGGTTTTAGCGCGGCTATAACCGCTTTCTTTACTACATTCAGCTGCTCGAAGGCGTGTCCCTTCCGTTTCCGGTCTTTATTTTTCCCAAAAACCATGGCTAATACCCAAGGCACCTGTGGACCTGGACCTTACCCCATCTGGTAGACAGAAAAATAAGCCTAGAATACAAACAAGAAGGAGAATAAGATGGGAAAAAAGGACAAGGAACGACACACGTAGACGAAGGAGTTCAAGGCCGAGGCTACGCTGGCCGAAAAGCGGGAAAAGCCAATCAGCCGGATTGCGGTTGATTGGGGGGTGAACGAGAGCGTGTTGCGCCCTGGACGTAGCAGGCCCGGGCGGCGTTTTCACCCCCATACACGCTCCCTCGTATCGTTTTTCCGTCGATATTCACCATCTCTCCTGCGCCTCTGACCTCCATAAGCAGTTTTACCGGATGTTCAGCAATTCCGGGTGCTATCCATGTCAATATCCGTTGGAACCTGTTTTGTCAGGTATTCCCCTGGGTAATTCAAGAAACTTCCTGAACCATCCTGCCTTTTTTATCCCCAGACTTTCCATGTCTTCGCGCAGCAATGTGGTAAAGGCTCTTATCCGTATATCTATCAGTTTATGCCCAAGATTACCGGTTCACCCTCTTTTATCATGTATCCCCTCAAAGCTCTTTTCCGGTTTTTCGATACTCCCCGCATATATACGGCCCCTCCCTTGGGTTTATTTCATGGATAGAATCCTAGCCCGTTTTTCAAATAACCTA
This sequence comes from Treponema sp., assembly GCA_031288495.1. Lineage (GTDB taxonomy): Bacteria > Spirochaetota > Spirochaetia > Treponematales > Breznakiellaceae > JAIRLU01. Next base: position 255 of record JAITRH010000027.1, on the reverse strand, counting down.
CATGGGTTTGCCCTGCTCATATCTGAAAAACACAGCTCTATGATCTGTATCCGCCTCCATACAAGGTCCGGTATTGTATGGCGTCTATCTTTTTCCTCGTCTTGTCCCTGAGATTTTCCTTTCCCTGCGTATCCGCTCCAGCCTTTTCATCATGTAATACGCCGCGAAAATGTAAACCGCCATAATCGACAGTGTAACCATGAAAAACAACATCCCGGGGCGTTCCTCCGGCCAGTAGTCAAAAGAAAAACCGAG
>JAITRH010000003.1 GCA_031288495.1 Treponema sp. | reverse complement strand
CCGGCCTTTTTCGCTTTTTCCCGTTTCGCCCTGGACCGTATGGCCGGCCCCGCGGCCTTTTCCGTGCTCTATGTCCATATAACGCCGCCTGACACTACCGCTGATATTAGCTGGGAATCATTCAAAGCCCAGCTGGATGCCGGCAAACTATATCATATATTTTATTTCAGGAGGTTCCGATGTCCGGCCAGGAAGAGATTGTGTGGCCCGGGGTCGACCCCGCCACGGGGGAGTTCACCAACGGAAGTTTTTCCGACCCCCTGGTAAAACCGTTGTTTATCCCGGCGGAGACGGTAAATCTGATACTGGACAATCTGGCGGCGTTGATTACGACCCTGGGGGGAACGCCGGATAACAGTTCAACGAACCAGGTGGCCGCCGCAATCCAGGCGGCACTTGCCCTGAAAGCTCCCATCGCCAGCCCCGCCCTGACCGGAGTCCCCACCGCCCCGAACGCCGCCGCCTTCAACGATTACGCGGCGGCGTTCCCCGCGTCGGAACGTCCCGCGTCCCTTTTCGGCGGCACCTGGTCCATCGTATGGGATACGGAAAAAGTTTTCTTCCGTACCGGCGGCGGCCAAGAGGCGGAAGACGACCGGGTGAACGGATACCAGGGGGACGCGATTATAGCTCATAGACAAAATAAAGGTTTACAACCTCGCTGGGTACGACAGCGGAATACCTGTATCCGGCACCGGAGGTTCACTGGCAAATACCATAAACCCCTGTGACTATCCGAACGTGGCATACGCTAATGAAACTCGCCCAGTAAACCGCCGTATTATCGTCTGGAAAAAAACCGCCTTGTAGGCAAAAGGAGTAATCATGGAATGGAAGATCGTCCCCATGACCCTGGAGGATACACTGGCCGCCGGAACCGTCACTGAAGAAGACTATCTTTCCGCCAAGACCGCCCTGGCCTGGATAACTTCGTCAGTTTTTTCCTAAATGTATAGTTACCGGCTCCTTTTCGCTCCTCTATACCAAAAAGTAAATGCTGTTGCCCTGCAGATTGCCTTAAACCGGTTGACTGAGGAAAAAAGCTCTGTTATACTTAAAACAATTAGTTTAGAAAAACTATAATCATTTCTTTTGGACTTTAGCCATGCAATATTTTGATACTCATGCCCATATAGGGCTCATTTGCGACGACCCTATTGAACAACTCATGGTTATTCAGGAAGCCCGACAGGCTTCCGTGGCGCGGCTTGTTTCGATCTGTAACAGTCTGCACGACTTTGTGAGGGTCTATAACAACCTTAAATCCGCAATAAATGTGTATCATGCCGTGGGGGTTTCTCCTTCGGAAGTGCAGAATCCGGGTAAGGCTTGGGTACAAACCATCGAACAGAGCCTACGCCTGCCCCGGGTGGTGGCTATCGGCGAAATAGGTCTCGATTATTACCGTAAATTCGGGGATAAGAAATCCCAAATTGAACTTTTTATTACCCAACTGGATCTGGCCAACAAGCTCGATAAGCCGGTGATCATCCATAACCGGGACGCAGGGCATGATGTGTTAGATATACTCCGGGACCGGCTGCCTCCCAAGGGGGGAATCTTGCATTGTTATTCTGAAGATGCGGAATATGCCAAAAAGGCCTTGAAGCTGAATCTGTATTTCTCTTTCGCCGGGAACCTGACCTATCGGAATGCCAGGAACCTCCATGAAACCATAGGGGTGCTTCCCTTGGACCGGATCCTCATTGAGTCTGAGAGTCCCTTCATGGTACCTGCGGATTATCGGGGCAAGCGGAATATGCCTAAGTATCTCCCCCTGACCGCCCGGTTCTTAGCGGATATGCTGGAAATCGGGGATGAAGAACTGGCCGCCGTGCTCTGGGAGAATGCCAATAGGTTTTTCGGGCTGCCTAACGAATAGGAATGAGCCCCTATCATCCCGTGGTAATTGGGTCCCTTCATGTTCCGGGTAATCTCTTTCTTGCACCGGTGGCAGGGTATGCTGACCGTGCCTTCAGAGCCCTCTGTGTTGAGCAGGGTGCGAACTTCACCTGTACCGAACTTATTTCCGCTGAAGCCCTTATACGGAATAGGGTAAAGACAGAACCCCTCATCCGCCGCTCTGATACGGAGGAGCGCTACGCTATTCAGCTTTTCGGTGCGGATCCCCAAAGGATGTATCAGGCTACGGTCTTATTGGCCCCCTACCGGCCTGAAGCAGTGGACATCAACTGTGGTTGTCCTGTTCCTAAGGTGGTCAAAACCGGGGCAGGTTCGGCGCTGATGCGGCAGCCCTCCTTGTTGGGTCGTATTGTGGAGGCGGTAGTCCGGGCTTCCCGGGACCATTTACAGTCCGTACCGGTGACGGTAAAAATGCGTTCTGGTTGGGACAGCGCATCCATCAACTACTACACCTGCGCCCGAATTGCCGTAGAAGCCGGTGCGGCTCTGGTGAGTCTTCATGCCCGGACCAGGGCGCAGGGGTACACAGGGAAAAGCAACTGGTTGCACATAAGAGACCTGGTTTCCCGGCTTACGGTCCCTGTGGCCGGGTCAGGGGACCTTTTCTCTCCAGAAGACGCGGAACGGATGCTCCGGGAGACTGGTTGTGCCGGGGTCTTGTTTGCCCGAGGAGCCATGGGGAACCCCTTTATCTTTTGTACTACCCGTTCCCTGTTACTGACCGGTTCCTATACTCTGCCAGAAGCTGCAGAGCGGCTTCATACAGGATTACGCCACTTGCAGTTATTGGCTCACGATTGGGGAGAAAAAACTGCATGCCTAGAAATGCGCAAACACTTTTGCGCCTATACCAAGGGGATACCGGGAGGTGCGCTTTTGCGGCATAAGCTGGTTCATGCCGAAACCATCGAGGAATACAGGGCTTTATGCGGGGAAGCGGAAGACCCGGTGCTGTCAGTTTGATACAGGGGAAGCATACCTTTTGAGGGATTATCGCCTCCCGGGGCGTCTTTGAAAAACAAAACCCCATACACCTGGGGGCTTATGAGGTATGTTACCTGCCGAGGGTTTCTTGAAGTATATCTAAGGTCTGGGTAGCGCAGCGGTCCCAGGAAAAAGCCCCGGCCCGTTCAAGCCCCAATCGGCGACATTCCCGGTATACCTCCCGATTAGTCGTGAGGGTTACCATACGGTCCGCCATATCTTCAGGCTTGTAGGGATCAAAATACAGGGCCGC
>JAITRH010000206.1 GCA_031288495.1 Treponema sp. | reverse complement strand
TTTATACACATCCCCGTAGGCGTGGCGGCCGATGACAATGGGCTTTTTCCAGGTAGAAACCGAGGGCGTAATGCCGGCAACGGTGATGGGCTTCCGGAACCCCGTACCGTCCAGAATGGCCCTGATGGTGGCGTTGGGGCTGGGGTGGAGGGTTTTCAGGTTATATTCAGCCTTCCGGGCGGCGTTGGCGGTGATGGTGGCGCATTTCACCCCAACTCCCCGGCGCGCTATGGCCCGGGCGGCTTCGACCGTAACCGCGTCATCGGTGGCGTCCCGGTTTAAAAGCCCCAAATCGTAATAGTCGGTTTTTAGGTCCACATAGGGGAGGATCAACTGTTCCTTAACCAAAGCCCACAACACCCGGGTCATCTCGTCCCCGTCAAGCTCAACCACGGGATTCTTCATCCCAATCTTTGCCGTCATCACAACCTCCCAATGTTCCCGGACCCGTTTTTGCCCGGTTTACCGCAATTTCCCCAAGGGTGCCATTTCCTTTGACCTTTGACAAGGGTTAAAGGCCAACACGCGCGTGCTTGATCGGGCGCCTCCGGCGTTGTTGACGCCGTAATCCGGGGGCTTGGCGGTGAAATGCGTTAAAAAACAGGCAAAAACAGATGTTTTTTTCCGGGTGGTATTGATCTTTTCGGGGCAAATCTCTCATAGTAAGAAGATCCTTTTGCATAAAATAAACTTATAAGGAAGAAAATGTATGGCCGCAGCTAATGTGCAAATGTTGATAGGTATAGGGCTCTACCTCATCGCGATGGTCGTCATCGGTCTGTGGTGCGCCCGGCGGAGTAACGCCAACCCCGAGGAGTATTTTCTTGCCCGGCGGGGGTTCGGTCCCTGGCTCGCGGCCCTGAGCGCCGAGGCTTCGGATATGTCGGGATGGCTGCTCATGGGGCTGCCCGGGGTGGCCTATTTTACCGGCTGCGGTGAGGCTTTCTGGACCGCGGTAGGCCTTGCCCTCGGCACCTGGATTAACTGGCGGGTCGTGGCCAAACGGCTGAGGACCTATTCCCAAGTAGCGAACAATGCCATTACCCTGCCGGATTTTTTTAGCAACCGCTTCCACGATACCCGGCGGATCTTGATGACCCTGGCGGCTCTGATTATTCTGGTATTTTTTTCCATATATACCGGTTCCCAGTTTGTTACCTTCGGTAAGCTCTTTGGGTATGTGTTCGGGGCGGAACAGTATTACCCGGTGATGGTGATCTTCGGGGCGGTGCTGGTCCTGGCCTATACCCTTTTGGGCGGTTTTTTAGCGGAAAGCATGACCGATTTGATTCAGGGGATCATGATGTTCTGCGCCATTCTCCTGGTCTTAGGAGCGGGCTTTTTTCATGCCGGCGGCTTTGCAGGGATTGTGGAAAATCTGAGGGATTTTCCCCGATTTACCGATATTTTCGGTATTGCCGTGCCGGTGGATGCTGGGGGAACAGCTCTTTCAGGGGATAGCGTGCAAGGGGTGGTTCAGGGGAAGCCCCAGTTTATGCCGGGAGGGGCGGATTATTCCTTCCTCCACATCCTTTCCTGCCTAGCCTGGGGCCTTGGGTATTTCGGTATGCCTCAGGTACTGATCCGGTTTATGGCTATCAAAAGTACGGCGAAAATTCGGGAATCCCGGATCATTGCCGTGCTCTGGTGTATTATCTCCCTATTTGTAGCGGTCTGTATCGGCTTAGTGGGCCGGGCGATCTTTCCCGCCCTCCTCACCAGCGCCGGAACTGCGGAAACCATATTCCTGCACCTGGCCCGTAATTTTTTCCCTCCCCTTTTGGCGGGCCTCGTACTTTCGGGAATTCTGGCCGCTTCCATGAGTTCCGCTGATTCTTACCTGCTCATTGCCTCCTCTGCGCTGGCCAATGATCTGTTCAAAGGGATGTTCAAAAAAGACGCGGGGGAAGCCCTGGTCATGTGGGTTGCCCGGATCACCATGCTCCTGGTGATGGTATTCGGCACGGCGGTGGCCCTTTCAGGGAACCAGTCGATTTTTCGGATTGTTTCCTATGCTTGGGCAGGTCTGGGCGCGGCTTTTGGTCCGCTGATCCTGTTTTCCCTCTTCTGGAAACGCACCACCTTGCCCGCCGCCGTCGCGGGGATGCTCTGTGGGGGCCTCATGGTCGTTCTCTGGAAAGAGGTAATAAGTAAGATCCACCCTGTATTGGGGGTGTATGAACTCCTGCCCGCCTTTATTCTCTCCGGCCTGGCCATCTTCGTGGTAAGCATCTTCACCAAGGCGCCCTCCCAGGACATACTCAAAGAATTCGAGACTGCCCGGATAGCGGAATTTTAACCCGATACCCTGGGGCTTTGCTTAGTTGTAGCGATGAGGCAGCGGTGAAAGGGCTGTAGCGAACCTAGGGTTCGGCGATGTTTTGCCAGCCCTTATATGGGCTGGCAAATCTGACGGAGGTTTGCCGTGGGAATGTTCAGACCGAGGGTCTGCGCGTAAACAGGCCTGCCGGGCGCATGATTTATTTGCGCTTAGATACAATGTATAATATATAGAAAGAAATTAGTCAAGTTTATATGTGATTATTGTCGCCGTTCAATAGAAATGTCCCCTTTTCGTAGAATAAGCCAGGAGAAAAAATGGCAAACAGACTACCGAAGAGGAGCGAAGGGTTCCGTGGCAAGATCATGGAAATGGTGAAGCAGGGGCAA
>JAITRH010000191.1 GCA_031288495.1 Treponema sp. | reverse complement strand
TCGGACCAAAGTCCGGGGGACTTTTTCTCTTGGTCGAACTCACCTTGTTTTGACGGGACTTGGGTTAACCGAAAGTAAAGGAATAGGGAAAGGGCGTACCGGATGGCTTCGGCTTGTGTGGACGAACTATCCCGCGCTGGGGCACAAAACCGGTAGTTTCCGAGGATATGTACCGATATTTGCCCAAACAGTGCCGGTCAACTGTTAGGGTTGTAAATCCCCCGCTTATGGCGGACCATACAGGCAGGAACCCCAATCCCACGTCTTGAGTTACCCTTAGTCCGTGCCGACTATAAAGCATGGATACCATTCCCGTTGCTATAGTGGGATTAGGGAGGATAGCCGGTCTCCTTGAGGCGGATCCCCTCAGGGAGAAGCCTTGTACCCACGCAGGGGCAGTGAAGGCCAGCGCCGAGCTTACCCTGGTTGCCGGTGCGGATCAGGATCCCAAGCGGCGCAGGGCTTTTGCGGAAACCTGGGGGTGTCCGGTCTATGCGGAGGCGGAAGAGATGCTCCATACCCATGCCCCCAGGATCCTAATTATCGCTACCCATCCTGATAGCCATGCCCATTACTGCCGAATGGCCGCGGCCTACCAGGTTCCGGTGGGGATCTGCGAGAAGCCCCTGGCAGATACCCTCCGGCATGCCCGAGAGATTGCGGCCCTGCACCGCAGTGGCAGGATAACCATCCTCACCAACCATGAACGGCGTTACGGAGCGGATTATATCCGGGCCAAGGCCATCCTTGATGCAGGTCGCCTCGGTCCGGTCCTCAGCCTCAAGGCAAGCCTGTACATGGGGCGGACCCGGCGTATCCTGGACGTGCTCTGGCATGACGGGACCCATCTTGTGGATGCCGCCATGTTTTTAAGCGGTTCCGTGATACGCCATCAGGGGAGCTGGGGGGCCAGGGTAACCCAAGGCCATGGAACCGCCTACCTTTCCGGGTATCTTGACCCCGGACTAGGTCCCGGCAGCGCGGGAAGCGTGCGCAAAAGACCGCCGGTTCTGCTGGAAATCGGTACGGAACGGGATCACCTGGTTTTCGAGCTGGAATTTTCCTGTACCCAGGGACGGCTGCGGATCGGCAATGGGATCTTCGAGGTCTGGGAAAGCAAGGAGAGTCCCTATGCCGAAGGATTCAAGTCGCTCCGCAAAACCCGGGAGACCTTTGAGGGGCCTACCGGTTATTTTACCCAGATGATACAAGATGCCATAGCCTGTGTCCGGGAACCGGAGCGTCAGCCCCGGTCCAGCGCCTTAGACGGCCTTCGGGTTATCCAATACCTTAACTCGGTGCACCCGTGGAGAAAGGCCTGCCCCTAAGCCTTAAGGCAAACCGCAGAAAGGAGACGGAACTGGAAGGGGTCCCTACCGGCCACAGAAAGCCCGGCTTGGTTGTTCTAAAAAACCTCGGGGAACCCCTCATCCTCTACCTCCTGCTCTTTGCATCGGGGCTTGTTTCCCAGGGAACATACCCGGAGGTCATCTCCTTTTCCCTACGCCACGCATGCATCCGCCTCTTCGCCTATACCATACCTTCCCTGGGGCTTATCTGGTATCTCATCTATCGGCATCCCCCGAGGCTCGAGGGGTCCTGGATTACAGCAATCCTCACGCCTCGGATTCACGACCTTGCGGGCTTAGGCATGGCCCTGCTTGGTTTAGGCGGCATCGGGTTTGGTATTGCCCAGGCAGGTCCCCTGCTGCAGGGCCTGCTTGCCCCGTATATCACGATTCCCCCCGGTCCGCGGCTGGAAACGCCTCAGCGCCTCCCGGCATGGCTCGTCATCCTCGGCTCCTGTCTTGGTACGGGTTATCTGGAAGAAAGCTACTTTAGGCTGTATCTTTTACTGCGGCTGGAAAAAGCGGGTATAGGCATACGCAAGGGGGTGTTCCTTTCCTGCCTCCTCTTTTCCCTCTGCCATAGGTATGAGGGCCCTTGGGGGGTCTTACAGGCGGCTCTGGCAGGAATCGTCCTGTCCCTGGTGCTTATACGGTACCGTTCTTTCCACGGCATTGCCCTGGCTCATGGGGCATACAACGGCTTGGTATACCTCATCGCCCACGTTGGCCCGTAAGTTCAAGGTAAGCTAATTCCGCAAGGCCGAAATTCGCCTGTTTGGTGAAATCTTTGGCGTATGCATCGTAGAGCATGTCTTCGTACATTTTTCCTGCAAAGCCCTCATCGATCAATCCTGTTTTCTGTACGGTACTGCGCATGCTGTTAAGCAAATTCTTTATCAAAAAAGTTTCCAAGGCTTCGCATTGTTCATAGAGGGGATCGGTTTTATCCACCACCGGTTTGCGGGAAGAAGCCCCGGCCGTATCGGGGGCCTCTTCCGCGGGGGTACCGGCTCTTTCCAGCACCTCGGCAAAAACCCGGCTCCCCCCTGCGTCCGTATCCGCCGCGTTTCGGGCGCTCCCCCTGCGGATAAGCGCCTCCGGTTTTGCGCTTTCATAATACAAAGAACCAAGCTGTTCTATGGCCATTTCCCCTCCTGCCCTTAGCGTTTCAGATTCGTGGCGGTACCCAGCATGCTGTCACTGGTCTGGATGGTTTTAGAGTTAAACTCATAGGCCCGCTGGGCCACGATGAGATCCACCATCTCCCGGACCACCGACACATTGGACATCTCCAGGAACTTATGGTAGATCTGGCCCATCCCTTCATAGCCCGGCCGTCCGGGAATGGGCTCGCCCGAGGCTTCGGTAACCTTAAACAGGTTTTCCCCCACCGCAGTAAGCCCTACCGGATTGGGGAACCGGTACAGCTCGATTTGCCCTACGGGGATGGGTTCATTTTCGTTGATCTGAGGGACTATAACCGAGACCCGGCCGTCCTTGGAAACGGTGATCTTCTCAGGAAGAAACCCTTCAGGCATGACGATATCCGGGATTAACCAGTACCCATTGGAGGTTACCATGCGTCCGTTGGAATCTACCTCAAAGGCGCCGTTCCGGGTATAGGCATAGCTCCCGTCATAGGTCTGGATCCGAAAAAACCCATCCCCTACAATGGCCATATCCGTCACATTTTCCGTGTTCTGGGGGGAACCCTGGGTAAACATACGCTGGGTATCGGCGATCTTCACCCCATGCCCCATTTGGATCCCTACGGGCACCACCGTATCCTCGGTAGCAGGGGTTCCTGCGGTCTTAATGGTCTGGTAGAGCAGGTCCTCAAAATCAACCCGCATCCGTTTATACCCCGAGGTATTCACATTGGCCAGATTATTAGAAATCGTATCAATATTGGCCTGTTGGCCAATCATCCCGGCAGCGCCGGTCCATAAACTTCGTACCACCTATCACTCCTCTTGGCGTATGCGCCCTTGTTAGCCGTTTATTCTGCCTACTTGATTTATCAAGGTTCCCAGCATAGCGTCCTCGGTTTGAATCACCTTCTGATTGGCCTCATAGGCGCGGTTTACCTCGATCATCTGGACCATTTCCAGCACCGGATCCACGTTGGAAGCTTCGGTGAACCCCTGAACCACCCGGGGCCGGTTTTCCACGGCCATAATCCGGGCCTCCCCGGAAATATCCGTAGCACGGTACAGGCTGGAACCTTGTTTTTGCAGATACCGGTCCACATCGAATTCGACCAGCTTCAGCGTGTCAAGCAGGGTGGTCTCTTCCCAGGCATTGGCTTCTTTAGCAACCATACGGTCCGGATCCTCGGTATACGCAGCATTAACCCACACCTTGCCCTGCTTATCCACCTGAAAATTATTGGCCTTGACCTGGATAGGACCCTTTTCTCCGAGCAGGGGATACCCTTCCTTGGTTTCCAGGTACCCTTCTTTCCCCAACTGAAAGGAACCATTCCGGGTATACCGCTCACCCCAGGGCGTAGCCACGGTCATGAACCCCTTGCCGTCCAGGGCAAGATCGAAATCGCTTTGGGTTTCCTTCATGGCTCCCTGTTCAAAGCTGGTATACAGTTCATTCAGTTCGACTCCGGTACCGAGTTTCCCCATCACCGGCGCCATATCGGCGGATCCAAAGGGATGCCGATATACCCCGTCATCCTCCATCCGGCGCAGCAAGAGTTCCGGAAAGGCTTTAAATGAGGTTATATCTTTCTTATACCCATCTGTATCCACGTTTGCCAGGTTATTCGCCAGGGCGTCCAAACGCCATTGCTGGGCCCGCATCCCACTGGCACCGGTATACCATCCTCTAATCAATTAGCTCCTCCATTATTGACTTGAGTATCGGTAGCAATCGAAGGTCTCTTGAGCCGGTTTCAAGCCGGGAGGCTTTGAAACCGGCTCTCGTAACCTGCCTTCGGCGGAGTACCGGCAGGCCCGGGAAGACCTGTTCCCCGGGATATTGTGTCCACCGGACCTCAGCCCGGGATTATTCAAGCTATACGCTGAGGGTGATGCTTCCACATCCGGGTAATCCTCGGGGCTTCCATCTCCAGGGGGCCTAGGCAAGCTAGTCCGAGGGGGTCTAGGCCACCTAGCCCCAAGGGGTCGGGGGCTCCTAGCGTGTAGGGGTCCCACTCAACTAGCCCCAGGGGTCGGGGGCTCCTAGCGTGTAGGGACACACCCAACTAGCCCCAGGGGGTCGGGGCCTACTAGGGTGTAGGGACACACCCAACTAGCCCCAGGGGGTCGGGGCCTAGTAGCGTGTAGGGACACACCCAACTAGCCCCAGGGGGCCGGGGCCTACTAGGGTGTAGGGACACACCCAACTAGCCCCAAGGGGCCGGGGCCTAGTAGCGTGTAGGGACACACCCAACTAGCCCCAGGGGGCCGGGGCCTCCTAGCCCCAGAGGGCCTATGCCACCTAGCTCCGGCATGCGGGACCCTTTTCCCCGGTACAGGATAACGAAAAACCGCGGGGGTTCCTCAAAAAAATAGGGTTTCC
>JAITRH010000149.1 GCA_031288495.1 Treponema sp. | reverse complement strand
GTGCCATAGGAACGGACATCCTCACTTCCGCAAAATGGACATTTTAACGCTACCGCTACCATAAACTTCCCCCTCATAAAGTTTTCGGTATAGTATATCCGATCTATAATAATAGGTCTAGAACATTACCTATTTTTAACCCCAATTTGCCGCCGTAGCTGCATCAGAATGAGCCATCAAGCGGGCTCTGAACCTGGGCGTAGGAATTTGCCGCATTGATTGCCCCGGTTATCGGCCTTTTCCCGGCGGAAGGCCTCAGCCTCCGTCTGTGGAAGCGGGCGGAAAAAGCATCTTAGAAGAAGCGCCGCAGGGTGAACACGTGACGAATGTTGTGTGCCGGATTAACTACCCAGATCTTCACTCTATAATGATTTTTAATTTCCCCTAATCTGTGGACCCTTTTAGGTTTCTTGCCGTTTACCCTGTTGAGCGAGAGCGCCATTCCCCTGTCCGGCCAAAAGGCGTAACGGCCCGGTTCATTCCACAGCAATAGCCCATACGGCTTGGAAGGATTCACCTCTATGCTTGCCGCAGGTTTATCGGTAGTTAGTTGCAAACCCCGGCAGGAACCTGGAAATCCGCTGCTATTTGAAACGAACGCATTTACTTTGTGGATAGGATTCTTTAAATTCATTCCATGAGAGCCACACAAGCCCGGATACATCTAGACCGGCTGAAAAAGAATATAGAAACGGTCCGGAACCGTATAGGTCCAAAGCCGCTGCTTTGTATGCCCGTCAAAGCCGATGGATACGGTCATGGGGCAATACCCATTGCCCAAGAAGCGCTTCGCCTAGGGGTGGCGGTTCTTGCAGTCGCCACGGTCCAAGAAGGGGTGCAGTTGCGGAAGGCCGGGATAGAGGCCCCTATCCTGCTCTTGTCCATTCCCCTCCCGGCAGAACTGGACGAACTTGCGGCATATCGGCTCAGTCCCTTTATTGCGGATGCGGAATGCGCCGAGGCGCTTGCCGCGGCAGCCGGCCGGGCAGGGGTACGCCTCCCGGTACACCTCAAGATCGATACGGGTATGGGCCGGGTCGGGTGCCGGCCTGAAACCGCGGCAGCGCTTGCGGCCTATATCGCCTCGTTTCCATCGTTACACTACGCGGGGACCGCCACCCATTTGGCCAAGGCGGATTCTCTTACGGCGGAGGCCCTCGGGTATACCCAAAAACAGCTTGCCCGATTTAATGAGGCCCTGGACGCCATCGGCAAGGCCGGTTTTGATCCGGGTATCGTCCATGCCGCCAATTCCGGGGCGGTCTTGTTACATGAGGACGGGTATTTCGATATGGTCCGGCCCGGAATCCTCCTCTACGGATATCCTCCTTCTGCAGCATTAGCCTCCGTGGCGCCGGTGGAGCCGGTGATGGATCTGGTTACCTCGGTGGTGTTTATCAAAAAAGTTACCCCCGGAGAAGCCCTTTCCTATGGAGGAACCTGGATCGCCCCGGCGGATCGGCTGATTGCCACCCTGCCGGTAGGGTACGGCGATGGGCTGCCTCGGGGATTAAGCGGCAAGCTTCAGGTCCTTATCCGGGAAACCCTCTATCCCGTAGTGGGGAGGATTTGCATGGATCAATGCATGGTGGACCTCGGGCAGGATACTGCGGTGCGCCGCTGGGATCCGGTAATCATCTTTGGAGGTATCCGGGGCGCCCTGAGCGCAGGGGATCTGGCGGCACTAGTACATACCATTCCCTATGAGATTACCTGTACTATCAATAAACGGGTACCCCGGGTGTATTGCTAAGGGACCGCGGCGATGCCTTCGGTGACCCATTGGATGATGACATCCAACCGTTTCCGTATAGCCGAAGGGATATCCACCTGGGAGGCGACAAAGTCCGATACATCGGTACCTGCCAGGCTGTACACTAAGACCCCTTCGGCGATGGGTTCAAAATACAGTTGGGCAATGAATTTATCTTCTTTAATTACCGGAATAAAGAGATAGGTGAGACTCTTAAAATTGGATAAGGTGTACAATAAGCCCTGTCCGGTGGCGGTAATATCAGCCCGATAGTAGGAATTCCCGAAATTAACATCCTTGAGGCGAATATAGATGGTTTCCGCTGCAGGTACTGAGGTTGCCCCCGGGGGATCCGGAATAGGGGAAAGCTTCTTGGGGCCGACAATCCGGGTAGCGTCTTCAAACAGGGGGGTATCCTCCTTTCGCGTAAAGGAATGGTATAAACGGCCTTTCAAACCCCGGATATTCCCCATGGCGTTATAGATACGGGTAAAGGGAACCGGTTTATTCGTGGGAATAACCTGGAGGGATTCGGTGAGGTATGCAGGATGCTGCTTAAGGACGGAATTGGAAATAGCCGCATCCAATACAGAGGCGGCTAATAAGGTCAAGCCTGCAATGGTTTTGGTAGATACGACAAAACCTTCCGGCGAAAAAACGCGCCTTTTGGTCGCTTCGTCAAGCCGGGGAAAGAGGAGGTCAAAAGAACGGCTCTCACCCATGAGCGGCAGCCGCCCTGCAAGAAGGATACAAAGGAGGGTACAAACATGGAAACCCTTTATGTTCATCATTTTCTTCCTTAATCTATACTATATCTCTTTATTATAGAGCCCTTGCAAAACTCAAGGTTCCGGTGAAGCTCGGACCTATGCAAAAGGCCCCGGCAAACACCAGCTCAAGGATTGGTTTTTCCCTTACCCCTCTCAACTGAGGGTTTCACAATCGGATCCTTTGAAACCGGTACTAATACGCCCCTTTGCCTCGGATCACCGCCCCCAGAGTTTTGTATAATACCCACATATCAAGCCATACGGACCAGCTTTGCAGGTAATAGGTATCAAAGGCCACCCGCTCGGCATAGTCCGTATCGGAGCGGCCTGAAACTTGCCACAATCCGCTGAGGCCCGGTTTGACCGAGAAGATGCGGCCAAAATCTTCACCGTATTTTTGGGCCTCATCCTGCACAATGGGCCGGGGTCCCACAAGGCTCATCTCCCCTTTGAGGATATTGAGCAGTTGGGGGAATTCATCCAAGCTGGTTCTCCGTAAGAATTGACCGATCCTCGTTACCCGGGGGTCATTTTTCAGCTTATGCCTTGCCTCCCATTCCTCCTGCATCTTGGGATCCGAGGCAAGGAGGGCCTGTAAGCGCTGATCCGCATCTATGACCATGGACCTGAATTTATAGGCCTTAAAGGGGACGCCTTGTAAGCCCAGCCGGGTATGGCCGTATAAGACCGGCCCCGGGGAACTGATTTTCACCAGCAAGGCGATTACCAAGAAGAGGGGCAGCAACAACAGGCCCCCAAGGATCACGATGCCGATATCCATAAACCGCTTAATCGCCCAATTCCAGGGCATTTTGAGTCTATTGGTGCTTACAAAGCCCAGAATGCCGTCAAAATCCCGAATGGTCATCCAGATATTGGTAACATTAAAAAAATCAGGGATCAGCACGTTATAGCGGAAGGCCGCTACGGAGTAATTCAGCAGATCCGTGAGGGCGTTTTGGTCCAGTTCCGGCATAGCCACAATGGCCATTCGGATGTTAAAGCGTTTTACAATTTCAGGTCCGATCCGGGTATCATGGATTATGGGAATGCACTGATACGCATCCCCTTCTTGGGTATCATCCAGGATAAGGACCGGTACGTATCCTAAACGCTCGCTTTGGAGCAAGTGATCGACGATAAGGCGGCCCAGGCTTCCGCCTCCATAAATCACCGCAGGGATACCTCCCAGCTTGGTTTTACGGAGAAGGGCATGCATCATGCTCCGGCAAAAGAGCAGAATAAACGTAGAAAAGAGGCAACTGATGATAAAGGCCACGGAAATCGCATCGAATTCCTGGTCTTCAATGTACCGTGAAAAAATGATCCCTCCATGAGCCATGATGGAGGCGATACTCAGATGCCGCAGCTCTTCCGCCGGAGCCAAGGAAATCCCGGGATAGAGGTTGCTAATCTGGAAAATCAGGATAAACACCGGTAAATAGGGCCAATAGGTAACAAAGGATTTAAAGTTGATGAGCCCCAGATCATAGAGGTTCACCCAGAAAAAACCCGCGCCGAAGGAAAACATAACCCCTAATAAATCGGATAGAATCAAGGCCCCTGTAGTAAAGGCGGAGCTCGTCCTGCGGTATCGAAGCCGGTACCACCGCTCAAAATCGGCTAAGGTCATACTTATACCATGATAGAAAAAAACGGTTTTGACAATAGTGAGGTTCCCTGCATGGGTTTTGGCTGAAAAAGCCCCGCTTACCCGGTGTAATCCGGGACCTTTTTTCGCAGTTAAGGTCCTCGGCGGTTCCCCACAGGCCCTTTTGCCCATACCCCGTGCCGGTACAAGGCCGGCTCACGCCGGCTATGCGCCTCCCTCACCTTAAGCTATGGGTTTATCTCACCTTATATGGCTGCCTCACATGAGTCTATATGGGTATCGTACTCTGGATAGAGGGCTGCAAGATACCGGAACCGATCCAAGGGCTAGGGTTTGCGAGCCGGCATATAGGGGAATCCCCGGATACGCGAAGCCCTGAGCCGAACAAAGCCGGCTCGCGGCCTGATGCCGCCCCGGTTTAAGGGCTTAAGGGGGTTCTTATTGATGATGATAGAAGGGTATAGTACACTGAAACCATGAAAGGAACCGAGAACCTGCTGCGGCAGCGTATCCGCAGCAAACTGGAGGGCGGCGGCCGCTACTTTGTATTCCTAGGTACCCTCGGCCGTTCTTCCCTGAAAGGGCCTGTTCGTTTTTCCCGATACCTGAGCGAAATAGAGCATTTGGGGGTCAATTCGGTCCTGATTATCCTGCTCTCAGGAGGGGCCATGGGGATGATCTTTGCCCTGCAGATGGTGGCGCTTTTGCAGCCTTTTCAGGCGGAAATAGGAACCGGTGCGGCGGTGGCCGTTGCCTTATCCAGGGAACTGGCCCCGGTGATCACCGTCCTCATGCTCATTGCGAAAAACGGTTCCGCTATGGCGGCGGAACTGGGGACCATGCGGGTTACCGAACAGATCGATGCCCTCGAATCCATGGCTATAAACCCGGTTCAGTATCTGGTACTCCCCAAGGTCATCGCCTCGTTTTTTGTCTTTCCCCTCTTGACCCTTTTAGCCAATCTCGTGGGCGCCCTCGGAGCCTATATCGTTTCGGTTTATTTGTTTGCTATTGACGGGGCGAGCTATATGGATTACATGTTCAGCTTCTTGAGCCCCCGGGATGTTTTTGTGGGGCTTATCAAGGCAGGGGTGATGGGTTTTATCGTGGCAACCCTATGCTGCTTTTACGGCCTCCATGCCGCCCCCGGGGCCAAAGGGGTGGGAGACAGCGCCACTAATGCGGTAGTGGCTTCTTCCACGGCTATCCTGGTGGCGGATTATATGCTTACCACCTTCATGCTGCGGTTTATATACGCATGAAGGTGGCTATGCCCCGCAAGCCCATCATCCGGACCTGGAAGCTGCATCAATCCTTCGGTTCTCATGAGGTATTAAAAGCGGTAACCCTGGAAATACCGGAAACCTCGATCTACGCCGTCATCGGTCAAAGCGGGACCGGGAAAAGCGTCCTCTTTAAGACGATTATGGGGATGCTCCCCCCTGACGGGGGGAAGGTCTGGTTTAAAGAGCGGGAATTAAGCGCCCTCTCCCCCGATGCGTTGCTGGCCATGCGGAAATCCTTTGGCTATGCCTTTCAAAACGCCGCGCTCTTTGACTCCATGACCGTGGAAGAAAACCTGGCCTTTCCCCTCAAAGAGGTGCTCCGCCTCAAAGACCGGGACCTAATCCGCCAACGGGTAACGGAACTGCTTGCCTGGATTGAACTGCCCGGTATCGGATCGAGACGGCCCGATACCTTGTCGGGGGGCATGCGAAAGCGGGTGGGCGTGGCCCGGGCCTTGATCCTGCGGCCGGAGGTGCTGTTCTTTGATGAACCCACCACCGGCTTGGACCCGGTGTTATCTGAAACCATCCATAGCCTGGTGGTCCGGGTCCGCCGGGAACTGGGCATTACCTGTGTGCTCATAACCCACGATATACCTGCGGCCTTCCGCATCGCCGACAGGATTGCCTTTCTGGATCAGGGTTCCATTATTGCCGAAGGAAGCCCCGGGGAGCTGGCCCGTTCGGACCATCCTTTGGTGCAAGCCTTTATCCGTATTTCCTTTGTGGGTAACACCGCAGCGCCTTCCAGGGAGCCCGGTGCATGAAGAGCTCCCAATATGTTAAGGTGGCCCTTTTTTTTATTCTTCTTGGAACCGGCGGAGGAGCCTATATTATCCTGTCTTCCGACGGCCTCAATCGCTTGAATACCGTCCTGTATGAGCTTAGCCTCCCGGATGCCACGGGGCTTTCCACCCGGTCCAAGGTATACCTTGCAGGGGTTGCGGTGGGAAAGATCCACGCCATCACCCTCGCAGGCCGTGAAGCCCACCTGACCATTGCCTTGCTCAGGGAGGTGGCAATCCGCAGCGATGCCACGGTGGCCCGGAAAGCCTCCTCTATCCTGGGCACTTCCATCCTCACCTTGGAACCGGGGACCGAACATGCCCCCCTGCTCCCTCCCGGAGGACGGCTTAAAGCCGACCGGAACCAGGGAGACATGCAGGCCCTCATGGGTACGGTGCAAGACCTGGGCGGCCGGTTCTCCGGGCTCTTGCAGGAAGTGCAGACCAATCACCTGGCCCTGCTTCAGGTGTCGCTTGAAACCTTTAATGCCCTGGCGGAGAAACTGGATGAGCGGGCCGATGCAGAACTGGATCGGATCTCCCGGATCCTTGAATCCGTGGCCCTGATTGCGGCTAAGACCGAAGAGCTGCTGGAGGAGCGGGAAGGGGATATCGCCGCTTCTGCGGAAGAAATCCGCGGGGCCTTGGAGCATATCAGGGCCATCACCGGAGAAATCCGCAGCGGCGGGGGAACCCTGGGACAGGTGATTTACGATGATCGCCTCTATCACGCCCTCCTTGGGACGGCCGCAAGAACCGAGGATACCGCCTTAAAGCTGGGGATGACCTTGGATACGGTCCGGGACCTGACCCTTACTGCCCAAGGGGTGCTTGACCGGGCAGGAGAAATCGTGGACCGCGCCGCAGGCCTGGGCATTCAGATAGATACCCAGGCCCGGTATGACCTGCTGGCGGAACGGTTCAGGACCGGCGCCTCCCTTCGTTTAGAACCGGCTTCAGGGGATCGCTGGTACCGTATAGGCGTGCATAACGCCCCGGAGGGCCTCACATCCCGCACCATTAAGACCACCATCAATGAGAAGGGAGAGGTCGCTTCGGAAGATAGCACCGAAACCCGGTTTTCCTTTGCGGTGGACGTGGAATTGGCCCGGCGCTTTGGGTTCCTCACCATCCGGGGAGGGCTGTTGGAAAATACCCCGGGATTCGGCGTGGATCTCCACCCCCTGGGCTGGCTGAGCCTTTCCGGGGAGCTTTTTGACTTCAAAACCGGGGCGGCCCCGCGTCTTCGGGGGGTTTTGACCTGCTATCCCTTTTTCGACCCGCAGGCCGATAAACCCTGGAACTGGCTTTATATACAGGGAGGTATCACTAACGCCCTCGGTGAGCAGCGGGATTTCTTTGTAGGCGGCGGCCTGCGCTTTGCGGACCGGGAAGTAAAGGGGCTCGTAGGCCTCATTCCCGCGGTCGGCCCCTAGCCTTTCTTCCCCCCAGGGCGCTTCCCTACAGGGAATGGGGGCAGGATAAACCCCTAAACCTGCGGGCCGGTAGAAGGGATACCCCTGTCAACAGGGTACGGCATTGTGTCTACCGATAGCGAACTCCGGTTCGACACCGATGAAGCGGATGTTTTGGACGAACAAGGGGTGTAATCCCGTTAATAGGGGTAATCGCGGACCGGCGGTTCAGGGGAACCGCTTTTGTTTTCTCGCCCCTTACCGTGTTGACCGTGGGAACACCTACCCCAGGAGCCGGGACATCTATCCCAGGAGCCGGGACATCTACCCCAGAAGCCGGGACATCTATCCCAGGAGCCGGAACATCTATCCCAGGAGCCGGAACACCTACCCCAGGAGCCGGAACATCTACCCCAGAAGCCGGGACATCTATCCCAGAAGCCGGAACACCTACCCCAGGAGCCGGGACACCTATCCCAGAAGCCGGGACATCTACCCCAGGAGCCGGGACATCTACCCCAGGAGCCGGGACATCTATCCCAGAAGCCGGGACATCTATCCCAGAAGCCGGGACATCTATCCCAGGAGCCGGGACACCTCATCCCAGGTTCCGCAACCGTATAAAGGCTCATAACATCCGCCTTGCCATAGTCCTGCGGAATTACCCGGCACTAGTTACCGTTAAACCCGGCATCGTTCATCTTGGATGTACCCGTCTTCGGGTGAGGGGCGGTTCTGCAAAAAGAAAAAGCGGAACGCCCCGGTCCTTTGCGCCCGCCCCCGGAATGGTTCTATCCGGTTTACCCTGGATAGCGGGCTTGGAGCGGAAACCCAGGGGCTTAGATAAGACCCCGGGCTTTGAGGAAGTTTTGGGCTGTTTCGGTGGGATTTTCCTTCAATACATCCACCCGGTAATTTAACTCCCTCATGGCCTCATCATCCAGGATATGGCTCAGTTTCAACAGCAGGGTCTGAAGCTCCGGGTATCTTGCCGCAGTCTGGGCCCGAATAATCGGGGCGGCATAATAGGGGGGGAAAAACTGGCGGTCATCTTCCAGGACCACCAGATCATATTCCAGGAGCAGGCCGTCGGTGGAAAACGCATCGGTAACCTGAATCTCGTCCTTTGCCATAGCCGTATACCGAAGGGTTCCGTCAATGGCTTTTTCTTCCTTAAAAGACATGGCGTAGGCCTTTTTCAGGTTTGGAATGCCGTCGTTTCTGTTCAGCACCTCAAAAGTCGCGCCCAGGATCAAATTCTGGGATATCTTGGCCAAATCACTGTAGGTCTTAAGGCCGTGTTGCTCGGCGGTGTCCTTCCGTACCGATAAGGTATAGGTGTTGTTAAATCCCAGGGGCTCCAGCATGAGGAGATCGTATTGCTCTTTAAGGGCCTTGACCGCAATATCGTATACTTCTTCTGCGCTTCGTATCTCCGAATACCCTAAATAGTTACCGTACACCGTACCGGTATAATCGACATAGAGGTCAATATCCCCGCTTTTTATCGCCGCAAATACCACGTTGGAACTCATCTCGTGCTTGTATTCCACCTTTATATCCGTATGGGCTTTAACCAGAAGGTACACCATATTACCCAGGATATCCTGTTCGGTAAAATCTTTTGCCCCTACCACGACGGTGGTTTTAGCCCCTGTACAAGCTACCGACAAAAAGGCGGCACTCAAAACTGCCAGCACCATAATTCTTTTCATAGCAAATCCTTCCTTGTTTTATGATATGCTCCCCCTCAAGGGCAGCAGGGTATCCGAAAAGGGATTAAGGGCTTACCCGCTTCTTTTTGTCCTGTGCCGGTTCCCTATAGCACATAGGGGTTACCGCCTTTTCCACAAGGGAAGCGGCAAAGTCCACGGTCAGGGCCAGCAAACACGCGGGGATGGCTCCCGAGAGGATCTGGTAGGTGTTGACCGTACGGATCCCCGAATAAATCAAATATCCTAATCCCGCAGCCCCTATAAAGGCCGCCAAGGTTACAAGCCCCACCGAGGTTACCGCAGAAATCCGGATGCCCGCCATAATAACCGGCAAGGCCAAGGGCAGTTTGACCTTAGTCAATATCTGAAACCGGGTCATGCCGATGCCTTTTGCCGCCTCTATAGTCTGGGGATTAATATGGGCAAGGCCGATGGCGGTATTTTTGATAATCGGCAGGAGGGAATACATCACGACCATACACACCGCAGGCTTTTCGCCAATCCCTAAAAAAGGAACCAAAAAACCGAGGAGGGCAATACTGGGGACCGCCTGTATCACATTAGCGCAGCCCAAAACCGGCTTTTGCAAGCCTGAGAGGTAACTAATCAAAATACCCAGGGGCACCCCGATAAGAACCGCAATGAGGATAGAAAAAAAGGTCAGCTGCATGTGCTCAAGGGTGCTCAAAAGAACAAGCGTACCGTTATTCGATATATACGTAATAAAATTCATCTCTAAAGAACCTCCCTTATACCAGGTTTTTGGTATCAAGATACTGCTGACTCAGGGTTGTTAAAAGGCTGCTTTTGGTAATCAATCCCTGTAAGCGCTTATCTTCAGTGATAACCGGTATGGCCGTCAAAGGCCGGGATGCAAAGGTAGGGTGGTTGATAAGCTGCACTATGGCAACAATGTTGTGATCCGGGCTTACGGTGTCAAACTCGGTGTACATCACCCGGGAGACGGGGAGCCCCTTATCCGGTTGAGCCTGGGCCATTTTTGCAGAAATAATGCCGAGTAAGCGGCCCTGTTTATCCGTAACCAACAGGCTATCCACTTTCTGAGTACGCATCTTTTCTATACAGCGGAGGATCGGCGTATCCCCCTGGGTACAGGCCGGGTCTGCAATCATGATATCTTTTGCCCGGATAAATTCAGGGGATGACCAAATCCGGTTCCTTCCGATGAACCGGGCCACAAATTCATCGGCCGGGTTTTTCATAATCTCTTCAACCTTGTCATATTGGGCGATCCTGCCTCTATGAAGAATGCAGATCTTATCCGCTATTTTTACCGCCTCATCCATATCATGGGTAACAAACACGATCGTCTTCCGTACCCGTGCCTGCAAGTCCGCCAGTTCATCTTGCAGCTGGTTTCGGGAGATCGGATCCAGCGCGGAAAAAGGCTCATCCATAAGAATAATATCCGGATCACAGGCAAAGGCCCGGGCCACCCCAATGCGCTGCTGCTGGCCCCCTGATAACTGGGAAGGGTACCGGTTAAGGTACTGGTTCGGATCGAGCCCAACCATCTGCATTAAGGCGATGCTTTTCTCGGCAATGGCGGCTTTATTTTTTTTCTGAAGCCGCGGCACGATTTCAATATTTTCCCGAACCGTCATGTGGGGAAAAAGACCGGTTTGCTGTATGACATAGCCGATATTACGCCTGAGCTCTATAACATCTTTATCAAAGATGTTCTCCCCATTGATAAAAACAAGTCCGCCGCTTGGTTTTATCAGACGATTGATAATTTTGAGCAGGGTTGTTTTGCCGCAGCCGCTGGGTCCAATTAAAACCACCAAATCTCCCTTGGTAACTTCAAAAGTAATGTCCGAAACCACCGGCTTTCCATCGTATTTCTTGGCAATTCCTTCAAATCGTATCATGATACCCCTCAGAAGCAACAACCCAGGATAGAGCTACAGGTTGTTATCTATAATGATATGAACACATAAACCCTTTTGTCAAGTTTTTTAAGAATTTTAAGAGGCCCTTATCCGAATAATAACTTCAGGGAAGCCACATAGGACCGGTCGGTCCCGATGATGTAAAAAACATCGTCTTTACAGAAGGTGGCATAGGGTCCCGGGGAGAGAATCATGGTTTCACCCCGGCGTATGGCGATAATGGTCGCTCCGGTGTTCTGCCAAAAGTGCAACTCCTTTGCCGTCTTGCCTATAGCGATAGAGTCTTCAGTAATGGTAATCTCATAAGGGGTAAAGGGATGTATGGTTTTCAGCCGCTCAGCGGTATGGATAACCACTTCTATCTTTTCAATGAGTTCTTCGGTTTCCTGGGCCTGCCGTTCGACCCACTGCATAATTTCCTGTTTAGCAGAGGTAATTTTTTCCACTTCATTATAACGGTCAATAAAATCCCGGGCTTTCTCCATGGATCGGACCTCAATACCGCTTCCTTTTTCGGTATCCAGAATACCTACATCCTTCAGAATGAATACAGCTTTACGGATCGTTTCAGAAGAGACATGATAATAGGAAGCAAGTACGGAACGGCCGAATAGTTTTTGTCCCTGCACGTATTTACCCTTGACAATATCTTGGGCAATATCAATGGCGATCTGGCGATACGTAGAAGCGATAACTTTGTGTTCTTCTTTCATGATTAACCATCTGTTTCCTTCCTTTGAGTTTGTATGGCTCTGCCCCACAAACTCCTAAAAAAGCCCGGATCATCGCAATTTTCACCTGAACATGCGAAAATGCACCAAAAATCCCAAGGCTCCTAGATAACGTTAAGGAAGGAGCTTCCCGTCATGTAGTACCCCTAATCATGTATAAACAACAACTATGAAATACATACTACTTCATCCGCTTGGTAAGATCAATACGGCGTATGGCCTTATGTAAAAGCTAACCCCAGGGGCTGAATACGTACCCTCCGACCAGTAGCCGGGGTACCCATGAGGATGACTATGGTACAAAGAAAAGCAATGGCCAACGCGCAATCGCTCATCGGTATTGGAAGGAGGAATCGGGAGCAATCAACCGTTCATTGGCAGTTTACTCCTGAGGATGCCCGTATCAAACGCTAACAGGTATATCCGAAACTTTAGACTTTGTAAGGTACTAGGCCCTGGACCTCCATTCGCCTCTGTCAGTGGCTCCGATCCTTCTTTTGGCCATGCCTTGAAGCCGTCTATACGGAAGAGACCCGGGAGGGGCTTTTCCAGAGGACCATACCCGGGAAATAGCCGTCAATGCTGCTCCCTTGGCCGATAAAAACCGTGAATGGCCAGGGAGCTCCGGGCTGGTCTGGGCAATCAGAGGGCGATTATACAAATCACCCACATCCTAGACCGTTTCAAGGTGTAAGGGGTCGCCTTCCCCCAGGGTAAACCGCAGCACATTCCATGATGCGGGTTTCAGGCGCAGATGGTACACCCCTTTGCCGAGGGCAAGCGCCGTCACTTCCCGGGCAATGGGTTGTACCGCTTCAGGATGTTCGGGGCTGTTTTTTCTGTGTATGTCTTCTGAACTCAGTTCTGTCCAAAAATCTGCGGACGAGTTGTGGAAAGAACGAAGATTGACCGTTAAATCAAGGGGGATTTTCGTATCCGTATTAATCGTAAAAATGGTCAGCTTTCCTTCTTCCTCTTGGTACACCGCCGCGGCAGGCGCTACCGGTACATCGCCGTAACAGGTTTCTTTCCGGGGGGAGGTAATAAGGGGCTGGAGCAATTTGCCCCGTCCCAAGAGGGATAGGTCCCGGAAGGGGTAGTAGGTGGTTTGTACAAAGGCCGAACCTCCAGGAACGGTCATAATCGGGGCGATGACATTCACGAGCTGCGCCAGGCAGGCTATTTTCACCCGGTCGGCATTATTCAACAGGGTAATACCAAGGCCGCCGACCACAAGGGCGTCAAGCAGGGAATAGTGGTCTTCAAGAAGAGAAGCAGGGGTGCCGGTAAAGGGTTTCCGGGGCTGCTGGCGCCCCTGGTACCATACATTCCACTCGTCAAAAGAAAGGAACATGGTTTTTGTACTGCGCTTGAGAGCTTTCACATAGTTGGCGGTGGCGCAAATAGCCGTAATAAAGGCGTCCATACTCGCAAAAGACGCCAAAAAGTCGTCGTCATTGCCGAAATTTTCGTAGTAACTGTGGAGGGAAAGGTAATCGACCTGTTCGTAGGCATGTTCAAGAATAATTCTGTCCCATTCGGGGTAACTTGGCATTTTGGGCCCTGAACTGCCACAGACGACCAGTTCCACCGAAGGATCTATGAGCTTCATGATTTTCGCCGTTTCCCTGGCTTTTTTGCCGTATTCAGCCGCATCCATGGCGCATATTTGCCAAGAACCATCCATCTCGTTACCGATACACCAGGTTTTTATCCCAAAAGGTCGCGGGTGTCCATGGTGTATCCGTAAATCGCTCCACCAGGTACCCTTTTCAAAATTACAGTACTCTAGGAATTCTCCGGCTTCTTTGGGCGTACCGGTTCCCATGTTCACACATCCCATGATGTTGGTACCAACTTTTTGCGTCCAGTCATAAAACTCACCGATGCCTATCCGATTCGATTCCAAGGTCTGCCAGGCAAGATCCAGCCGCACGGGCCGCTCACCTGCAGGACCAATGCCGTCCTTCCAGTGGTAACCGGAAAGAAAATTGCCCCCGGGATAGCGAATCAGGGGCAGATGGAGCGCCTTTACCAGGGATATAACGTCCTTTCGGAAACCCTGTTCATCCGCAAGGGGGTGATTTGGCTCATAAATGCCTTGATAAACTGCCCGGCCCAGATGTTCTATAAATGAAGAAAAGAGCCGTTCATCAATGATAGCCTTTACCCAATCCTTTTCAACAACAAAACCAGCTTTATGCATAATGAATCTCCAGCAGTCAAGTATATCACGTTAATCTGATAGGTATCAATAAAAATTGGCATAAAACACCGATCAAAAGGGGGGATAGGAGTTAAAAAAAAGCCGCAGGATAATATCCTGATCGTAATTGCCAAAACCGCGGCCAAAGATGTTGATGCCGCCAAGATGCTCCGCATCTTTTTTGACACCCAGCTTTATCCTGATGGAATGATGCTCGGGAAGTTTGATGTCAGGCAGTTTGACCTCAGAAATTTTTACCCCATCCACAAAGCTGCCTTCCCCGGTAAGACTCCAGTGCTTGAGGAGGCCATACTGGGACCCTTCAAGTTTCCACCATGATGGGGTGTAGATGCCACGCCGGTCGCCAAAGTCGCCTGGGGATGTCCAGGAGCCGATTTCAACAGTGTTGATCCAGAGGGTTATGTCGGAAAGCCAATTTTTGTTGGTCCCGGGAATTTCAGAAGACAATTCTACGGATACTTCCAGTTTTTGCAGCCTGCGATTGTCATACATTGTATTGTTTGGAAACTGATATTCCACAAATCCATGTTCAAACCAAAGAAGCCCCGCTTTCATTCGCTCGGGGTTCACAAACGAGTCAGGGGTATCCAGAAAGCCGATGATTTTTTTCGATGAACAGAGTCCGCAGGGTGGGCTTACTTCCCAGTTTGTAAAAATCCCTATGGGCATCTCCACATCAATGCTTGGCTTGTCCTCCACTATTTCTTCGGGAAATTTTACGATTATCTCCGAGAAGATAGCCCTGCAGCGTTTCTGGTTTCCCTTACGAGCTTTGATTTTTTCGCCGCTTACTAGGCCCGCCTCCTCAAGAATCGAAATATGGGTGGCAACCGTAGACTGGGGCAGGTTCATCATGGCGCAAAGCTCATTTACATTGAGGCTTTGTTTACGCAGTATATCAAGCATTTTTACCCGGTATGTCGAGGCCAGGGCTTTCAGCTTGTTTATTTCCTGAATCGCGTTAATTACGATTATTTTATCGCTTTGCATGGTAGAACCATATCAAATTTAATTGATATAGTCTACCCTTTCACCGCGCCGGCGATCATGCTCTTCTGTACCTGTTTTGACAGCAGGATATAGATGACCATCGTGGGGATCGTTGCGATCATGAGCCCGGCGCCGATAGGCCCCCAGCGGGTAACATAACTGCCAACCATGGACATAATACCTACTGTCAGAGTATTGAATTCTTTCCTGCTGATAAAGGTTACCGCAAACATCAGTTCGTTCCACGACGCCAGATAGGTAAAGATCGCCACGGTCGCGATTGCGGGACTCACCAGGGGCATTATAATCGAAAAGAATGTCCGGTAAATATGAGCTCCGTCTATCGCAGCAGATTCTTCCATTTCCCGTGGAATCCCTGAAAGAAATCCTGTCAGGGTAAAAACCCCCAGGGGAAGGGCGAACGCAATATAGGGCAGAAGCAGGGCGAGATAGGTGTTTAAAAGTTTCAGCCGGCTTAAAACAATAAACAGGGGCAAAAGAGCCGCATGTACCGGAACCATCATACCCAAAAGCAGAAACATCATCACTTTTCCGTTCAACTTCCATTTCATCCTGCTTATGGCATAAGCCGTCGTTGATGACAGTAGAATAGTTGCCGCAATGGTAATGCTCGTTACAAGAAGGCTATTAAAAAAGTAAATAAGAACGCCCCCCTGCTGCAATGCATCAGGATAATTTCCCCATTTCGGTACTTTGGGGAAGCCAGAAATATTCCCACCAAAAATTTCCGCATTGTCTTTCAATGAAAAGAGCGCAAGCCATATCAGGGGATATATTTGAATAACCGCCCAAGCCAAGAGAAACAAGGAAAGCAGCAATTTTCCGATAAATAAGTCTTTTCGTTTTTTCATGCTAATCATGATGAGGCCTCTGATTTTCCTCTCCCGAAAATCCTGTTTACAGCCAAGCTTAAAACGAGACATTCAACAATGATAAAGATCGCAATGGAACTCCCATAGCCGTATTGGAAAGAATCAAAAATCATAGTATACATGAATGTACTTGGCACTTCTGTTGAAAAAAAAGGGCCGCCTCCGGTCAATACATAAATAAGATCAAATACTTTTAACGCACCGATAATGGAAAGGGTGAGTGAAACTTTCAAAACCGATGCCATCAGCGGGATAGTTATCATGAATGCGGTGCCGATCTCGGTGGAACCATCTATTTTTGCAGCTTCGTATATTTCACCAGAGATTGATTTTGCCCCGGCGTACAGTATCAGCATGTGATAGCCGACATACTGCCATAAAATGGGGATAAATACGGAAACCAGTGCGGTTTTACGCTGGCCAAGCCAATCCTGGGCTAGATTTTCCCAGCCCACTCCGATAAGAAACGCATTGAGCAGTCCGTAATCGGCGTTGTAGATTTTTATCCACAACTGCCCGATTACGGTAGTTGAAATGACTACCGGAATAAAATAAACGGTACGGTATAGCCCCTCGCCTTTAATTGAGCTTGCAAGGATCAGCGCAAGGATGAGTGAAATGGGAAGCTGGATAAAAACCGAAGCGCCGACAAAGAGCATGGAATTGATGAGGGCGTTTAGCATCCGAGGATCTTTGAACAGGCGCAGGTAATTGGCGAACCCGATAAATTCGGCCTTGCCTATGCCGTTCCACTGCAGGAGGCTGTACCATGCGGACATCAAAATCGGCGCAAAAACAATGACCGAAAAGACAATTATCGCCGGTAATACAAAGACGCAAATGGCTTTTTTATTGCTAAAAAAGGAATCCATAATTTTCCCTGCCCCTTTAAGTTATTACAAATCTGACTTTACCACCTTTGACATCTCCTGGGCAAACTGCTGGGGGGTAATGTTTTTCGCCAACAAGTCAGCTATCAGATTTTTGTGGATCTCTGATGCATCCGCCGGTAATACATTGTCCCACCAAGGAATAAAGGATTCAGCGGTTCCCATAAGGGCGGCAACTTCCCTGTCCAGGCCAGTTATACCTGAAGTATCAAGACCCTCGATTTTCCAGCAGGGAAGTCCCGCTCCTGCAAGGTACCCCTGTTTCCCAAGATTTTCACTGAACCACGCAAGAAATTGTACTGCTTCTTTCGGGTACTTTGTCCCGGAATAAATGTAATAGCTATCAATGCCTCCACCAAAGAACTCACCGGCTTTACCTTTGCCGTCCTCAAAAACTGGGAAGGGAATGACGGTGACTTTTCCCCGGATTGTGCTGGATATGTCTTCAATGCCGGCGTTGATCCAGTTAGCCTGGAACATCATCGCTGCCTGGCCGTTGTTGAATGCCCCCAGCATTTCATCGTAGCTCATAGAAAACAGGCTGGTATTGAAAAGGCCGGCGTCTACTAATTCCTGAACCTTGCGGGCTGCTTCAATAAAATCGGGGCTGTTGAATTTGGCTGGATCCCGCATGGCGGCCATGCTTGCGGGATTGCCGGCCTGCCGCATCGCCATAATGTCAAACCAATACATGCCGGGCCAGCGGTCTTTTTCACCAAGTACTGCCGGCGTTATTCCGGCGGCTCGGAGCTTTTTTACCGTATCCAGTAGTTCGGCATATGTAGCGGGCAGCTTAGCTCCGGCTTTTTCAAACAGTTCCTTGTTGCAGTAGAGATTCGCTATATGCGTATAACAAGGAAAACTATAGAT
The DNA here is from genome assembly GCA_031288495.1 of Treponema sp. Taxonomy (GTDB): domain Bacteria; phylum Spirochaetota; class Spirochaetia; order Treponematales; family Breznakiellaceae; genus JAIRLU01. The sequence continues at coordinate 6,952 of JAITRH010000149.1, read as the reverse complement.
CCTGCCGTTTACGGTCACCGCCTCGACAGCACCTGGAATCATGGTATTTTTGGTTGATCCTGGAATCATGTCGGTAATATCAAGCATCTTACCTGCCTCAATAAAAGGACGGGAAAAACTACCACCCCACATATAGAAAATGTCGGGAGCGTCATTGGCGGCCAATGCCGTGTTGATTTTTGTTTTGTACTGTTCACCGGTAACGCCGTCCTCGGTAACCTTGATGTCAGGATGTTCCCTGTTCCACTGGGCGATCAACTGTTTTAAGATTTTTGCTGATGGATCCGTCTCGCCAACAGACTGGTGCCAAAGGGTAAGCGTTGCGCCGCTTTGTTTGGTACCGCCGGCAAAAACAGCCGTCGCCATTAAAAGCAGGATGGCCATAATCAAACTGAACTTCTTCATAAACTATTCCTCCATAACGCATAAATAATTGAGGTTCTCTCGATTCTTAGTGTGGGGAGAACTTCTTTTTGGAGCTTTACGCCTATAAATTATTATAAACCTGACGTATATATATGTCAATAAAAATTGATATATATCACAAAATATGATATATATATGCCGAGAGGAAAGGACGATTATTGGAGGATAGTCTTCCTTCTCAAACAAGGAAAAATTCCATCATCATAAGTACAAAAGAGAACAGGAGCTTCACGAAAAGATGCCTCCAAAGAAACCGGGGAGAACCGGGGTAGTCGAGTCTATTGCAATCTATTACCTCAGGTGTAGGAGAACTGAAAGTCCGTGACATTCGGTTATCGGATAACCGGTAGCATTAATCACGAGCAAACTGGCTTAGCCGCCTGTTCGATTTACCCGGGGAGTTAAAGCAGAGGGTCATCGCCAAACGATTAAGCCGATGGGAAGGAGCATATTTCCGGTTTATAGCAAGTGAGAGCCTACGGAACAACCCGATAGCAGTGACGATATGGTAATCAATACGTACAGGGTGGTACTGAGTGACAAAAGGGATTTGGGAGGGTTTTCACCCTGGGGAACCTACCGAATTTATCGATAAAAAAGTACCTGAGAAAAGGTTTATCTACCTATGGTGAAAGGACTGCATGTCTCAAGCCCTAAATGGAACCGAATATCCGTGAAGCCTAAATTGCTGTAGGTTTTTTACCCTACTGACCTATTTCCTTGTACCACAAAGAATTAACCGAAAGATAACTATGTTCGTAGGTTATACTATTTAACCTACGAACATATTGGATAAGCCATGATTCTTTATATCATAAGGAAATAGACCGTAGGTTAAATTGAGGGCGGGAATTTAGGGTGAAGAGTTACACAGGGCTAAAAAATTAAATCTATCGTAGCACGAGAAAAGATGACAAGGCCATTACCCAAATGAAACGGTACTATAGGCTATGTATCTCTAGTTTACCTGAACTGTGTACATTGGTCTTCCTCCAAGGATCCATATTAAGAGAAATGAAACAACCGATAGGGGTATATACTGAAAGGCGCTGTAAGTACATGCTCCGGTATAGATCCTACAAAAATGCAGGAAGATTGTATTTTTCATACGTATATGTAGGAAAAGCAGTTTTATCCCATGCCCCGGAAGGCTTGTCATTACCCAGAAAGGCCGGTCGTTCCCGGTACAATGGGCCGGCCTGGGATATACCTTTCGATAATTGCATCGTAACTCAAGAAAAAAGGATCCTTATAATTGGCTTGGCACGGTCTCTGCTTCAATAGTTCATATGATCCTTAATTAGGAGGAATGAAAGGTGCGGAAAAAGATTATTGTGTTGGCAGTGCTACTCCTCTATTTCGGGGTTTCCCTCTTTGCCCAAGAGGGAGACTATTCCCTGGAAGACGCACTGGATATGGTATGGTTATTCTGTGGGGCGATCCTGGTATTTATCATGCAGGCGGGCTTTGCCATGGTTGAAGCTGGTCTTACCCGTGCAAAAAATGCCACCAATATCATCATGAAAAACTTGATGGATTTTTGTTTTGGCGCTCTGGTGTATTGGGCCCTGGGCTGGGGATTCATGTACGGTGCGGATGCCTTGGGAATCCTGGGAACCTCTGACTTCTTTAAGGGCCCCATGGAAGACTATACCTTTTATCGGGATTGGTTCTTCCAGGTGGTATTTGCCGCCACTTCAGCTACCATTGTTTCCGGAGCCATGGCAGAACGGACCCAGTTCAGGGCGTATCTCGTGTACACCTGTTTTATTTCGGCCTTTATCTATCCCATATCCGGGCATTGGATCTGGGGAGGAGGCTGGCTTTCAAATCTCGGTTTCCATGATTTTGCAGGTTCTACGGTGGTGCATTCGGTAGGGGGATGGGCGGCCCTGATGGGGGCGGCGGTTCTCGGTCCCAGGCAGGGTAAGTATGTGAAAGGTCCTGATGGTTCTATCTCGGTGAAGGCGTTCCCAGGACATAACCTTACCTTTGCCTGTTTGGGGGTCTTCCTCTTGTGGTTCGGCTGGTACGGATTTAACGGGGCATCTACCTTGTCCGGTATGGACCCTGCCATTGCGCGCGTCTGTGTTACCACTACCCTGGCGGCATCCGCGGGAACGGTGAGTGCTTTGATCACCTCCTGGATTTGGTTCAAGAAACCTGACGCGTCCATGTCCATGAACGGCGCCTTAGCAGGGCTCGTGTCTATTACGGCTCCCTGTTTTGTGGTTTCTCCCGCGGCCTCGGTGGTGATAGGGCTTATCGGCGGTATCCTGGTGGTCTGTGCAGTAGAATTTATCGACAAGGTTCTCAAGATCGATGACCCGGTAGGAGCCTCTTCGGTACACCTCGTATGCGGTATCTGGGGTACCTTGGCGGTCGGTATCTGGGGTAATATGGAAGGGACTGCGGTCGGGCTTCTTCATGGAGGCGGCTTCAAACAATTAGGGGTACAACTGGTGGGAATCATTACGGTCGGGCTCTGGGCTGCCCTCACGAGTCTCGTCCTTTTCCTGGCCATCAAGGCCATCCTGGGCCTGCGGGTTACTCCCAAGGAAGAACTTATCGGCCTTGATATTACCGAACACAAAACAGAAGCCTATTCAGGCTTCCAGATCTTCAGCAACATGTAAGGAGGTATTCCATGAAACTTATTATTGCCTATATACAACCTCATGTGTTGAATGAGGTTAAGCAGGAACTGTACAAGGCTGAGGTCTACAAGATTTCGATTACCAATGCCATGGGTTGCGGCCAACAAAAGGGCTATACCGAGCAGTACCGGGGGGTTGAAATAGAAGTCAACCTTTTAAAGAAGGTCCGTATTGAAATTGCGGTGAACGATACCTTCGTTAAACCCACTATGGAGGCCATCATCAAAGGCGCCCGGAGCGGAGAGATTGGGGATGGAAAGATTTTTGTGCTTCCTATTGAGGAATGTATTCGGATACGGACCGGGGAGACCGGAGCCATAGCCATTGGCTAATCCCGGGGGAGGGTGCTATGCCCTTCCCCGTATCTTCCCACCTCTTGAGCGTATACGATACATACCAGGTATGGGTGAATTTTTTAGAGAGGTACCTTCACAAAGTCAGATCTTGAAGGTACTTCAGGTATAAAGAGGCTGTTCAAGTCCTAGACAGAGGAGTACCGGCCCTCGACAAGGGGGTCATACTATTTTATAGTGGATACAATGACGCCGGAGCAAGAGAAGGTTTTTAGTTCTTCTAGGTATTTGGCACATCTTTTGCTTACTATATACATATCTATAGATTATTTTCTTGTTGTATCAGGGAGGCTGAATGAGTATTGTTGATTTTACCAAGACACCGGTAGCTGCTTTGTACGGCTCCAACTGTTTTTCTAATGCAGTCATGCGGGAACGGCTGCCTAAGAATATGTATAAGGAAATCCTCGCGGTTCAGGCAGGGGAAAAGGAATTGACCCTGGAAGTGGCGGAAGTGGTGGCTGCGGCCATGCGGGATTGGGCCCTGGCCAAGGGGGCAAGTCACTATACCCACTGGTTCCACCCCCTTACCGGGCTTACCGCGGAGAAGCACGATTCCTTTATTGCCCCTACTACGGACGGTCGGGTACTCATGGAATTTTCCGGTAAAGAACTGATCAAGGGTGAGCCGGATGCATCCAGTTTCCCTTCCGGAGGGCTGCGGGCTACCTTTGAGGCCCGGGGATATACTGCCTGGGATGTTACCAGTCCTGCCTTTCTCAAGCAGGATCAGACCGGTACAACCCTGTGCATACCCACTGCGTTTATCAGTTACTACGGTCAGGCTTTGGATAAGAAGGTTCCCCTGCTCAAATCCATCGACGCCTTGAGTAAACAGGCGATTCGAGTGCTGCGGGCCCTGGGGAACGATACCTCTAAGCGGGTGTATACCACGGTGGGGCCGGAACAGGAATACTTCCTGGTGGATAAAGCCTTTTATGACCAGCGGCCGGATCTTATCCTCACGGGCAGGACCGTGTTTGGTTCTATGCCGGCCAAGGGTCAGGAGATGGAGGATCACTATTTCGGGGCCATCAAGGAACGGGTCGCAGGATTTATGCGAGAACTCAACACGGAACTGTGGAAAATGGGAATTGCCGCCAAAACCCAGCATAACGAGGTGGCGCCCAACCAGTTTGAGATTGCCCCGGTGTTTACCAATACCACCGCAGCAGTAGATGCGAACCAGCTCGTGATGGAAACCATCAAGAATGTGGCCCGCCGGCACGGTATGGAAGGCTTGCTCCACGAAAAGCCCTTTGCCGGGATAAACGGTTCCGGGAAGCATAACAACTGGTCCATAGCTACTGATGACGGGATTAACTTGTTTGATCCTGGGGCGAACCCCGAGTCTAATGCCCGGTTCCTCCTCTTTGCTGCGGCAGTGGTGGAAGCGGTGGACCGTTATGCCCTCTTAATCCGGGCTTCCGCAGCGACTTCCGCCAATGATCACCGTTTGGGGGCCAATGAAGCGCCGCCGGCCATCATCTCCATCTTCTTTGGCGGACCTTTAACCGAAATCCTGGACAACATTGCAGAGGGAAAAAGCAGTGTTAAAACCGAAGAGGGAGCGGTGATAAAGCTAGGCGTTACAAGCCTGCCCAACTTGCCGAAAGACGTATCTGACCGGAACCGGACCAGTCCATTTGCTTTTACGGGGAACAAGTTTGAGTTCCGTATGGTGGGTTCTTCCCAGTCCATTGCCACTCCCAATACCTATCTTAATGTGGCAGTAGCCCAGGTACTGTCCGAGTTTGCAGATACGCTTGAGAAAGAGGCCCATAAAAACGAGGCCATTCAGAGTATCATCAAAGAATCCTATACCAAACACCGGCGGGTGGTATTCAATGGTAACGGGTATGCGGAGGAATGGGTCCGGGAAGCGGAACGGCGGGGGCTCCCTAATGTGCGGAACACCGTGGATGCCCTTTCAGTGCTTATCCGAAGCGAAACCATAGCCCTTTTTGAAGCTCACCAGGTCTTCTCCAAGGACGAACTGGAAAGCCGGTATCATATTTATCTGGAAAAATATGCCAAACAGATAAATATCGAAGCCGGGGTTACCATAGATATGGCTCGGCGTTACATCTTCCCCTCAGCCACCACCTATGCGGGTACCCTTGCCCAAGACGCAGCTGCTTTGGCCTCTGTGGGAGCCACCAATATACCCCAGGCGAAACGGGTTAAGCGCATTGCTGAGCTTGCGGCAGAACTCTACGATGAAACCGCCAAGCTGGAAACGGTTTTGGCAGAGGCTCAGGAAGTGGAGGATCCCTTTACCAAGGCTAAGGTGTATTTTGAGAAGGTACGACCTGCTATGGATGCGGTCCGGGCCCGGGGGGATGGCTTGGAGAAACTGGTCGCCAAGCATGTCTGGCCCTTCCCAGGTTACGAAGAGCTCCTGTTTAAGCTCTAAGGAGAACCCTTCGGGGTAGGATTCAGCCTCTCAAGGGGATCTTGTTCCGAGATGCGCCTTGCTTAATTTCTTAATTAAGGATCAAAGCTCTGTAAAAAAATCCGGCTTATTCCCGAGGGTCTGAAAAATGCTACCCTGCCGGGGAATGAGCCGTTACTTTGATAAAAAAATCGAGAAGGGAGCCCTCAGGTATGGCCTAAACTTGACTCACAAAATTACCAGGACTTGGAGAGCGGAGTTCTGAGGGGGATACCGGGATACGGAGGCGGGACATGGGGGATATAAAGCTATAATACCGGGATCACGTGATTCTGTGGGTCAAGTTTAGCAGGTATGGCACGGTCAACCGGTTACGCAGGGGGAAACCCAAACCGGCATCCTCGGGTTTTAACGCTGATTGTTCGTTCTAAAAACCCCTTAACCGGTCGGGGAGAACTTCCCCGGGGACTGGGGGAACTCCTCTGAGGACTGGGGTTTTGTCTATGAAAAATGAGGAAGCTGCCTGCGGAGTCGAAGGTTACTTCGCAATTATGCGGAAACTTTGATGCCGGCTCGGCATTGCCCATCATTCCGGTATCAGCATCGTCGGTCATTCCGGGCCAGCATCGTCCGTTATTCCGGTTCAGCATCGTTCATCATTCCGGTATCAGAATCGCTTATCATTCCGGTACCGGTATTGCCCGTTATTCTGGTACTGGCATCGCTCGTCATTCCGGTATCACCATCGTCCATCATTCCGGCCAGGCATCGCTTATCATTCCGGTACCGGTATTACCCATGACTCTGGTACCGGCATCGCCCGTTATTCTTGTACCAACATTGCCCATCATTCCGGTATCAGCATCGCTCATCATTCTGGCTTGGCATCGTCCGTAATACCGGTACCGGTATCGTTCATCATTCCGGTATCAGCATTGCCCGTCATTTCTGCCCAGCATCGTCCGTCATTCCGGTATTAGCATCGCTCATCATTCTGGCTTGGCATCGTCCGTCATTCCGGCTCAGCATCGTTCATCATTCCGATCAGGGAGCTGATATAGGTCGTACCCGGCATCGATCATCTTTCCGATGGAAAGAGCGGTCTAAAGCCTGCTTTTTCC
>JAITRH010000121.1 GCA_031288495.1 Treponema sp. | reverse complement strand
CAGGCTTAGGGCGGCCCCTCGCCCAGCCTTGCAGCGGTACCCGGAACAGGCGGTAACCCTAAGGCCCGGGCTATGACCTCCCGCTCCCCGGCCGGGCTAGGATCCGTCTTTATCCGCTTTCCGGTAAGAGAGAGGGATTGCACGTACCGGCGCTTCGCTTCAACTGCTGTTTTCTTTGCCGGATGTATTGGAGGAGTACGGTACCATTGTACCATGGTCATTGACATAATTTCATAGTATTTCCTTGTGTCCCTGTTGTTATTACCCCCTTATCATACTTTGTAGATCACCACCGGATGGTGAAGGTACAGGAATTACAAAGGCAGCTAAACAAGAATAATCAGCTATTACAGACCCTCCTATCGACCCTTACCGGCCCACCGATACGTGAGACAGGAAACGGCAGACCCTCAACGCTCCAGACAGCCCTTGCCACGGCCTTGGGATCCGCTGAGGGAGGGGATTTTGGTAACCTTGCATCCCATAAGGTCTTCCATGGCACCGGTACACATTGAACAGTAGGCGGATATCCGGGAACCGGTAACGATGCGTATAGACACCCACAAAGGCACCTGGTGGGCAACCCCGCCTTGGGAAGCGATTTATGGCTTTTGAGGCAGGCCGGTACAATAGACGGACAGAGCGCAGGGTAAAACACTAAAACGGCAGATATGGCATCAGCTATACCACCCTGTCGCCCATCCTCAAGACGGATGCCGGTGGGGTGTCCCAAAGGCCCTGGGGCCGCAGCGGGGAAGGGTTCGCCTTCCATAGCGTTAGTGATGACACCACCGGGCAAATCATCGCCCGGTATCTGGGTAAAACCGAATACTTCATGGGGTATCTTAAACTGTTACGATAGACCCTCACGCCCTGGAAAACACCAAGAAACAGGCTCATTGGACGACAGGGGAACTGTCAGCCAGTCATCCGATACGCTGCGCCTGTTCATTCGCGGACCCATTCTATGGAGATCAGGTTATATACGCCTTACCGCCTTAAAGACGGTTTCCCGGTTTATCTCATACCAGATGGGCCGACCATGAGGACAACGAGGAACGGGAAGTTTTAAGACCGCCTCCCCTAAGGCCAGGGCAGTGCGCTCATCAAGGTAATCTCCTTCTTTGAGCGCATGATGACAGACCAAGGTGGAGGCCCAGTGTTCTGCCAGATCTTCCCCCGCGGTCTTGAGGTTGAGGATCTCTTTGACCGTTGCGGCATCTCCCAAACGCCACGCCACGGGCAGCGCTTCGATACGCCATGCCCCATTATCCGCTTTAATCACCACCCCAAGGCGGGCCAAATCTGCCTGATGCCGGGCGATGAAGCGGTCATCTTCTTCACTTTCCGTGGTGAAGGGGATGGCCACCAGCAGCTCCTGGGTAGGAATGGGCTTGGACAGGAGTTCCTCGTAGAGAATCCGTTCATGGGCAGCATGCGTATCGATCATAAAGAGCTTATGCTCATTTTCCACGAGAATGAAAAGGCCAAAGGCCCTTCCCACATACCGTAACCCATAGGCCGGACTCTTTTCCGCTACTTCCTGGACCGCTATTGCTAATCCGCCCCCAGAGGCATCACCAAAAGCATCGGCTTGTTCACCGCGGTCGCTCAGCGCTTCCAGGGCAAGGCTTGCGGTTTCCGGCTGAGGCGATGGACCATAGGATTTTGCCCAATCAGTCCCGCCGGAGAAAGGGGCAGGTTCTTCCCCTTCCCCGGCGCTTATCTTCCATGTGGCCGGCCACTGAGTGGGTTCCGCCTGGCTGCTGCTCCCGGTCTTGGCATGGGGAGACGCTGAGTCAAACCAGGACAGCTCTCTTGAAAGATTCAAATGATGCACAAAATCCCGGATCGTCTGGGTCACCGCATGGTGTATGGCCCCTGCATCGGCAAACCGGACTTCCCGTTTAGCCGGGTGGATGTTGAAATCCGCCAAGGCAGGATTAATATCCACATATATGGCTCCTACTGGATGGGCATTGTTGGGAAACCAGCCTTGTACCCCGTATTCCAAGGCCTGCAACAAGGAATACTCCTGGATCCGCCGGCCGTTGGCAAAGACATACTGCTGCCGCCGGTCATTCCGGGATAAGGCGGGGCTGCCGAGTACAATCGTTATAAAGAACCCTGTTCCTGATGCGCTGATTTCGTGGAGAAAGGAAACCTCATTCCGGTTCAATAAGAGGGCGGCGAACCGTTCCTTAAGGCTTGATGCCTGAGGAAGTAAGAATTTAAGCTTACCCTCCTGGGTAAAACGGAAGCTCATGGCTGGGAATGCCAGGGCCTTGTCTATAAAGGCCTGTTTGCAGAGGTTTGCCTCACTCCAATCCCGCTTGAGGAAACGTTTCCGTACCGGAATAGTATCAAAAAGCCCTAGGGCCCGGACGCTGGTTCCCTTGACCCGTCGGGCCTGTTGGATATGGAGATTGGCTCCCCCAGGACCGACTTCCAGACGCCAGGCTTCCCGGCCGTCCAGGCTGGTAAGGATCTCCAGTTGTGAAACCGCGGTGGCCGCAGCCAGGGCTTCCCCTCGAAATCCTAAGGTATCCGCGCTGTCCAGGTCGGACATAGACCGGATCTTGCTCGTGGCATGGGTTTGGCAACAGAGCAGGAGATCTTCCCGCGCCATACCCACGCCGTCGTCGATCACCTCAATACGACGGCTTCCGCCCTCTTCGATAAACACTTCAATGAGGGTACTCCCCGCATCAATAGCATTATCGAGCAATTCCCGAACCAGCGCGGCAGGCCGGTCAATAACCTCTCCCGCCGCTATCTTCCGGGCTTCTTCCGGGGGCAGAACCTGGATCTGTCTTCGTCTTTCAGGTACCGTACCATCAGGCTTACTAGGCTGTTCAGGTATAGGGTGCTTATCCCCAAGGAAGATATGGGTTTGAACCATAGGCTTAGGCTCCTTCACCAAAGAGGCCCAGCTCCGGCGCCTCGTTACTCGCTTTGACTTCAGGACCGTTCATTAACACCTCGATCCGGGTTTCCACCTTTTCTAAATCTTTTTCCAGCGTCTTGGCTAGTTTGATCCCCTCTTCAAAAGCCTTGAGGGCCTCATCCAAGGGGATGTCCGGTTTCCGTATCTTCTCACCCAGGGCTTCTAAACGTTCCAGCCGTTCTTCAAAGTTCTTCATGCTTCCTCCGCTGTTCCTGCTTTTTTATGCCAGGCTGTTTCAAAACGGTAGTTTTGAAACAGCCTCGTACTTCTTCCATAGTGGGAGAAAACCCTCCCGGCTCTGTTATTCCGGCATCGTAAGTTCTTCGGTTTGCGCGGTGATCCGTCCTTCCAGGGGCCGGATGATGAGCCGCTCCCCCAGGCTAAGCTCACCGGCGCTACGTACCGGCTTCCCGTCCGCTTCCCGAAGGACCACCGAAAACCCCCGTTCCAGGATGGCCCGAGGGCTTCCTGCTTCAAGACTCCGCTGGGCAAGCTCTACCCGGCGGCGAAGCTGGCCTATACGTTCCCCCAAGGCCTGCAAGAGCACTTCTTTGGCATCGTCAAGCCGCACCAGCCGAGGCTGGAGTATGGCCCGAAACCGGTATTCCAGGTCCTCACGGTTAAAAGGTTTGGCCAAGAGCCGGATCTTTTCAAGCCGCCCCTGTATGGTACGATACAGGGCATCCCCTATGGTTCGAAGCAGGTTCCGGGTTTCTTCCCAACTGGCGCTGACCAGTTCAGCGGCAGCCGAGGGGGTGGGAGCCCGGAGGTCTGCGACAAAATCGCTCAGGGCCCAGTCTATTTCATGCCCCACGGCACTGACCACGGGGATCTTCGAGGCGGCCACCGCCCGGACCAGGGTTTCCTCTGAAAAGGGAAGCAGGTCTTCTAAAGAACCGCCTCCCCGGCCTAAGATGAGTACATCCGCCATATTCCAGGCATTGGCCTGTTCTATCCGCCGGACCATACTAGGGGCGGCCTCGGTTCCCTGGACCGGAGCAGGGAGGATGATCACCCGAATCCCCGCGGCCCGGCGCTGCAGTACCGTAAGAATATCCCGGACCGCGGCTCCGGTAGGGGAACTCACCACTCCCACAGTGGCGGGAAATCGAGGTATGGGCTTTTTGCGGTCTTGGTCAAAAAGCCCTTCCGCCGCAAGGGCGCGTTTTCGCTTTTCCAGGAGCAGTAAGATATCTCCGGTACCAGCCAATTCCAGTTCCTCGCAGATTATCTGATAGGTTCCCCGCTGACTATAGACCGACAGGCTCCCCCTGACCCGCAGGAGCATCCCGTCCCGGGGTTCAAAGGAAAGGGAGCGCCGCCGGTTTTTGAACATCACCGCGGCAATCGCTGCCCCTGTATCCTTGAGCGTAAAGTAGGCGTGTCCTGTACTGGAAGGACGGTAATTGGATACCTCTCCCTCCACGGTTATTGATGCAAAGGTTCCTTCCAGGTGTGCCCGTATGAGTTCCGTCAGTTCTGAAACCGAAAAGTGGTGTGCCTTATCCATGGAGTTCTTACTATACTATATAATACCCGGGGGCGCAATGGAATCATAAGGAGGCAGCAGGGTAAACCTATTACGTTCTTAATTTCTTGTAAAACAGGAAAATAGGTTCTCCCCGATACCCTACAGGTCAAAGGGTACCTCCTTTTGTCCGGTTTACCTCAGGGCTTACTGATTGAACTTATTTCCAAACTAGGCTATGGTTATTACAGTTATATGCATGGCATGATGAGGGTACTCCCGGTGGGATTAGGGCTTGTTAGAATAAAAATCATTTTTCTTCTCTTACTTAGTAAAGGTACGTGGTTTCTGGTGGCTCAGGAAATTGTTACCGCGGAACGGTACCTGCAAATGGTATCTGAACGATACAGTACCATTCGCGATTATGAGGCCAAGATCCTGATCCGTTCCGGAGGCACCGATATGCTTGGGACGATAAGCCACCTGGTTCCCTCGTTTTTGCGGATAGATTTTACCAGGCCCGCAGAACAGGTTATCCTTTTTAATGGGGATTTATTAACGATTTATCTTCCCCAATACAATGCGGTGTTGAACCAGTCCATCACGGCAAACCCCCGCGGTGCCGGGGTCTCCTTAGCTACTGCCCAGGGCCTCCTTTTGCTGAGACGTAATTACATTCCTGTCTTTGTTACCGGTCCTGATCCGCAGCCCTTGGAAAAGGGTTCCGAAGAACAGGTGGTTCAATTACGGCTCACCCGACGTTCCATTTCAGAGGGGTTTAGGGAGATCCTTATAAGTATCAATCCCAATACTAAACTGATACGGCGTATTGTGGGGACCAGCATTGCCGATGGCCAAGTACGGTTTGATTTTTCAGATATTAAGGTTAATCAGGGAATTCCTGAACAGCGGTTTATCTATGATTCGCCTGCATCGGCGAATATGTTTAACAATTTTCTGTTTCAAGATACCGATTAAGCGGGATTATCGACTATATAACGATGTAACAGAGACACTACATGAGGCTGTCGAGGATAGAAACGGTGAAAAGGGAAGAAACCCGGTTCACCGGGCTTTTGATTGATAGGTTTTAGTATATAATAGTGTACCTGAGGAGGAATTTTGTGGAATCCCTAGGTAATAAATTACGATCCGCCCGTGAAAGTAAAGGGTACACCTATGATAAGGTAGGGGATGATATCCATATCGCTACTCGGTATTTAAAAGCCCTGGAAGCGGAAGAGTTTTCCGGGTTTCCAGGAGAGCCCTATCTGCTGGGATTTTTAAAAAATTATGGCGAATATTTGGGGCTGGATACCCAAGAACTGCTTTCTTTGTACAAAGCAATACGTATTCAGGAGGAGCCGGTTCCGGTGGAGCAGCTTTTAAAATCTCCGGTTCAGATTTCTCCTGGGTTTGTGGTACGGGTGCTTATATGCCTTATGCTGCTGGGTGCCCTGGGAGGGGGGGTGTATTTTTTTATTAATCGTCCCCGGAGGCCTTCCGGCCCGGCAGCGAGTTGGGAACCGGCGGAATATACGCTCAATACCGGTTCTCTGGAACGGCGTTTTTACCAAGGAGACCGTATTCTCATTGCCTACGGAGATGAGCAGTACCCTTTGGAATTCGCTCATCTGGGGGATGCCGTCACCATCGGCACCCCCGCCGGCCCGGTGATTTTGGATTTGAGTCAGGAAGTAGAAGTGGACCTCAACAATGACGGGATGGGGGAATTACGGATCATTGCGGTGGATTTTGACAAGTACAAACGGGATGCCGGAGCCCAGTTGCGTTTTGAACTGGATAGTACCTTGCCCTTTTTGAGTACTCAAGTGGCTGAAGAGGCTGAAGTTACTAACAGCACCCCCCCCGCACCGGGACCTTCCGGTCCAAGTACCACGGGGCTTGCCAATGCAACCCCCATCTTTTCTGCTCCCAATGCCTATCCTTTTACCTTGCAGGTCTCTTTTGTCGGTTATTGTATGTTTCGTTGGGAAATTCTTTCGGAACGAGATCGCCGGGGCCGTAATGAACGGTATTTTCAGAAGGCCGATGATATCAATATCCAGGCTCAAAACGGGGTCCGTATATGGGCATCCAATGCCGCGGTGGTGAAACTCCAGGCTATAGGAGGCGGCCGGACCGTACCGCTGGAATTAGGGAACGCCGGCGAAGTAGTGGTAGCGGATATCCGCTGGGTACGGGATGAAGATCACCGGTACCGCTTGGTTCTGGTACGGATTGAATGAGGCGTGGGTATTATCTTGATCCCTTGGGGTGTGCAAAAAACCAGGTCGATGCGGAAACCATGATGGCTTTCCTGCAAGAAGCCGGTTGGGTTTCCGCGGCGGATCCTGCAGAGGCGCAGCTCATCATCATTAATTCCTGCGGCTTTATTGAAAAGGCAAAGCAGGAATCCATCAATACCGTATTGGAGTACCGTAAAACCTATCCTGATAAGAAAATAGTCCTAGCCGGATGCCTTGCCCAGGGCTATGCCCGGGAACTGTCCGAAGCCCTGCCTGAGGCGGATCTGATCTTCGGCAACCGGGACCTCGCAAAAATTACCCAGGCCGCGGTGCTCGCGCTTGCTTCCCCGGAAACCGGAGCTTCCGGCAGGGTTTTAGTCCCGGCGGCAATGCCCGAGACCGAGAGCGCTCCTTCGGGAAAGCGCCCTCTTCTTTCCCTCCCCGGTTCGGCATATATCAAAATTGCCGAAGGCTGTAATAATCGGTGTGCTTTTTGCGGGATTCCCCGGATCCGGGGGCCCCTCCGTTCGAGAACCCTGTCTCAGGTTATGGATGAATGCCGGGAACTTTTGGACCGGGGTATCAAGGAGCTCTGTCTCATTGGTCAGGATCTTGGCTCTTATGGAACCGATAGAACCGGGGGAAGGAGCGAACTTCCCCAACTCCTGGAAGCCCTCTCCCGGCTGGAAGGCCGGTTTTGGGTCAGGATGCTCTACCTGCATCCTGACCGGTTTCCGCGGTCTATTCTGGAAATCATCCGCCGGGATCCCAGGGTGCTTCCCTATTTTGATCTGCCCTTTCAGCATGGCGCCTCCCCGATCCTCCGGGCCATGAACCGTCAAGGGACCGGGGAATCCTACCTGACCCTGATTCACCACATCCGGGAGACCCTTCCGGATGCGACGATTCGGTCCACCTTCTTAACCGGTTTTCCCGGAGAGACGGAAAAGGATTTCAAGGCGCTGCTGCAGTTTCAAGACCAGGCCCGGCTTGACTGGGTGGGATGCTTCACCTATTCGCGAGAGGAACATACCCCGGCATATACCATGAAGCCCCGGATCCCCCGGGGTATTGCTGCGGCCCGCCGGAAGCTCATCGAAACACGGCAAATCCCTATCACGGAAAAACGGCTGGATCGTTTTGTGGGCAGGACCCTGGAGGCGCTGGTGGAAGCGCCGGCGCCCGGTGAACCGGACGAGAACAAAAAGGTATACCTGGCCCGGCTTATGTGCCAGGCTCCGGAAGTGGACGGCCTTACCCTTATCCGGTCTGATACGCGTCTCCTGCCGGGAACCCTGGTGCAGGGGAGCATTGTTGCCCGGCAGGGCTTTGATCTGGAATTGTGCCTTGAGGGGTGATACCCTTTTCAGGATACAGGCATAGAAAAATTTCGGGGGGTTTGGGGGGCCTTTCGGCCCTCCATATGGGTATACCTCCTGCAAAGGTCCGGCCCGTTCCGCTTTTTTTCTAAGAACGGCCCCCTGACCGGGGAACGCACCCCTCCCGTGCTCAAGGTGACCCGCAACAGTATCGGGGTTCGGAAGGGAATTAGTGCTGTTTGAAGGAGCTTAATCAGGCTCTGAGGGGGAAGTATTGCCCTGTCAACACGGTAAGGAATGGTGTCTACCCATAAAAATGAGGAAGCGGCTCGGCGTCGAACATAAGCGATATAATCCTGACTCTTCCCTCGGACCCTTGGTCCGAGGGGATCTCGTTTGTTTTCTAGCATCTTACCATGTGGACAGTGGGAATTACCGGGTTTCCGAGGCGGGAACAGAGGGCTTATGCAGCTCTCGTCCCGGGGTATACCGGGATTACCGGATTCTGCGGGTCAAGGGTAGCTCCTATGAGGGGAGGTTCCGCTGCTAAAGCCTGGGGAGGGTCCCGCTCTCAGGCTGAGACCGCAGGTCTTGTACCCTTATGGGTTACGCGCCGTTTCCTTCACCATAACCGGTTTTATCCTGTCCTGCCCTTATTGCCACGGGTTCCCCTGGTTGGTACAATTAAAGGGTATGGAAATAAATCAGGAATTTATTGCGGGTTTACAAATCAACGAGGTAAGCCTCATAAAAGGTATAGCGGAAACCCTCACGATCAATCCGGGGCAGGTTTCCGCGGTGATAGGTCTTTTAGATGAGGGGAATACCGTACCTTTCATTGCCCGATATCGTAAGGAAAAAACCGGCAGCCTGGATGAGGTGCATATCCGGGATGTGGAGCATCTGTTTTCAAGCGGAAAAAACCTGGAAACCCGGAGGATTGAGATTATCCGGGGGATCTTCGACCAGGGGAAACTCACCGAGCCCTTGTACGATAACATCAGCAAGGCCGTGACGTTGACGGAATTAGAGGATATCTACACCCCCTATAAGAAAAAGAAGAAAACCCGGGGCATGGTGGCCTGTGAAAAGGGGCTTGAACCCCTGGCCGAGGCTATGCAGGAACTGGAGGCCCCGCAGCTCGTGCTCAAGGCCGGGGCCTATATCACTGAAAACGCCGAACATCCTGAGTTATCCGTAGCCTCCGTGGAGGACGCCTTGCAGGGGGCCATGGATATTATTGCCGAAAGGGTTGCTCAGGACCCGGAAAACCGGAAAACCGTCAAATCCTTCTATCTTCTGGACGGGCGTATCATCGTAAAGGGCGTCGGAGAGGAAGAAACCAAGAAGACCTCCACCTACCAGATGTACTGGGATTACACCGAGCAGCTTGCGCAGATCAAGCCCCACCGGATATTGGCGATAAACCGGGGGGAACGGGAAAAGGTTCTGGAGATTACCTTGGACGTAGACGAAGCGGCCGCGGTGGAACTGCTGCAAAAAAAATATACCCTCCACAATGAGTACCACAAAACCGCGGTCGAAGACGGGCTTAAACGGCTCTTATCCCCTGCGGTAATCCGGGAAATCCGGGGGGATCAGCGGGATGCCGCGGATGATCACGGTATTTCCGTATTCAGCCAAAACCTCAAGAACCTGCTCATGCAGCAGCCGATTAAGGGAACCCGGGTATTAGGGATCGATCCGGGGATTCGGACCGGAACCAAATGCGCGTTCCTGGACGATACCGGGAAATACCTGCATCATGGGCTTATCTATAATCATAAGGTTGCAGAGGCAAAGCAGTTTATCCTTGAGGGGGTCAAGCAGTACGACATCCAGCTTATTGCCGTGGGAAACGGCACGGGTTCCCGGGAAGTACAAGAGATCGTTACGCAGGTCATAGCGGAGAACCACTTGGAAGTGCTCTACACCGTGGTAGATGAAGACGGAGCCTCGGTTTATTCTGCCAGTGATATTGCCCGGGAGGAATTTCCTAACCTGGACCTGACCATCCGGGGGGCTATTTCCATAGGCCGCCGCCTTCAGGATCCCTTGGCAGAGCTGGTCAAGATCGATCCTAAATCCATCGGCGTAGGGCTCTATCAGCATGATGTGAATCAGAAGAAACTCTCGGAAACCTTGGACGAGGTGGTTTCTTCGGTGGTGAACAACGTGGGGGTGAACCTCAACACGGCCAGCGCTTCCCTGCTCCGGTATGTGTCGGGGATTACGGGCTCCTTAGCTAAGAAAATCGTGAAGTACCGGGAGGAACAGGGAAAAATCGCTTCCCGGCAGGAGCTAACCGCGATTCCTGGTATGGGACCTAAGAGTTTTGAACAGTGCGCGGGGTTTCTCAAGATTCCCGAAAGTGCGGAGCCCCTGGATAATACCTGGGTTCACCCGGAGTATTACGAGATTGCCCGGACCATCCAAAATACCATAACCACCACGGGAAACCTGAATCCTGAAACCGTCCATACCCTCAAGGACAAACACGGTGTAGGGGATACCACCATCCAGGATATTATGGAAGAGCTCAAGAAGCCCAATCGGGACCCTCGGGAGGGCTACCCCAAACCGATCATGCAGAAGGGGGTGCTGAGTTTTGAGGATCTCCATGAGGGGATGCTGATCACCGGCAAGATCAAGAACGTGGTTGACTTTGGGGCCTTTGTTGACCTGGGGATCAAAGAGACCGCGCTGGTCCATATTTCAGAGTTGAGCGATCATTTTGTGAGGGATCCTATGAACGCCGTCAAGGTAGGGGATGTGTTGGAATTCCGCATTATCAGCCTGGATCAGGACCGCCGGCGGATCGCTCTTTCCCGGAAGCGCCAGCATGTTGCAGTTCCTTCGGTGTCAGGTTCCTCCGCGGGGAATAAAGCCGGAACAGCCCCTGAGGAGCAGCCGGTTTCAGGGCAAACCGCAACAGGTAAGAAGCGATTCCTGATGGGGAAAAAAACAGCCGATTCAGGAGGATCCCGGTCTGAGGCAAAATCCAGGGGCTTCAAGGACGGCCCTCAAAAGACCCCTTCTCACGATCCCCACAGCCGGTATACCCAAGGCAAAGGAGCGTTCCCGGTTACCCCTGATGACGGGACCATGTATAATCCCTTTGCAGAAGCATTGAAAAAGATGCGGGAAAAGAAGGCTACCCCCTAAGGAAACAGCAATCCGGGTTTCCCTATGCCCGCAGGTTTCCCACGGCTTGCACCGGTTCAGAGCCGGGGAAAGCCAAACCTTCAAGGCATAGGGGTGTCCCCTGCGGGAGTTCAGGATCGGTCTTGAGTTGCACCGGGGAGGGAGTATAGATTTTGGGTATTTTTTGTTTTCGGATTCCCCGGATAAAGCCCTTAATCACCAAGGCCAAGGAGAGGATCTGTTGTACCCATAAAATCAATGCGCCTTGACATGGCGCAATGCAAATCCTTGACTTTTCATACGGAGAGCCTTACACTAAAACCATGAATCTCAAGACAGTACTTTCAAAAGAAACTATCAGTCTTCATTTAAAGGGGACTAGTAAAGAGGCAATAATTAACGAGTTGTTGGATATACTCGTTGCGGCGGATAAAATACAGGATCGGGCCGCAGCCCTTAGTGCGGTGATGGAGCGGGAACAGAAAATGTCTACCGGTATGAAACACGGCATTGCCATTCCTCACGGCAAGAGTGGGACGATTCGTGATTTAGTGGCTTGTATCGGGGTTTCTGATTCCCCGGTTGACTTTGATTCTCTGGATGCGCAACCCTGCAGGATATTCATCATGACCCTTTCTCCTATTGAAAAAACCGGCCCCCATCTTCAGTTTCTTGCGGAAATAAGTTTACTCTTTAAAAGTTCAGAAAAACGGGCGGAAATTCTGGCTGCTACATCCCCGGAAGCAATTTTACATATTTTGGCAGAATAGTTTCCACCCTGCACCCTTACTGTGGAAACTATTCTTCGCCTTTATGCAATTCGGCAAAGCCGAATTGCCCTTTAGAAGTGCTAATCGCCGATACTATCCAGAGCCTCCTGAGCCAGGGCATGGATCCCGTTAGTCCAGTTATAGGCAAGGACCTGCCGGAGGACCGGTTCGCCGACGGCCTGACCGGTCGCCCCTAAAGCAGGTAGCAAGGCCCGAAGAAACCGCTCATCCTGCTGGGTTAAGATGCCTCTTTCCAAGTTATTGTTTATGAGAGCAATGAAGGAAGCCAGCAACCTTGCGGCATCTTCAGTACCGATTTTCGATAAAGCCCCGAGGGCACCGATCCGCTCTTCTTCATCAACCCCTTGCATATAGGATTGTTCCAGCAGGGGATACACCGTTTCATCCTCGATCCCATACCGGCGGATCATATCAATAGCAAGTTTACGCATACTCACCAAATCCCTCTGCTGCTGGGGCAGATTCGTCGAGGCTCTCCAGCCTTCATACAAAGCGGCTAAAGCAGCCTGTACCTTTGACTCATCGGCAAGCTCGGATTCCTCCAGGGACCGGAGGGCCAGATACTTATAGGTGTAGGTATACCCGGGCCTGTGAATTACCTCGATCAAAGCCTCCGAGGGGTCTTCGGCGATGAGGGGCAGGGAGGTTTCAGCCTGGTTCCTCACCCATTGGGAATACCAGCCATGAGCGGCAAAAAACACCGGTAGATACCCTGTAGGATCTTTGTAATTTTCCAGTGCAAGGATCGCCCCATAGGCAATGCGTTCCCCGGACAGCCGGTTGGAACTGGGTTCTGCATTGGTATCCAGGAGGATCTGCACGACATGGGGAAGTAAATCGGTAGCTCCCACTTTACCCAAGGCAATAAGGGCATCGGACTTTACCAAAGGATTGCGGAAAATCTGTACGGCCCTCCAGAGATCCTGCCCTGCTTCGGTATATTGGGCCGCACTCAATTGATCCGTAATAAGCCTCATACACTCATCAGCGGCATCCAAATCCCGGTTATCCCTGATATTAGGGTATACCTTGAGGAGACGGCTCAAGGCCGAAGCATAAAAAGAAGCAGAGTCCTCCAATTCTGCATCCCGGACGATCCGCAATATCGTTAGCTGATCAGCAACGGTAAAGGCGTTGTTGAGTTCATTGGTGTAAAAATCCAATGCTTCCTCAGCAAAGGCGGTCAAAGTGATAACATTGATTAATAAAAGTATGCTATATCGTTTCATAGTATTATCTTATAATACAATCTCTTACCTTTGCAACTGGTTTTTAGGCAAAATGGTGCATTCTAAAACCGTCCCTTTTGTGCAAGCCTGCTGCCTTTCGGGAGGCCTTAAGGCGCAGGGCGGGGGCATGTACTTTTACTTCCTTAATATAAAGGGGTTTCTTCTCAATACCATAAAGGTCAGCCGGTATATCCTTTGGAGTAGGGCGCTCCTAAAACCGCACCCTTGGGCAAGCAGCCTGAGTCGGAGTGTCGGCCCTTTGTACCGCAGATCCGCACGAGGGGGTTTGGGGAAAGACCTGCTATACATAACGATCCGTTTCTGGCCTTGCCTTGCCCGAAGGGGCAAGCACCCTTGCCATGTATCAAAAATCAGGGGATACTTAAAAAGATTATGGAACCCCTTCTTTTCATTTATGGAGCCTTCACTTTATTCGGCCTAGGTATGACGGCAGCCGATTTGTTCGGCATCCTTGACCGGAAAGGGGCTGATGAGGGGGATACAGAGGCATCGGACCAGGAAGGGGATAGGTCCTATGAGGGGAAGCCCCCTTCCCAGGGGGCTTCCTGGCTGGGTTCAGAGGATACGGGGATTCGGGTGCTTACCGCGATCCTGGGATGCCTCAGAAGGGGGGTCTATTTTTCTTTAGGAGCCGGCCCTACGGGTTTGGCCGCCCTGTTTTTGGGGTATACCCCCGGTAAAAGCCTTATCTGGAGTACCGGTGTTGGGGTGGGGATCCTGCTCATGGCTCATCTCCTGCGAAAACTGGTACGCCGGGAACTGGATTCATCCCTTAAACCGGGGGAATTTATCATGGAAAAAGCCGTAATTACCGTATCGGTGCGGCCGGGATCCGGAGGCAAGGCGGTGGTGCGGCAATTCGGCAAGGAAACAGAACTCTATGTACGATCCAAAGATCCCCGGGCGTCTTTTGCCAAAGGAGCGGAGGTCCGGATCGTGGATTTTGATGAGAGCTGGTATTATGTCATCGGAAGGGGGGAATAGCATGGGGACAGAGAGGGGCGCGTGCTTTGTAGGGGAAGCCCGGGGCGTACCAAGGAAGTCAGGGGCCTTGGGGATTTGGCAGGCCCTCTTCGGCCCATAATCCGCACAAGATGGGTACCCTCCGGAATGCTCTGGATGGCTGAATCCAGGCAGGGCCCTCATCGGAGGACTAAACGTGACCCGCAACATTACCGGGGTTTGGAACAGAGAAACCGGGGTTTGGAACAGAGAAACCAGGGTTTGGAACAAGGAAACCCAGGTTTGGAACGGGGAAACCGGAGTTCAGAGCGGGATTACCGGGGTACAGCGGCGGGATATAGGGGGCTTATGAAGCTATAATCCCGGAATCCCGTGATGCTGCGGGTCATGTTTAGATCCGGGGGAAGGGGTTTACGGGAGCGGGGCGAGGCTGCGCTCCTAGCAATGTTGCAAAATATGGAGGAAAAACCATGTATATTACCATCAGTAAGCTCGTCCAGGGGCTTATCTTCGGAGCCTTAGGGGTAGGGGCCTTTATAGGGCTTATCGGGATAATCAAGGCCTGTATCCATGTGAGTCATCCGGACCAGATCCTGGTGATTACCGGCAAAAAGACCAGGCGTCATGGCCGTACCTTCGGGTTTTCGGTAACCCGGGGACGGGCTTTGGTGATTCCCTATTTCCAGGCTCTGGGTTCCCTTGACTTGGATGTGTTTCCTATTGCGGTCCGGATTGAAGGGGTGAATAGCGCCAACGGGATCACCGTGGGAGCGGATGCTACTGCCTGTGTTTGTATCGACGACGACGATGAGGCGATGCTGTACAGTGCGGTGGAACGGCTTATGGGTAAAAATACGACCCAGATTCACGACCAGGTGCAGCAGACCTTGGTGGGTAATTTCCGGGGGGCCTTGAACAAGGCTACCCCTCTTCAGGCCATCGGCATGGAAGATGCCGGGGAGCCCGGAGATGAGGGGACTGTGGGCGAACGGGCTCAGTTCCGGGCGGAACTCCTTGCGGACATCAACTCGGACCTCCGTTCCTTTGGGATGAAGGTGGTGTCCGTTTCCTTACAGAAAATCTGGGATACCTCTAATTATATTGCCAATCTTGCCCAGAAAACGCTGGCGGAAAAGCGCCGGCAGGTGGAAATCGAAGAATCCCGCCTTCGGGCCATTGCGGAACAGGCGGAAAGCGACGCTCATAAGCGGATTGCCGTGGCGAAAAACCAGGCTGATGAGGCTATCATTGCTGCCCGGCAGGAGCTTGAGGTATACCGCCGGGAATCCGAGGGGCTTATCAGGGAGGCGGTATTCAGGGCCGACCAGGCTATAGCGGAAGCTGCCAATGCAGGGGAAGCCGCGGTACAAGCTATGCTGGTGGAATTACAGAAACTCAAAAATCGCACCGCCGTTACCCTGGAAGCAGAGGCCCGGGAAGAAGAAGCCCGGATCCTTGCCTGTGGAGAACGGGCCGCGGTGGAGATTCTCCAGTCTACCCGGAACGATACGCTCAAGAAAAAGGCGGAACTCCTTGCCCGGTACGGGGATGATGCCTCCAGCGTCATATTTCTTAACCAGCAATTACCCTTACTCTTTAAGCACTACATGAGCGCCGCCGCCGCCGCTTCGGTGGATACCTATATCGTCATGGATGATGAAGAAGGCTTTTCCGGCGCGGTAAACCGGGGCCCTCGGGCTTTTGCGGATTTTCTTAAAACCTTCGCCGAGGCCTTCGGGGTGGATGTGAAAACCCTGGCCATGCCTGGAGCTCTGTCCGGGTCCGCCTTGCCCGGAGCTGCCCTATGATAATCTTTGTTGCGGTTCTCGGAGGCTTGGTGGGGATTACGATCCTCATCCAGCTCCTCACCAATATGAAAATAGTCGGCGGTAATGAGTTGGGGGTGGTTACCGGTTCAGGAAAAGCCAAGGGGTTCCGTACCTTCTCCGGGGGCCGGGCCTTTATTATCCCGGTCCTGCAGCGGTTTAACAAATTCGATCTTACCCCTATTACCATAGAAGTAGTGGTGGATTCCGCTATTGCCGCGGGGATCGTACCCCTCAATGTCAAAGCCACGGTCTCCTTTGCCATTGCAGGGAACGAAGCGGGGCGGTCCCACGCGGTTACCCGGATCCTGGATTTGGCGGCTAACCGGGAAGAGTTGGCTAAAATAGCCGGAGATGTGATTGAGGGGCATCTTCGGGACTCCATCGCCAGTATGACGCCGGAACAGGTGATGAAGGACAAGGATACCCTGGTAGCCAAGATGATCCACGTCTGTAAAAGCGACCTGGAAAACATCGGCCTGGAAATTACCACCATGAATATCGCGGATGTAGACGACCATCGCTTACCCGGCGTGGAGGAACCGGATCTCTATATTGCCCTGTTGAAGCGGATCCAGTCGGCTCATGCAGAGACTAAGGCCCGGGAAGCCCAGGCACAAGCCAAGGCTGAGGCAGCGGAACAGGCCGAGCTGAGGCGGGCTCAAACCGAGGTTAAGCGTCTGCGGAACGCCTTAGAACAGCTTAGAGCGGAAGTCCGGGTGAGCCTTGCCGGGGAAACCCAGCGGCAAAAGGTCGGGGTAGAACAGGCAGCGGCCAATGCCCGGGCCCGGGTTGCGGGGATTACCGCGGAGCTGGAAGCGGAAAAACAGAACATAGCCCAGCTTAAGCACCGGTACCAGGCGGAAATCATAACCCCCGCGCTGGCAACCCGGGACAAGGCCATCCTCAAGGCCAAGGCAGAGGTATCGGGCTGGTATGAGGTAGCCAAAGCGGAAATAGGACAGCTTGAGGTTACCCTTAGCACCATGAAAGCCGCTCAAGGGGAGGCCCGCCGGGCATGGCTCATCGATAATTTTGAAGCCCTCTTTGCGCCCTTCGCCCAAACCCTCACCCATTACCCTGCAGGCCGCATTTCGGTGATTACCGGAGCAGGGGGGGCCGATAAGACCCCGCTCTCGGCCATCCATCCCAATGCCCTTGTATCGGCCCAAAATGACCTGATCGCCGGGGCTTTGGCGGCTGCCCCGGAAAAAAAGCCCTGACCCTTGGGCCGGGGCAGCGCCGGGCTTGCTATTCTGCCTGGGGTGTATTCCGCCTGAGCCGGACCTGTTCCAGGTCATAACTGAACAGGTCCCGCAGATCCCTAAGCCCCAGGGCCATGAGGGCCATTCGGTCTATGCCGATACCCCAGGCCGCGACGGGGACCTGTACTCCCAGGGATGCGGTTACCTCGGCGCGGAAGATCCCTGAGCCCCCCAACTCAAACCAGCCTAAGACCGGATGCTTGATGTGGACTTCCACCGAAGGCTCGGTAAAGGGAAAGTACCCGGGAACGTACTTTACGTCCTTGGCGCCGGCCACTTCTAGGGCGAACATCTCAAGGAAGCCCAAGAGGGTCTTGAGATTCACCCCTGCTCCAAGGACGATTCCCTCGGTCTGGTAAAAGTCTGAAAGGTGGGTGGCATCCACCCGGTCATAGCGAAAACAGCGGACAATACCGAAGTACTTCCCGGGGATTTTTGCGTGAGGGAGGGTTTTGGCGGAAAGGACCGTCCCCTGGCTGCGGAGTATGAGCCGCCGGGTAAACTCTCGGTCAAAGGTATAGTTCCACCCCCGACTTCCGGTCTCACCGCCGTTTTCATGGGCCGCGGCGACCCGGCTAAGCCAGGGTTCCGGGATAGCTGCGGCGTGGGTGGGCTCCGCCAGGTGATAGACGTCGTGAATGTCCCGGGCCGCATGAAACTGAGGCATGAACAGCGCATCGGAATTCCAGAATTCCGTTTCCACCAGGGGGCCGTCGAATTCCTCAAATCCCAGGGATACAAGCTTATCTTTTACCTCTTCAAGGAATTGGACATAGGGATTGGTTCTGCCCACCATGAGCCGGGTCGGGGGAACCTGCATGTTATAAGCCCGGAAGGGCTTTCCCTTCCAGGTACCCCGGACGAGCATTTCCGGGGTGAGGGTCCCGATTTCATCCCCGGTGATTCCCGCGGCTTCTAAGGCCCGGGCCAGGGCATCCCGGTTGGTCGAATCCTTCAGGTCCGGGGTAAAGCCGAAGAACACCTGTTCCCGGTCTATTTGCCGGAAGGCCGCAGCCGCGGCGCCCCGCTTTTTGGCAAGGCTCCCCATGAGGGTCCGCTCGGCCTCGGTTAAGCCGGTCAAGCGCAGCAATCCCTCTTTTGCATCCGCAGCTCTCGTTAAAAGCCCCCGAACAAGAGAAAAATAAGCCCCCCCTTTACCGGTATTGGTGGGGGGTTCCAAAACCAGGACCTCCCTGTTTTCACCCATACCCAGCACCCCCAGCTTAGAGAGGGTGCCGAAGGCGCTCCCCGCATCTTTCGCGTCCAGTCCCAGGGTGCGGGCAATCTCCGGGAGGCCTACGCCCCGGGGATGCTCCCCGCAAAGGAGCTCAAAGATCCGCTCTTCAGGAGTGCCCTTTTCCTTCCATTCCCGGCCCAGGTCGGTCAGTTCAAAGAAAACCCCGGTTTCCCGGCGGATTTCCTCCACAATACCCTTGCCTAACAGCCATGACAGGGCCTGATTCCCGTTACCGGGCTTGAGATTAAGTTCCGCCTCCACCTTTTCGACGGTTAATGCATCCTTTCGGGTATAATGGCGGATGATCCTGACCTCCAGAGGATGCAGATTCTTCACCACGCTTTGCATATCCATGATTTATCTTTTCCTTATGTATGGGGAGGGTATCACCTTTCAACTGGTTTGAGAAGGGGGCACCCCCCAGAGCCGGGCCCTTAGGGGCCGGGGATTCCCCGGATTGTCCGTTTCAAACCCCTTCTGCCGGTATCGAAGGTGCGTTCCCAATCCGGGTAAGCTCCCGGAACCAATGGCTTACCTCGCGGGCAAGAGGCCTGTCCCCTCCTCTTGTGTTGGCCGCGACCTCGGCGTCCTCCGGGGTAATGGGAGAACGGCTTTGCAGAAGCCCGGCGGGCATGGCCGAAGGCTTTCCTGTTTTCAGGGGCTTTCGGATGGCACAGGCTCAAAGGGCTGCCCGGGGACATACTTCCGGGTCAACCGGGTAAGGGGCTGGAAAACAAAA
>JAITRH010000070.1 GCA_031288495.1 Treponema sp. | reverse complement strand
TGAAAGGAAAAGCGGTGTCATAGGACGAAGAAAACAAATGTTACATGAGTATCTTGAACGGCTCCTTTTTCAGGCTAAACTCGCACCCGCGCCTGTCTAATGTATATGCGCTGGCCCTGCCGGATAATCCAGGATAAACCCAGAGAAATGGGGGGGTGGGGGAAGGAACGGCCGCTCCTGCGGAACAAGGCGGACGATGGATACTGAATATGGGGGCCGAAAGGCCCCCCATGCCCCCCGGAAATTGTCTCCGCCTGTATCCTGCAGGATAATACCATAAACCCCAGGATGCCTTACGACCCACAGCACCTGTGGCATTACAAGGTATAACTCCTAGGCCGCTCCAAAAAAGACGCGGCCTCCTTAATCGGTTTTTTCTTCTTGCATAAGCTCCACTGCAGCCTCCAGGGATATCCCCTGTTCCCGGGCAATACGAGCTCGATCGGCATATTCGATCTTGGAACGCAGGGGTTTTCCTTCAAAAAACACGGTTTTCCGCCGGGCTTCTCCAAAAGGGCCCTGTACCAGACGTTCCTCCCGCTCAAGGAAGAGCCGGCGGACCGGGATCTCCCGAAACCCGATGGTGGAGGAACTTTGGAACAGCCTTCGGCGGAGGGAATCAAGGGTTGCAGGGGAACTGAGCACCGAAACAATCGTTCCGGGACGGGATTTTTTCATCACGCAGGGGATACAGGTTACATCCAGGGCCCCGGCTTCAAAGAGGCGCTCCATGAGGAAGCCCAAGGCTTCCCCGGACATGTCGTCGATGTTCGCTTCGATCACCACGAGGTCCTCGGTTTTCCAGGGCTCCTCTCCCGCAGGTTCTACATAGCCTGCCCTGGTTTGGAAAGGATCTTCCTCCCGTAAGGAAAGCCTCAGTACATTGGGTTTGTCCAGCTTCCGGCTTCCGATACCATAACCGGTCTTGATTTCGATAAACCGCCGGCTCTGTACCGCTTCATCCACTGATGCGGCCAGGATCGCCGCTCCCGTGGGGGTAGTCATTTCCGTATTAAAGCCCCCGGTCTTTACCGGTAAGCCCTTCACCAGGATCAGGGTTGCCGGAGCGGGAACCGGCAGGGTCCCGTGGGCGCAGGTAACCGTACCTCCTCCAAGCTCAATCTCACCGCAGGTAATGCGATCCGGCTTAAGGATATCCAAACCAATAGCCACCCCTACAATATCGATGATTGAATCCAGGGCTCCCACCTCGTGGAAGCGCACCGCATCCACTGGACAGCCGTGGACTTGGGCTTCCGCTTCAGCTATCCGCCCGAAAATATCCAGGGCCCGCTTCTTGGCCCCCTCAGCGATCGGGGAATGGACGATGAGATCCCGGATATCCTTCCAGGACCGATGTTCCCCATGATGATGGTCATCATGGCAGTCCTGGTGCTTTGGGGGGCTCAATTCCACCACCCCATGGGTTCCGCTTATACCCCCTCGCGTATCCCGGTGAAAGCGGACCTGCCAACCTGCTATTCCCAGCTTACCCAGTTCCTGCCGCAACACCTGGGGATCGATTCCCAGATCCACCAAAGCCCCTAAGGTCATATCTCCAGAAATACCGGCAAAACAATCAAAATGCAAGGTTTTCATCCTAATTCTTCTCCTTACCCTTCCTGTTTCTGAAAGACCCGGTTCATATTACCCATGGCATACCCCTCAAGTTCAAAGGCCACGTATAAAAAACCATAGGATTTGATGGCCTGGGAGATACGATCCAGCATGGCCTCATCAAAGAACCGGCGCCGTTCTTCAGGAGCCACCTCAATACGGGCAATCTGCTCATGGGCACGGACCCGGAACTGCCGGAATCCCCAGGCCCTGAGGGTATCCTCGGCTTTTTCAATCCTGGCTAATTTCTCCGTATCGATCCGTTCCCCATAGGGTATGCGGGAAGCAAGACAGGCAAAGGCCGGTTTATCCCAGGTGGGCAGATCAAAGCGCCGGGAGAGCTCCCGAATATCGGCCTTGGTGAGACCTGCTTCCCGTAAGGGGCTTTGGATATGGAGTTCTTCCAGGGCTTGTAATCCCGGACGGTAATCCCCCAGGTCATCCAGGTTTGAGCCGTCCCATACCGTGGGGATCCCCCGCTCCTTTGCCGCGGCGAGGATAGTCCCGAATTCCCGCTTCTTACAAAAGTAACACCGTTCCTTGGGATTGGCCGCCACTTCCTCATCCAGGGTTGCTTCTTCAATCAGGACATGCTCAATACCGAGCTTCCCGGCGATGAGCCGGGCCCCCTGGATTTCGCTTTTCGGAAGCATCGGGGACACAATGGTTATGGCGATTGCCCCGGTACCCAGGGCTGCTACTGCCGCATGACAGAGGAAGGAACTATCCACGCCCCCTGAAAAAGCAACCGCCCCTTTCCCCGGGGCCGCAAGGATGTGCAAAAGACGCCGGTATTTTTCATCAATGTTTTCTTCTTTCTTTTCTGTCATCATGAGGCCTCTCCTATGGCCGGTGCAGGTACCCTCAATCATCGCCGCTGGGAACACCTTCAGGATCTTGCCTTGTTATACAATTTTTGAAGGCGGACTGTCAATGAAGTGGAGCCGTTCCTTAAAAATCTCCACCGCCTTATCGGTCATCTTAGCCAAGGGGAGTTGTTCAAGACCGGCAAGATAAAAATGATCCTGTTGAAGGGGCAAGAGGATCCGTTGCGCCGGAGCTCTCAGGATCGCTTCGGCCATACCCACGGTAATTTCCCCCATCATACTGTTAATAATAACGATCCCAATGGGACCTAGGATGAAGTCCCCTTGAGCCGCCGACACGCGAATGGCGTTTTCCCCGGTGGCGCCCCGGTGTGCGCCGGCCTTCATCATCCGCTCGGTGGCTACTGCATTAGTACCCAAGGCGACGATATCTATATCTTCCATGAGTTCCTTCAATCTCCCAATGAGTTGTACCCCGATACCGCCGCCCATACCGTCAATGATCATTACCCTGTGTTTCATACTATTTCCCCCAGTGAACCGTATACTCATTTTAGGAGAAACACAAGACCGAAAGGCTGCCAAACCCGGTGGCCGGCTTGAGCATGGCCCCTGCCCCGTGTATTGATTCCCCTCATCCCAGCATACAAGGCATGGCCAGCGGAGTAAGGACGGTACTTGGCAGGGCGAGCGCATTAAAAATCTTCACGGAACAGTTACCGAAGCTTCCGTTTGATCGGTAAATCCCGATTGGAATAACAAGTGTTCAAGATATGCTTCCGACCAGGCCATCTCTTTGA
>JAITRH010000069.1 GCA_031288495.1 Treponema sp. | reverse complement strand
TCGGATTATCTTTTCTGAATTAGGCGGGACTATTACGGCGCTATCCTAGAGAAATCTACCCTTGATAAAGATCCTCCTCCTAGGTATGCTAGGCGAAGATATATTTTATGCTAAGGATTACTGTATGTTGTTTACGCAAACCTTTATCCCCACCCTGCGGGAAGTTCCTGCAGATGCGGTCATTGCTAGCCATCGTCTCATGTTTCGTTCAGGGATGCTCCGCAAACTTGCCAATGGGCTTTTCGCCTACCTCCCCCTGGGGCTGCGGTCCTTTCGTAAAGTAGAAGCCCTTGTCCGGGAAGAAATGAATGCTATCGGCGCTTTGGAGATAAAGCCCACGGTGGTGGTGCCTGGAGAACTATGGAAGGAATCAGGCCGCTGGGAAACCATGGGGGAGGCTATGCTCCGGGTGAAGAACCGGCTGGGCGGGGATTTTGTCCTGTCCCCTACCGCAGAAGAGGCCGTTACCAGCCTGGTCCGGGACGCCTTAGCGAGTTACCGCCAGCTTCCCCTGACCCTATATCAGATTAACACCAAATACCGGGATGAGATCCGCCCCCGATACGGGGTTATGCGGGGCCGGGAGTTCATTATGAAAGACGCCTATTCGTATCATACGGATGAGGCAAGCCTGGATGAGACCTACCGCGCTATGGGTGCGGCGTATAGGCGGATTTTCAAACGGTGCGGCCTTTCGGTGATTCCCGTACGGGCTGATGCAGGGGCCATGGGGGGGAGCGACTCGGAAGAATTCATGGTCGAGAGCGCCGTGGGGGATAATACCCTCATCCTCTGCCGGGACTGCGAGTATGCTGCCAACGTGGAAAAGGCATCCTGCAAGCCTGAAGCTGTTTCCGCTGCCCCAAGCCGGGCGTCGGCGGTTCCGGCCCTTGAGCCTATCCATACCCCTGCGGTTAAGACCATCGAACAACTCTGCGCCTTCCTCAAGACCGATGCGCACCGATTCATCAAGACCCTGATCTATCGGGCCCGTAACGTAGCCTTGGACCTTTCTGGAACTCCCGGAGCGGCGCTGCTGGAAAAGCGAAAATCTTCCCCCGAAGCGCCTGAAGTATATCCCGAAGCCTTCTTTGCGGTGGCTATCCGGGGAGACCTGGAGGTAAACGAGGTCAAACTTGCCGCGGTCCTCAAGGCTTCAGAGGTATCCCTCGCTGCGGATGCCGAGGTGGAGCGTCTCACCGCTGCCCCTCTGGGGTTTGCCGGACCTGTGGGGCTTACCCGCATTCCCCTGGTGGCGGACCTCATGGTTGCCGCCATACAGGATGGAATCACCGGGGCTTTGGCAGCGGATACCCACTATGTCCATGTGGTCTTCGGCAGGGATTTTGTCCCCTGGCTTAGCGCGGATCTCCGGACCGTGGTTTCCGGCGACTCCTGCATCCTGTGCGGGGGAGAACTCTATGAAAAAAAGGGCAATGAACTGGGGCATATCTTTAAGCTGGGCTATAAATATACCCGGTCCATGCAGGTAAGCTACCTGGACGAAAGCGGACAGACCCACATCCCTTTGATGGGTAGCTATGGTATCGGCATTGACCGGACCCTTGCCTCGGTGATCGAGGAGCACCACGACGATGAGGGCATCATCTGGCCCATGACCGTGGCGCCGTATCAGGTGATCATCATTCCCATTACCTACGCAGGCCCGGTGAAGGCTTTGGCAGATACCCTAGCCGCGGATTTGGAACAAAGCCGTATTGACGTGCTTCTCGATGACCGGAACGAACGGCCCGGGGTTAAATTCAAGGATGCGGACCTCATGGGTATTCCCTATCGGGTGGTGGTGGGAGAAAAGAACCTTGCCCGGGATGTCCCTGTGGTGGAAGTGAAACGGCGGGGCGAGGCAAGCGTCCGGCTCGTGGAGGTATCCAAGGTCGAGGCAGAACTGAGCCGCCTGGTGTATAAGGAATTAAGCTGCTGATCCCCTATGGCGAGGGCCTTTATCAGGATTTTCCATCTGGGGGGGTATGGGCCGGTCCTTATAAGTAAGGGATGCGATTATATGGCCATATCCTGCATAGAAGGATAGAGTAAGGGTAAAATCCCGTTAATTTCCGGCATAAAAAACAACGAAAAATAGGTTTTTAGTATTTTTTTATAATAATTAGCCATTAGGGTGTATTATGTTCAGAACAACCTAGTAGACTGGTAATACCAGGAGGTTGTTATGAACCGGTATCGCAGGGATACATTTGCCAAACTCAAAGATAAAAGTTCTTATCCAAATCTTATAAATCGTAGAGAGATAGAACCTTTGCTCTTTAAAGCCTATGAAATCCTTAAATCCTATGAATGTGCCGTAGGATGCGTTGTTTCGATCTTAGATAAAACCGGAAGCAACATAGAATTATCGAATGATAAGGATGCGATCTTCTTTTGCGCCCTTTGCAGGAAATATTATGCCGACCCCAATCGGGTATGGAGTGAAGATGAATATCCCTGTACCGGGATGCACCAAGACAGTGTTGTTCAGGCCAAGCACCAGGGGGGCCCCTATATTTATGTATGTGATCTGGGTTTCATCTATTGGACCAGTGCCATCTATGCAGGAGGCAGGCAGATAGGGGCCCTCATTGCCGGAAGGCTGCTCTTTGTTGAACACACCGAGGCGGTTACAAGAATCCAGACCTTAAGCAGGGGTGCGATTTCAGCGGATGAAGCGACGGCCTATCTCATGGACATTCCTGAACGAACCTATGATGAGATAAAAGCCATGGCCCAGATGCTCCAGTTCTGTACCGACTACTTGATAAACAGCGCTGAGGATATAGATGAAACTATCAAATACATTTTTGAACAAAAGTCCCAAATGTCCCATCAAATTTCCTATTTGAATACCATGCACCAACCCCATACTCAAAGCGCCGTGAATCCCGGTTATCCCCTGGATAAGGAACGGATGCTCCTTGCGGCGCTTCGGCGGGGGGACAATGAAACGGGCAGGACGATCTTGAAGGAACTGCTGGAACTCATTTCGATTACCAGTCCCGGTAATTTTGAGTTTATCCAGTTACGGGCCATAGAACTGGTGGTTCTCCTTTCCCGGGAGATCCTCACCGTGGACCAGTCCGAAGATAGCAAAGCCCTGGACACTAACAACCGGTACCTCAAGAAAATCCAGGAATCCCGGACCATCGACGCATTGACCGAAACCATGCAGGCCATCATCGATCGCATGGCGCGGCAGATTTTTTCGTTTCAAGGGGTCCGGCATGCTTCGGCGCTCCGTAAAGCCGAACGGTTTATATGGGAGAACTACACCCGTAAACTCTGCCTGCAAGAGGTGGCCGATGCTTCGGGGCTTTCAGCCCCCTATTTCAGCACTATTTTTAAAGAAGAAATGGGAGAAAATCTCTCAAGCTATTTGAACCGCCTACGGGTAGAAAAGGCTGCGGTTTTGTTGACGGAAACCGATTTATCCCTCAACGAAATCGCCGTGACCTGCGGATTTGAGGACCAAAGTTGGTTCTCAAAGATATTTAAAAGCTATACGAAGATAAGCCCCCGAAAATACCGGGAACAAGGGGGAGGCGTTATCTCCACCGTTCCTGAGGAGGATTCCTATGGATACTCTATCTCGTTTGGGGCTCATAATGCGTTACCTACTGGCACGGAAAAAATCTAAGATTATTCGGTCCATTGAAAGAAATTACAATACAAGGAGACTGGAGTATTTCAGTATGAATAGTGGAGTGGTTTTCTAAGGCCTGTCGGTAGTATTACAGCCTAGGCGCTTAGTTTTGAGAGGCTAGATATTTTTACCCTATTCATTGAGTACAGCTATGATTAAAGAGAAGCAACAACCTGATAACAATACTATCGTCCAAAGCAAGACCGATCCTATCTTGCTCAAGGCCTACAAAATACTAAGGGTTTATGCAAAAGCAACCGGCACGATAATCAGTGTTCACGATCATAATTATCTACCTATTCCCGAAGTATTCGAGGAGGTTATCAGTGAGAAGAATATCTGTTTATACTGTACCGAGTATAAGGGGAAGACTGCCATACATAAACTCCAGGATCTCACCGCTAATCCTTGTAACGACATGCATATTAATGCAATCAAGGAAGCCAATCGTTTTGGCGGTTCCTACATCTATATGTGCGAATTAGGGTTCATGTTTTGGACAAGCCCGATATATGCAGATGACCGCTTTGTAGGCGCCCTGTTGGGTAGCGGGTTACTGGGCATTGATAGCGAGGAGACCAGCGCACAGATGCATCTCATAGGAAATGGCGCAGTTCCCCTGCCGGTACTTCAGGATAAACTCGCTCCCTTTCCCCGAGGAGATGCAGAACAGATAAAAGCGCTGGCAGAACTCATGCTCATATTTGCCAAGTCTCTATCGGTGGGGAGTGAAAATTATTATGAAACCCTCAAGCGCCGTTCAGAACAGCAGAGCACCCTTTCGGCAAAAATCAAGGAACTCAAGCTCCAATACCCTGCGGGATCTCCGGCGCCGGGGTATCCTTTGGATAAAGAACGGATGCTCTTGGCAGCCCTGAGAAGGGGGGATCACGAAACCGGCAGGAAGATACTGAACGAACTGCTGGCGATTCTCCTGTTCTCAAACCCGGATCATTTCAAATACATACAGTTCCGGGCGATTGAACTGGTAGTATTGCTGTCCCGTACGAATATTGTTCCTGGTAATACCGAGAAGGTAATTCTTGAGACCAATAACCATTACTTAAAGCGCATTCAAAATGCCCAAAATATCGAAGAGCTGACCGACATACTGCATTTAGTAGTAGAACATCTGGCGGGACAGATCTTCTCTTTTCAGGGAATACGGCACGCTTCGGCGCTCCGCAAGGCTGAGCGGTATATTTGGGAACATTATACCCGTAAAATAAGCCTTCAGGAAATTGCCCGGGTCTCAGGGCTATCTGCGCCGTATTTCAGTACCATCTTTAAAGAAGAAATGGGAGAAAACCTCTCAAGCTACCTCAATCGCCTGCGGGTAGAAAAGGCCAGCCGTATGCTGGTAGAGACGGATCTCTCGTTAAGTGAAATCGCTGGTGCCTGCGGTTTCGAGGATCAAAGCTGGTTTTCCAAGATCTTCAAGACCTACATCGGGGTAAGTCCGGGAAAATACCGGGGACAAGGAGGCGATCGGTCTCCGGACCTGCCGGAAGACCATCTTCCGGTGAATTACCGCAGGTTAATCAGGGAGTAATACGGAACTATTCAAAGCTCGGCCACTGCACCGAGGGAGCAAGACGTCCACCGGGCGTACTTCCCGGCCGGCCAGGAGGATTGTACCGCCGGCTATAAAAGGTCTATGGTTCGAGTTCAGTATTAAAAGTAGAGGAGAAAAGTATGGTTGATTTACATGCCATTGCATTGAGCATCCAGGCCGGTAAGGCCAAGGAAACAAGCGAATTAATAACCCAAGCGGTTAACGAAAACTATCCTCTTGAGGATATCCTCAAGCAAGGTTTAATTGCGGGTATGGAAACCGTGGAACAGCGGTTCAGAAGACGGGAAATCTGTATTCCTGAAGTTCTCGTGGTAGAACGGGCCTTAAACATGGGTATCAAGACTATCACTCCCTATCTCCAGGCCAGTGAAACCGCGGGAAAAGGTACGGTGGTGATCGGAACCGTCAAAGGGGATATCCAGGATACGGAGAAGAACCTGATCTCCGTGATGATGCGGGGCCTCGGACTTCGGGTCATTGATCTGGGCGCTGCGGTTACCTCGGAACGGTTCATTCAAGCGGCGGAGCAGGAAAAGGCCAAGATCATCGCCTGTACCGCAGCCCGTACCACCACCATGCCTCAGATGAAAACCCTGGTACAGGCGGTTAATAGTGCAGGTATCCGGGATCAGGTAAAGATCATGGTAAGCGGCGATCCCGTAACCGAACGGTATTGTGAGGTCATTGGCGCTGACCTGTATGCCCCGGATGTGGTAAGCGCTGCGGAAATCGCAGAGGCCCATTGTACCAATAACGCGGGAAATTAGACCGGCCCATACCTGTATAGGATGAGTAAGGACATAAGAAATCTCTTAAGGAATCACTCAAAGGGTCAGGATTGGTGGGCAAAGAGGAGCCTAATAGGAGTCTTCTATGAGAGCAGCGACAAGAATAACTACGACTCAGCTTATGGTAGTTACCGGTTTCTTCGGTTCTGGAAAAACGACGTTTTTACAGGAAGATCTCAAAGACAGGGAAGGGTTAAAAAGGGTAACCGTTTTTAATGACCAAGGACAGTTTCAGGTTAACCCTGCCGGTTCTTTCTCCGGGTCCTATCGGCTCAGTATGGGTTCATCCTTCTTACAAACCATCCAAAACCTCCTGGCCTATGACTATATATTGGTAGAAACTTCAGGGCTTGCCCAAGCTTCGGTACTGCATCGGCTGGGTACCACTGCAGAAGCCCGCAGCGACGGCAGACTGCAATTTAGGGGAATGATCTGTGTCATTGATACCCTCCGTTTCCTCAAATTAATCTCCACCGTGGCTTCCCTCTATGAACAGGTGATCTATGCAGACTGCTTTGTACTGTCCAAGATCGATCTGGCGGAAAAAAAGGATCTCCCCAGGATACAAGCGGCCCTTAAGGCGATACGTCCCCAGGCGCCGATTTTTATCCGGGATAATCCCGCCATCTCATTCAGTACCATGCTCTCGGCTATACCGGTACCGTCCATACGCAAACCCCGGGGAGTGGAAAATAGAATACCTGAGCTCCTACGCCCTAGCTTGACATCCCCGGAGGCAGTAGGTATCAGGGAATTACCGCAGTACGCCTGACTTAAAACTGCTTTACCCCGAGTCGTCAGCCCCATACCGGGCATACAGCTGGGAAAAGGCCTCATGGTACTGGGTGAGGAGGAGTAATTCCCCTTCATAGCGCCTTTCCCCCAGGGTATCCCGAATATCCCCCAGATAGGCGGCCAGTGCATCTATCTCCTGCAGGGCCTGGTTCAGCGCCTGGAGAAGCCGATTCTTGACCGTAGGCATCGGCCCTGCGGAGGCTTCCGCAAGCGGGATAAGTCCATTATTATCGGCCCGAAAGGTCCGTTGGGATGCAAGGGCAGGATCCTCATATCTTTTCAGGCTATCATAGGCTCGCTGGAGCTTATGGATTTCAAGGGCCTGGTTTCCCAGGTGTATCAACCCCCGCCCTAAGCGTATAAACCCTTCGGATTCTCGTATCCAGGGATGCTGGAGTTCCTTCTTGTGGGTGATGGCTGAAGCCTTAAGCACAATAGGGTAGGGGCCTTGTCGCCGGAGAACATCCTCCTGATCCTGGTATTCCAGATACCAGGTACCCAAGGGTATATCCAGGGGCTTCCTCAAGAGCTGGGGATGGACCTGCACTTCCGCGACCAGGGTTTTAGTATCCTCATTATAGAGGGTCCCCAGGGTGTAATGAACCGTTGTACCCAGGACTTGGTGTTCATACCCCCAGGTTTCCTGGAGACTCACCCCTTGGGCAAGGACTAGTTCCATCTTAAGCATCCGGGCTGCGGGAAGGACCAGGCGGTCCAGCTGGCTGCCAAAGGTTTTTGCCATCTCCTGGGGCTCTGCAATGAACCGGGCAGTGCCGCCTCCCGCACGGGCAGTCTCCGTCATGAGTTGGAGATCCGCACTCCCCCCAAGAGCAACTGTGGAAAGGGTGATGCCCTGCTTATAATAGGTTTCCACTAAGCGGAGGATGTCGTTTTTGTCTTTATCCCCGGCATTATGGTCGCCGTCGCTTAAACAGATAACCCGGTTGATATAACCCTTGCGATAGTTCGCCGCCACCTGGGTATACCCCAGGGCCATCCCTTCATAGATATCGCTTCTCCCGCCGATGTGAAGGGAAGTAACCTGATCCATGAAGCGCTGTTTATCCTGGGGGGTTTTCACCTGGGCCGGGGGGATGACCACCTTAGCGGAAGTATTAAAGAGCACCAGGGAAACCACATCCTCCGGTCGCACCTGATCGATAAAAGCACGAAACGCCTCCTTGACCCAGTCTATTCTTCCCTGCTCCTCCATAGACATGCTCTTATCAATCACAAAGGCGATATTCAAAGGAGGCAAGGCATGCCTGGCCCTGAGCCCCACCTGGAGGTATCCGGTAGTACCCCGAATATCCGCAACAGGGAACACCTGGATAAGACCGGTCTCTTGCAAAGGATAGCCATAGGCCCCCCGGGAGATATACTCCTCTATCCGTATTGCTTGGGGAGGAATCACCCCGCTAAGCTCCGAAGGAGCGGGGGATGCGGACCCTTGGGCCTCTCCTCCAGGGAAGAGGAATCCAGGGATACAAAGGCCGAGGATGACACAAAAAAGTAGGTTCCTTTGCATAAGGTCTACCGATTACTTGGACGCTCTTTATTGTAAGAGGACCACCACCGTATCCCGTTTCCACCGTTGCGCTATGTCCACCGGACTTTCTGCGGCAATATTTTTAATGGTTTTATTGGCCCCCAGTTCTATGAGGAGGGAAACGATGTCCGGTTTTCCGGTTTGCGCGGCCAAGTGCAGAATGGTATTCCCTGAAGGATCTTGCGCATTGATGGCCTTACTATTGCTGAAAAAGGCTTTAACCGCCTCATTACCTTTGGAGAGTACAATCTGAGCAGGGGTTTTCCCATCGGCGGCGGTGGAAAAGATATTGGATCCCTTCTCAATGAGCAGCTGGGTTAATTCCCAGGCATTTTGATCCACCGTCAATCTGAGGGGGGTACGGCCTTCTGCATCCACCGCTGACATCCGTCCTCCCTGGTCAATGATCAGTTGAATAATACTCTTCGGCGCCCTATCCCGGATTGCGATATGGAGCGGGGAAAATCCATCATCATCAGGAACCGCGATCCGATCCTTGGTAAGGAGGATGGAAACCATCTTGGGAGAACTTATCAAACCGTTTCGGAAGGGGGTCATCCCGCTGGAATTTTTTGCATGAATGGAGGTGCCTAAGCGTAATAAGAGTTTAACCAAATCCTCCTGCTCGGTAATCACCGCAATGTGGCAGGGAGTATCCCCCCGGTCATTGCGGGTAAAGGGATCCGCTCCCTTATTCACGAGCCGTTCCACGGTTGCACTCGGCCCTCCTGCCAGGGCCGCTTCCATGAGGGGCGTGTTTCCTTCGGCATCCCGGACTTCCAGATCCGCCTTGTTGTTGAGGAGTATGGTTTCCAGGGGGGTGATTCCCAAGCGTACCGCGTCATGCAAGGGGGTCTTCCCATTTAAGGCATGGCCATTGATGTCTATTCCCGAGGCAATAAGCTCTTCCGCGGCTTTTGGGGCATTCCAGCGAACCGCCGCATGGAGGGCTGAATTACCAAGAATATCCCTCGTGGTGATGAGGGCCCCCTTGGACTTTAAGACCCGGATGGTGGAAGGGGAATCAATCTTCACCGCCGCAAACAGAGGGGTTTCTCCCGTGGCATTTGCCGCTTCGGGATTTCCCCCTCGTTCGACGATAAGGGGAATATGCTGATCCAGCTTCCACTGGGCCGCATAGTGGAGGATGGTATTTCCCAAACCGTCCTTGGCTTTGAGGGTTTCAGGCGTGAGGATCCATGCCCGTAAACCTCCGGTGGTATAAAAAGCCTGATAGAGGGGGCTTTCCCCTTTGGAGTTAGGGGCAAAAACATCCGCCCCCCGGGAGAGCAGCAACTCCCCTACGGGCTGGTCATTTTGCCGGACCGCCAGGTGAAGACTGGTATCCCCTTCTTTATTCCGGGCGTTTATCAGGGCTTTTTTGTCTAAGATGAGTTCGACAAACTTGATATCCCCCCGTTTCTGGATGATGATGTGCAAGAGGGTATTGCCGCTGCTGTCATTTTGAAGCACCGTCTCAGGGGTAATCAGGGCAGGCAGGAGGGTATGATGCTCCTGCAGGGCCTTTTCAAAAGGGGTTATCCGGTCGTTATCTACGGAAAAAATATCGGATTTATATTCCAAAAGCAGGGGAATATAGGTGATCCGGTCTTCCTCTACTGCAAGATGAAGGGGGGTCTTGCCCTGGGTATTACGGATAGATACATCGGACTTACCTGTTGGCCCCCCTGCAAGGAGGGTTCGGATAATATCAGGATTCCGGTTCAGCCTAATGGCAATATGCAAAGGCGAATCCCCATGTTCGTCCCGGAGGTTCGGATTCGCCCCTTTGGATAGGAATAGAGAGAGGGCTTCCTTATGGGTGCTCATGGGTACGGCAATATGGAGCACCGTATTCCCCTTGGCATCCTGGGCATTAATTTCCGCACCGCCCTGGATCAGCAGTTCCATGGCCGCGATACTCCCGGATCGAGCCGCTTCATGCAGGGGCGTGGTCCCAGCGGCATTTTTAATATTGACATCCGCTTTCTTTTCTATTAAGAAGGCGATAAGTCCGGTGTATCCATTCCCTGCGGCAAAGTGCAGGGGAGCAATCCCGTCCGCGGCTCGGCGATTGTAATTGGAAGTCCGTGCAGCCGGGGCAAAATAGGGGAATATGGGATTTTTTGAAACCGCCCCTGCCAACACCAGGACTTCTGCGGATTCCATGTGAACCTTTGAATGAGGATAGGCAAAGGCAAGGTCGAGGAGGTTTCGTCCATTGGAGTCGGTGGCCCGTATGGTGTCGGAGTTTGTCATAGCGGATAAAAGACTCCCCGCGGTGCCTACGGCGGTCAATGCGGGACTCGTTCCCCCGGGCATGGAGTGGTGAATATCCGCTCCTGCGGTAACCAGCACCTGGGCGGTGGGGGCATCATGCTTTGCTGCGCTAATCCCCAAAGGAGTCCTTCCCTGGTTATCCACCGGATCAATCTGGGCTCCCATAAAAATAAAGAATTTGGCTAAGTCCGGATCCTGTATTTCAGCGGCCATGTGCAGGGGCGTTCTTCCCCGGCTATCCGTAGCTTTAACGTCTACTTTTCCCAAAAAAAATTCCCGGGCCTTACCGCTTTCTCCCCGTTCCAGGATGGCCCAAACATCATCTTCCTCGTTAAATTCGGTACCTTCTTGCACGATTTGACCTGAATTGATGGATTGGACCGGCGCTTTACCTTGGGTCGATGCATTAGCTTGGGTTGGTGTTTTGGGCTGCGGTGATGCTGCAGGTTGAGGATTACCTGCACATCCAGAAAGGGCCAAAAAGCATATACTGCTACCGATAACAAATGCTTTTATGGACATCCCCGTGAAAAATGATAACGAATGAAAATTACTCCA
Source organism: Treponema sp. (assembly GCA_031288495.1). Taxonomy (GTDB): domain Bacteria; phylum Spirochaetota; class Spirochaetia; order Treponematales; family Breznakiellaceae; genus JAIRLU01. The sequence continues at coordinate 5,120 of JAITRH010000069.1, read as the reverse complement.
TTTCATACCTTATTTTCGGTAGAAAGCCCGCGCTTCATAATGATGAATATTACAAGAGGCCTTTGCAACCTTTCAGGTTGATAAGCCTACAGGATACACGCATAGAAATTTATATGTCCTTACCGAATACTGAGTGAGCTAAGTAGTAACAATCGGCATAGCCTGCTCATTCCTTTATGCAGTATAGAATTAGCGAATTCTATGGGTGTATCCTGATGAGAATAGCATACGAAACGCGTTATTTAACGGTGAATACCACAATAGCGGCCAGTTCTTGTACATCCACCCCAGGGTCGCCGCGCCGGGTATCGCTTACCCGGACGAGCCAAATGCCGCTTTGGATGATTTTAAACCGCACCCTGCCGCTCTGCTTAGTCGTTTCGGTCAAGGCATAGCGGTTCTCCTTCTTTGGGTCATACCCGTTATAGGTTGCGGAAACTTCCGCATTGCCTAAAGGCCGGCCCTGGTAAAGTACCTGAAATTCCGCGTTTTTGCCCTTGGCAATCTGTGCGGGATTGGTAAGGGGCACAATCTCCAGGGTCTGCCCCAGGGAATTTTTATACGTGGTATCCTGGGGATCTGGGTTCAGGTAGGTTTTTGAAAATTTGGCGTAGAAATGGGACCGGGCTATGGTCTTTTGGGGATTCGCTTTGGCTACCTCGTCCCGCTTTCCATCGGCGTAGCTCCCATCGGTAAAGAGGCAGTAGTAGGCCCCGAGGCGGTTGCCCACAAGTACCGCAGGGGTGTTGTCTTTTAAGGTATAGCTGGTTTCGTAGACCAGCTGCTCCTGGTTCGGGGTGAGGGGAAGACTGGTCTTTACCCCGCTCTGCAGTACATACACCTGGTTCACCGTGGCAGGGGTCTCAATCTCCTCCCCGACCATAAAGTAGTGGGTGGAAAGTACGGAAAGGGGGACGGTATCCCCGGATTTGTAATCCCTTACTTCCCGGGGAATCACGAAAAACTCATGGGCCCCGGCTATGGATGCCGCGGTGATCCCTAGGAATACCGCCAAATACGCTTTTTTCATCATTACCTTCCTTAATATTCATTGTATTCATGCTACCCCTCCCTTAAAAACTCCAGATAAAATCAAGCTGAACCTGATTCATGATATAAGCGCCCTCGGGGTAGGCATTGGCCACGTAGCTTTCGTTATAAAAGTAAATCTTGTCCCTCAGAACGAAGGATAGTCCTTCACCAACGGTGAAGGTAAGATCGGGCTTTAGGTAAAAGCCCTTGAAGATCGAATCCCTGCCGGTAATTTTATGGCTTGGATCATAATTATGAGAGGTAAGTCCATCAATGTCGCATTGGGTTTCAAGACCTGCGGCAAGCCAGGAGAAGATTTCATAAGTACCGAAGACCCGAATTTCGTGCAGGGTGTAAGCGGTTACTTCATCGGCTTCCAGATACCCTACCTGGTCAAACATTGCCAGGTGGTAACGGGCCCCAAAGGAGAGGTTGTAGAAGTATTCGCAAACGGCGGAAAAGTAGAGGTCGGATCCCGGCATAAAGGTTTCCCCATACTCCTGCTGGGCTTTGGTACCCAAGGTGGTGGTCTTAAGCCCTGCGAGAAGCTCTGCGGCTCCTTTTGAAAGATGCTTATTGATGCCCAGGTTACGAAATTCCCCTTCAAAGATAAAACGGAAATCCAGGAGGGCGGTAACCTTTATCCCAAAGAGGAGGTTTATTCCGTGCCACAGGGGCTCTTCCGAATAGAGAAGGTTGTTGTAATAGAAGCCGTTTGGTTTCATCGAAACCGAGACCCCGCCCCATCCTTCGTGGATGTACAGCGCCCCGACTCGGGTCTGGCTGAAAAGGCTTGGAAGGGTGTCGAAAATCCGATTCCCCTCAGCTTCCGCCACGGCCTTGGTGTTCTGGTCTATCCCGAAGTATTGGTCGTCTCCCAGATAGGTACCGAAATCCCAGGCCGCGCCGAAGAGGAGGCCGGGAATCTTCCACGGGGTTACCGCAAGGCGAAGTCCCCGTACCGCATCGTAATCCCTGTCGGTGGCGGTATCCTCCAGCGCGGAGGTACCGAAAATACCGTCTCCAATAATGCCGGCGGTTACGGTAATCATATTGTCCCCCAGATTAAACCAGCCGTAGGCGTTGACCAGATCGAGATAGTTCAGGTCTTTATCCAGTTCCGCCTTGCCGGTGGATGAATCGATAAGTTCGAAAAGGGGGCCCACATTTTTGCGGAGGGTGAATTTTATCCCCCCCTCTTGGCGGGAAAAAACCGTGGAAAGTTCGGCGCGAAGACTTGTGCCGTCGGCAAAATCGTCCTCGGAGGCGCTTCTCCCACTGGATGAAGGGGCGCTGCCTCCGTGACCCGGATGAAACATGGGGGAAGAGAAAGGTTCATCCCCCTCCATTACGGAACCGGAGGAGTTACGGGAGTCGTTAAAAAACACCGTGGTTGGCGCGTCTTCGCGGGTATCGGTTTCGGCCATCAGGCGGACCTTAAGAGAGCCGCCGATTTTAAGAGTGCCGCCCAGTATCTGCAGGGATGGGGAATCCCCGGGATCTTCATCAGCGGGATTTGGATGAGGATGGGCCCAGCCCAAGATGGTAAACAAGCAGAAAACCGGCAGAAACAGAGCAGCTTTCTTCATGGCTAATACCCCTCGATAGTAACGTTGATGTTGCGCATGATGGCGCCGTTCCCAGGTCCAGAGGATGTCCAGCCCTTGCCTTTAAGACCCTCCACCCATGCCTCGGTGTAGGCGGATTGAGAGGCACTGGGAACCCGAACCGTAATCCGCTTGGTCCCGGTAACTCCCTCGAATACCCTTGTCCCCAGGGTCGGTGGGGTGGCTCCCAGGGTGATGGTCAGGTCCCCCGGCCCGGATTGGGCGAAGGCTTTATTCCCTATTTTCTCTACCTTGGGTATATACACGTTATAGACCCCTGGAGCGGGGGCTTTCCAGGTCCACATAAAGGCTTCATCCGCTATTTCCGTTACTTCGGAGAGGTAGGCAACTTCAAGATTTTGGGCTTCCTTTAAAGCGTCACCTATGGCGGTGAGTTTGGGGAAGTAAACCTTTGCCATGAGACCGCCATGAAACGAATTGTTGGTGGTTATCTCGGTAACTTCGTTGCCCCGTATTTCCTTGCACAGGTTAAGGTTAGTGGTAGCCTGATACAGTTTCGTTGCCGCCTCTGGCAGGACAAGCCCTGCAATCGTGTTGTTGACCCTACTCGTGCCGGGGTTGGGAAGGTAACCCGCTGCGGCATCAAGGGGATTGAATGTGCCGTCTGCCCACAATCCCCCTTCTTGTTGTGCAGCGGCATTTCCTTCGGTAAGGCCGCCTGTTCCCTTTGTACAGTCCCTAAGATCAAGGCTCACCTTTTTGTTTTTGGATTCGATGCCCGTTACCAGGTCGGCCCAATTTTGACGGGTAAGCTGAATCTGTACCGCTACCGGAATGGGGAGTTTGCCGGGATTGGGGTCTACACCCTGGATTGTGTGCCTTGCCGCCGGCGAGTCCCCTGCCGTAACAGTATCCAAAAATGTGGTTAAAGCGGCTATGGTGGTAAACTTCCATCCCGCGCAGAGGGTCATGTTTTCCGTTACCGGATCACTAAAATTCCATGTATCGATTCCCCCGTTCTTGTACCAGCCCGCGAACTGAGCACCGGCGGGATCTCCGGTGGGAGTAGAGGCAGCGCTTACCTTCCCCCCTGGGCTTACCGTCTGAGCCGGGATTGTGCCGGAGGCGTATGTGGTGAAGGTAACGGTATAGGAACCGCTTCCGGTATCAGTATTTTCTGTGCTATTATCGCACCCTAAAAAGATGAGCCCCAAAATGACCAGCGTACAAAAGGGTAATTTTTTCATCCTTGTTCCTCCTTACAGGTTGATTACCGAGAGGGTAATCTGGGAATTGTTTACAGGGGTAGTAACATTGGCATTCTCAACGGTGATAACCGCCGTCCCGTTCCAGCCTTTCCCTTTAAAATTGGTCTTCCACTCATCGGTGTAACCGGTCCCGCTTGCGGGTCTTTTAACCGTAACCGTTCTGGGGCTGGTAACATTGAGGAAGAGATTCTCTCCCACCGTGGGTGCGGTAGCACCCATGGTAATGACCAAGGGGGCGGAGTTTTCGCACAGGGTAAAGGCCTGGCCTCCAAGCTCCGTAATCTTGGGAATATTCAAGGTTACCAGGGAGCTACACCCGGTAAAAACCCCTCCCCCGGGGACGCCGGTAGTGGCGTTGTAAGTACCGGGGTTAATCTTGGTTATCTCCGGTAAATCAATGGTGGCAAGGTTCTCACAGAGCGTAAAAAGGGTGTTCCCAATCACCGTAGCTTTCGGTAGCGCAATGGCTGTCAGTTTAAAGCAACTGGCAAAGACCGAGTTGCCAAGGGTCTGGGCTTTGGGTAACGAAACACTCCTTAAGGTGTGGCAGCTAGAAAAGGCCGAGTTGCCAATTGTCGTAAGTTCTGGAAACGACACCTCGGGCAGATTGTAGCAATAGGCAAAGGCGGAATTGCCAAGACTTGTAACCTTGGGGAAATTTGCTTCGGTAAGGTTCGGGGTTGCCCCGCCCGGATCCATGTAGAAGGCATTATTCCCAATTTCAGTTATGTTTTTGCCGCTTATCTTGGTAAGGCTTAAGAAATAAAGAAAAGCGCCGCCTTTGCTCGCTCCTTCCGGTATCTTTGTAGCGTCGTCGGGCAGCACCAGTTCGACAATCACCGTCTTGCCCGGACTGGTCTCGGCTTGGGCAAGCTGGGTCTTATCCGGGGCGCCGTTAGGCGCGAAGGTTCCATCCGAGCGAAGCCCTGTTCCCTCTGTATGGGTTCCCTTGGTGCAGCCGGAAAGGTCTAATGTTACATACCGTCCCTCGGTTCCGAGGGCCTCTATAATACCATTCCAGTTGGCTTCGGTTATACTAGCGGGCGATTGTAATCGCAGTAATTAAGCAACAAGGGTATTCTTCTTTTCATTGTCATTTATGGAAACAAAGGCGTTTTCATTGACAGGAACGAGAGTGTCAAATACCTGAACCGACTTACCAATGAGTTTATCAATGATCCCTTTACTGCCATTACCGGTCTCCTCAATAATCGAATCAAGGGTATTCTTAAAATTATCGAACCGATCGTAG
>JAITRH010000178.1 GCA_031288495.1 Treponema sp. | reverse complement strand
GGACATAGATGTCGCTCGTCTCGTATACCAGGGTAGCGAAAATCCGCGCCCCAATGTGCAATCCCGCGATTCCCGCAACGAAAAGCCCCGAAAGCTCGTCCTCGGTCATGGGAAAATTCCGTTCCCGCACCTGCTTCCGGTAGAGCAAAAAGGCGACGGCAAAAGCTGCGATATACATAAGGCCGTACCACCGGACCGGAAGGCCGGGGATGATCTCCGGATGAAGCCAGGAAGGGAAGGATATTGACAATAACATGGCGCCTCGCTACGGCTTAAATCCCTGGGAGATAGCCTTTGATACGGTTAATTTCAAGAAATTATTTTCTTTTCTGAGTTTCGTAATCTCGATCTGCTGGGATTTTATCGTTTCCAGAAGGTCCCCCTGGGTCATGGCCCCGGTATGGAGCAGTTCTTCCACGTATTCGGCCTTGTTCTCGAAATCGATCTCCGCTTCCAGGGCCGCTTCCTGGAAGCTGTCGTCTATGTCCCGTTCGCCCAGGTTAAACCCTTCTTCTTCGGACTGGAGTATCTTGTCGGCGATACGGTAGATAGCCTGGGACAAGAGGGACTGGGGTTTGTAAAGGATGATGGGGAGCCGGGAAGCAAGGGCCGTATCCTGCAGCACATCCCGGTAGATGACGCCAAGATGTTCGATCTTAATATCCAGGTATTCCTCACAGGACCGGCGTATCTTCAGGGCCACATCCGCATCCTTGGGGTCGTCTATCATGTTCATGATGAGCCGGGGATGGAAATGAACCGCGCTTTCCCGGAATTTTTTATAGGATTTGGAATCCAGCTTGGCAATGGCCTTGAGCATTTGAGGTATATAGAGCCGGTTTTTGCCGGAACTATCCTTCCTGACCTGTTCCAGGTAGGTATACGCCGCGCTTCCTTTAGGGAACAAGGTATACATCATGCGGAAAACCGTGTTTTTCAGGAAGATATAAGCGTTCAGAGTGGCGGTAACCGCCGGGGCGGTCACGATGATCCCCTGACCGGAAAGGAGAAAGAAGTCCAGGATAGCCTGATGGGTTCCGGCCCCCAGGTCCAGGATGAGGATATCCGTATCGGCCTCCAGCGCCAAAAACCGCTTGACCAGAGCGTTACGCTGGGACGCCCTGAGATTCGCGCTGCCGGGAATCTCCCCGTCTCCGGGAATGAATCTGAGGCCCCGTATGTCCGTCTCCATTATCACCCTGGAAAAATCCGAACGGCTATCGTTCAGGAACGTCCCTATCCCTGTTTTGGGGGCCTGATACCCCAGAACCAGGTGCAGGTTTGAAGCCCCCAGGTCCATATCCGCCAGAACCACCCGCTGCCCCGCCTGGGCAAAGGCAATCGCCAAATTCGCCGCAGCCAGGGATTTTCCCACTCCGCCTTTTCCGCTCGCGACAGGTATAATCCTCATTCTATCCCTCCGTCCCGGTCCGCCGCCACATAAGCCGGTACCGCCGTCTTGCCGTCCGCCGGTTTCTTCATCCCGCTAATGGCAAGCGCCGACATCCCCAGGACAGAAAGGGCGTCAAGGCCGGCAAGGAGCAGGAGGAAACCCAAAAGGAGTACGGTTTTCAGAGCGGATTCCGCCAGGGCCGGGGCCAGCCTCCGCAGAGAAAAGAAAAACCACCCTATATTCGCCGTAATGGCAACAGCTTTTCCGGCTATGTACAGATACGTATACGAACGGTATTCCTCAAACCGAATCAATAAAAAGAAAACCGCCAAGATAAACAGGGCGTTGGGGGCCGTGTACACCAAAAGCGGAAAGGGAAAGCCCGATTCAGACTGGGGAGCAAAGGTCACCAGGGGCAATACCCAAAGCATCCCGAAAAGACGGAACAGATCATAAATAAAAAGGCTTACCCTGAGGGGCCGGTATGGAGGCATACTAGGAATTTACGGTTCCAGGGGACGAGGGTCAAGGGGGGATCACGGCAGGGCGGCAATTTAACTTTTCAATCCTGAATTTGGGCGCATTTCCGGCGCTCCGCGCCGGAAACCGGGCTATCCGCTCCAATTCCTCAGCCCCCTGCGGGGGCTTGCGGGATTTCCGCTTCTATCCCTTGCGCGGTTCCCCCCGGGCCGCGTTGACAGCCTGTTTTTTACGGGTTACGATTATGTGAGGTGGGAATCACACAAAACTACCGTATACCCTGCCCCTTCCCAAGGAGAAGAAGATGGATAAAAGAACAATCCGGTCCGTGTTGTTCGCTCTGATTCCGGCGCTAACCCTAGCCCTGTTCCCCGGATGTGACAACGGCAATCCCGGGGAAGGAACGCCTACAGAAATTTCGATGGTCAAAGATGCACCGGTGTACTTGCAAAATAACACCACCCCATATACCGGCAGCGGGACTATCAAAATAGCCTATAATTGGGACGATAATCCATTATATCTTCCAGACCTTCCAAATGGCGCAGGAACCGTTACCGATGGAAAATTAACCTTAAACCTTCCGGCAACGGTTCCGGAGGACTATCTGGAAACCATCAAGGCTGTCTTTAAGCTCTCTGATTCGGCAACTGTATCGTCTCAAGATGCCAAAATATTCCGGGGAAGATTCTGTCTTGTTAATGATAAAACCTATTGGCTATTTTACGAAAAAATTGCCCCGTCAGAAGAATATTATATCTCGTATGTTTATTCGCCAGAGGCGGTCAGTGTTATTGGGGTTGAAAGAGCGATTGAGACAAATGAAAACAATGAAAAATCGTATAGTTGGGTTAAGAATTATAATCTTAGGTTGAAGAAAGGCTGGAATCTGGTATATATAGTGACATATATATTAGACGATTCAAAAAATATAGAAACTGTAACCTACTCAACAGACCTAAGCAACAGTATGCCATCCGGCATGGAGTGGGTGCTTAACCTCAGGTATACTCCCCCTAACTAACCGCCGCTCAACACCACGACGGAGGTTTACGGCCGCCGCCATGCCGCAGACCTCCGGTCCCGGCAAAATTCTACGGATAAAGGTCCCCTTTATTCGGATAGAGCGGCGTTAATTCGCGGACCACATTTCTTATCTTGCCGGCTGCGGGGGAGGCTTCCGGTTAAACAGGAAAACGCATGGGATGTGACGGCATAGCCGCCTTGCAGCCTGTTTACGGTTATCGCTGTGGAGAAAAAGGTTCCTCCAGCGAACGCGCAAGGGATTGAAGCGGTATGTGTGGGCAAATTTAAGCCCTCCCAGGAAGTGCCAAGTTAATGCCGGAGCACCTTGAGCATTACCGTTGCTATTAAATTGTCTATATTCCTGAAACCGTATCCCATCCTTATCGTTAGTTTTATTATGTAATTGCCGTTGTGATAGATGGACATGGCGAAGATGCCGATAAAGCATTTATAAGTGGCCAAATCAAATCTGAAGTGCGAAAATAGCGGGGTATAGAAAAGGCATCGCCGCCTCCGGTAAAATGAAGTTGCATAAAACATCCACCGGAGGAGAACGATGCCGTATACACACTTTACCAAAGATGAACGAATTGCGCTACAGGTTATGACCGCTATGGGCCTGCCGGCATGTTACATCGCCGTTATTTTGGGGAAACATCTCAGCAGCGTATACCGGGAATTAGTCTGGAACAGCGAACAGGGGCTTTATAGTGGAGAAGCGGCCCAACTTCAAGCCGAACAACGGAGGACGCAATCCAAAAGGAGTCCTAAAATGGATAATCATCCCTTGATGGCCACCGTTAAAGCCTGGTTTAAAAAGAACTACTGTCCAGAGCAGATAGGGGGACGATTAAAGGAAGAATACCCGGAACAGGCGGAAATGCGGGTATCCCATGAGACGATTTACCAGCTCTTTATACGAGGGAATAGGCCAAGACCCGGAATTGAAGGGTCATTTTCGGCATCCACGGAAGGAAGGGAAGGGGCGGAGCGGAGTAAAAGACTGTCGGGGACAGATTCCCGACCGAAAGCGTATCGATCAACGGCCTACCCTGATGGATGAGAAGGTCCGGGAGGGAGATACCATAGGAGGGGTGGGAAAAACGGCGTATATCGCGACATTTGTCGATAAAACCACGAAATTATTGAGGGGAAAGGTCATGCCGAACAAGGCGGCGGCGACGCTCAATAGAGCGGCTGTCCGGGCATTCAGGTCAATCGCGGATGAGTATATTAAAACCCTGACGGTGGATAACGGGAAGGAGTTTGCCGGACACAAGGAGTTGTCACAGAAATTGGGATGCGATATTTATTTTGCCCATCCCTACCATTCATGGGACCGAGGATTGAATGAACACACCAACGGACTGATGGCAGTATCTCCCCAAGGGGACTTCATTTGAGGGACTCACCCAGAGAGATTATTGAAAAAATCAATAATCGACCTGGTAAGGCTTTAGGATATCGGATGCCAAACGAAGTTTTTTCTGAGCATCTTTTCGCACTTCAGATTTGAACTGGCGAATGCTATTGTTACCATAATTTCCCCCTCATAAAGTTCTGGTATAGTATATCCGTATTTATTATAATAAGTCTAGTACACTACCCTAGTCGACTATAAAAGTCCTATAGTCGGATTACAAAAGCTCTCTAGTCGGACTATAAAAGTGCTTTAGTTACCTATACGGGTTTCCTCTCCGGCCGGGCAGATTGCTCCATCGGCTAAGAAACGGGAGCTCCCGGGGATACCGAAAAAGCCCTTGGGGCTCACCCCCGAATTTCCCCGGATTATGCGGGGATTCGGTAGGCACCATCCCCCTCATCCGGGGGATCTGTACCTGCGGGGTACGGTAAGAGGGCTATCCATCACCGGCAACATGGTAAGGGACTGGAAAACAAAAGAGGTCTCGCACCTCTGGTCCTCCGGACCTGCGGTCCGGGATTACACCGATTACCGGGATTACACCGCGTTTTCGTCCAAAAGATCCGCTTAGTCGGTACCGGGCCTTAGGCCTCAATCGGTGGACCCAATTCCTTACCCTGTTGACCCTGGGCTATCTATACCAGCCCAGGGCGGCATACCCTACAAAGGACCCGGGGTTCTCCTGGTCTTGGGGGCTTCCGTCCGCACTGGTACCATAGGCCAGAAGTTCCCCCTGATCCGCCCCTTCCGCCTGGGCAAAACCCAGGGTCCCCAATACCGCTCCCACGGAACAGGCGGATCTATCCTCCAAAGCCCGTTCCAGGATCTTTTCGGCCTTTCCTTGGAGGAGGGTCTCAATGAAGCGCCGGTCATTGACCTCCCGTACCCAGTCCAGGGCCTTTTTCCCGGTTCCCATAGGGGAAAAGTCATAGTGATCCCCGTAATGGGTCAGATCGGTGGAACCCAAGACCACCACATTGCGGTTCAGGGATTTTCCTGCCTGAAACAGGATGCGCCCCGCCTCATACGCGGCCATTTCCGCAGGAAGCCGAAGCCAGAGCAGCCAGGCTTTGGGGAAAAAATAATGCACCATGGGAACCAAAACCTCCACCGTATTATCGTGATACCGGTCCGGCGCGGTTCCCCGGGGGAAACGCTTCCTCCACAGTTCCTTTTGTACCAAAGACCGAAGCTCCCGGTCCATCTCCATATTTCCAAAGGGACCGGCAAACCCATCTTCTTCAGCAAACAAGGGGGGTAAACCGGCCGGAAGATGTCCTCCCATAACTACCACCGTATCCGCCTGGGAGTCCAAAGCGGTTACCGCAGCGGCAGCTATGGCTCCTGAATAGCCCCATCCCGCATGGGGCGCTACCGCAGCCCGGGCAGAACAGGTTTTACGAGGAAAGGAAGCTAAAAAGCTCTGGATCTGTTCTGCATCCTGGGGATACCAGCCCTGGGGCAGGGCTCTTTTCCTAAGTGCCATAGTACCTAGCATAATCAATTCGGCCCAGGTCTGCTATAGCTTATGGAAGGCCTATGCCTTCACCCCCATGAGCCCCGGGCCTTTGGGGGCCAGGGCTTAGGCCGCGGCGCGCCGGCCCTCGAACCGGCGTTCCCAATCCGGGTAAGCGGCGGAGGGATTTTTACCGATTTATCGGGAGGAATGGGGAAGTCCTCTTTAAAAGTAAGCCCTTCTCCACCGATAATATGCGTATGTGGAAACATCATTCTCCTACTGCCGCCGGGGTGATTAATATACCAAACCCCAAAAGAATGACGAAATGTGCGCTCCATCCCCATATCATCGCTTGGATATGTATCGGGATATATCTCGCAACCCTGGGCTTTTCCGGATTCCGCCTCTATAGGGGCATCAAGGAGCGCCGGATCTTAGCGGAAAAAGAATTTTTTAATCTTGCGGATATTTCCGCTGCCGAGGAAACCCAGGGGTTTATGAGCGAACCTTTTAAAGCGCGGCTCCTGGATGCCTTTGAGGCCTCAAAGACCCTCCAGGGGGTGATTCTTTCGGCAGGGCCGGCGGGAAACTACACCCTGGAACGCATTAAAGGGGAGACCCTGGGATGGTCGGGGGATGTCCCCCATTTCAAATCGCAATTCGGCATCTCGAAACAGCCCCTGGTTGAAGGTGTGCAGATTCCCAGTATGCGGAATGTATACATCAGCGCGGTCTACGCCACGATCGACTATAGCCGGATCATCACCATTTTAAAACATACCCTCTTTGTCATCAGCGCCGCCTTCGGCATAGCCTGTTTGACCTTCATCCTGCAATTCTTTCCGGCTCATGTCGCCTATCCTCCTACGGTGCGGCCGGCTAAGCCCAAACCCAGGGATGGGTATGAAAGAAAAGAGCCCCCTCCTGCGGATAAGGCCCGGCCTGGGGAAGCCCCGGTACCGGGCGCCCCTTCCTCAGGGGGGAAAGATGCTCCGAAACCGGAGCCCGCCGCTCCTCCCCCGTCGGCAGAGGAAGTGCAGGGCCTTTTGGGTGGTAAACCTATTGGCGAAGAGTCCGGCATCCGGGGCAGGCTCGCCTCGGAGCTGCACCACTGCGCTTTTTTTGAACAGGACATGGTGTTTATGATCATGGCCCTGCAGAGCAGGACCCAGGCCGATACCTTATACCCCTTGATTGTTGATGAGGCCCTCCGGTTTTTCATCCTTCCGGACCTCATTTTTGAAAAAAACCCCTGGGGCATTGCCCTGATCCTGCCGGATATTAACCTGGATCAGGGACTTGCCAAATCCGGCGAATTCCACCAGCAGATCTTAGGTAAATACCCGGAATTCGCCCAGAAGCACGGGAACCTGTATATCGGTATGAGTTCCCGGGCCGGCAGGTTCATCAATGCGGAACGGCTCATGCTTGAAGCCGGTCAAGCCCTGGAAAAAGCCCGGAAAGACGCTTCCGCTCCTATTGTGGCCTTTCGAAGCGATCCTGAAAAATACCGGGCTTTTATGGCTTCTCAAAATACGAAGCCCTCCTGAAGATCCGGTTGAGGGTCCATTCCGCCAGGGCATAGACAAAAGGCGTATCGGAAACTATCGCCTCCCGCCGGTTTGATTCTAAGACAGACCCGATCCGGATACTGCGGCTTAGACCGTTCCCCAGTTCCAAGACAATGCGGGCCTGGTTAAACCCGTCTTCCTGAATCCCCGAAGGAGCCGGGATAAAATCTTCCCCTTCCGCCTCTATAATAGACCGTATATACGCCTCTATCCGCTGGCTATCCAGGGCATTCACCGATGCCCCTTCTATAATCCATCCCCCCTCGGATCTGCTTAGGGTAAAAGGCAGGTCCGGCAGCCGGGGTTCCCCGGATTCAGGAACTTCCTCGTCAGGAACCGGCAGGGCATACACGGTGAGGCGCTGGACCGAATCCACCCCCAGGTCGGGATTGTCCGCTTCCGGGAACAGGCGGAGATTGTACCAGGCGGTTCTGGAACCGGAGATGTACCCGGAAAGGCTGTCAGTCCCGGAACGTACCTCCTGTTGGTCCTGTTTTCTGAGGTATACCTCCCGGCCCATAGGATCCCGAGACCCTACCAGGAGATCCAGCACAGGATAGGCTGCAGCCCCCCCCCGAAGGAGGATCCGGGAGGCCGTTGCTTCGGTAAGCCCCAGCCGTTCATGGGAAGCCGCTTCGGTTCCCCGGACCGGGTAGCTTCCCTTGGCGGAAAGGATCCGTAAGAACTCCTCAATCCGCCCGTGCTTTGCCGGGTAATCCCCGTCATCTCGCGAAACAAACCAGTTCCGCTCTTTTCGAACGAGCGTCAAGGGATCCCCTGAACCGGATAGTTCGATCCGGTCGATTTCATCCAGCCGCTTAGGGTCGAGCCATTGGAACGCAGCATTCCGGGAATGGACCCGTTCAGGTTCAAATATCCAGGTTCCTGCATAGAGCAACCCCAAGACCCCCACTAGACATGAAAGAAAAAGCACTTTCTTTTTATACACCATTATATAAGCTCCTTATCCGAGAACGCCGTCTCAGGGCAACGCAGACTCCCCCTACCACCACCCCCAAGGGGACCAGCACCACATTGATAATCCGGGCAAACACCATGGCCAGGACCCGTTGCTCCTCATTGAGAATCTTATCAAGCCGTCCCCCCAGGCTCTCCCGGTTCCGAATACCGATGATATCCGCATCATTACCCAGCCAGGATGCGGCTTGGACAAGAAAATCAAAGTTCCGGGATTCCCCGCGGGTAAAGTTCGAGGCTATATCCGTATCCCCAATCACCATGATCCGGGATTCCCGGGGTTCCGAAGGCATATCCGGCAATTCCTCAAGGGTCCCTTCCCGGACCGGCTTAGGCATATTCGCAAAATAACTGGAAAACGTACCGGAAAGGGCGGCTCCCAAGAGCTTTACCCCTTGGGTATCCGAGGCTTCCCGTTCAAAAAGAGCGGCCCCGGTAACGGGATCTGCCACAAAGTCCCTGGTCTGTAACCACGCCTCGGGGGAACTGGTAAAGAGGGGCTCGGCCTTTACCGGTTCAAGGGGATTGAGTTCCAGGGGACTCGGCCAGAAGAGATCCACGCCGCTGAACCGGGCGGTGAGGGGATGCGCCTTATTACCGTTTTCTTCAAGCACCCCTATCCAATGCGGGTACCGGACCAGGTGCAGCTGGATGGCTCCGCTCGGGCTTTGGGTCTGATATTGCAGGGGCAGAGCGGAACGATCCAAGACCATCTCCGGTTTTACCGTAGCGCCGTACAATGAAACCATGGAGAGCAATCCCTTATCCATCATCACCCGGGCGTTCAGGGCGCCCTGGGTATCGACAAATACGCTTTCCAGGGCAAACAGCACCTTCCCCCCTCCCTGGATATACCGGTCTATCCGGTAAAGAGCCCATTCGTCCAAATCCTCGGCTCCTCCCAGCACGAACAACACCGGCAAGGCATCGGGGATTTCATCCCCGCCATTCATGAGCCGTACCCTGAAACCGGATTGGACCAGGCTCTGATTGAGGTACTGATAATCCTGGGTCCACTGCCGGTACGCATCACCCACGATGACCCCGATTTCCCGATCCACCCCCCGCACCAGGGAACGGATCCGGGAGGTCAAATCGTATTCCAAGGTTTCCAAGGAAAACACCACCGGTAATACCTCAACCTGGTCCAAGTACTCGATGGCAATACCGGTATACACCGTGGCAATGCTGGCCTGGTCCCGCTCCACGGTCTGGATCTGCTGCGGTTGGATGCCCAGTTGTTCCACCGCCTGCTCAAGGCCGGTTTTGGCAGGATCCCTCCGGGTGAACCGGATCTTTCCCCGAGAATAGGCGGCATATTCCCGCAGCAGGTCTTCAATCTCCCCCGGCACCGGGTGTATGGCCGCAAGTTTATCCGAAAGATAATAGGTGATCCGTACCTGGTCAGGGATTTCCGTATACAGCTTCCGGGAAACCTCGGCCATGGTATAGGCGTGGTTCTTGGTCAAGTCCAGCCTGAACCACACACGGCGGCTTACTAAAAGCCCGAGAACCAAGGCAAGCACGCTCAAGCCGGTGATGATCCGGACTTCCTGCTTTGTCATTCCTTACCTCCATTTCCTGAAGATGAGCACCCGGGTATTCAGAAACAAGAACAGCACCGTGGTCAGCACGAAAAAGGCCACATCCCTGGTATCAATGATGCCCTTGGAAAAGGTTTCAAAATGAAAAGACAGGGAAAAGAAGTTTATCCCCTCGGTTATAAGGGGAGGCAGGTTCAAGGTCAGGGTAATCTGGTTGATAAACATCATCATAAGAAGGACCACCGCGCTCCCCAGAAAAGCGCCGGCCTGGCTTCTGGATACACAGGAGAGCAAAAGCCCCAAACTCGTGGCGCTAGCCCCAAGCAGGAGGGCTCCCGCGTATTCTCCCAGGATAGTCCCGGGGTCAAAATCCCCCAGGGGCAGGAGGCTCAAGGGTACGGGGATGGTCAGGCCGATGATGAGGGCCAGCATGGTGAGGGAAGCGATGAACTTTCCCAGCACCAGGTCCCATTCGGAGAAAGGCATGGTGAGCAGCAGCTCAATACTGCCGAGCTTCCGTTCTTCCGCCCAGCCTTTCATGGTAATAGCGGGTATCACCAGAACAAAGCCCACGGGAAAGGCTGCAAAAAAAGGCCGCAAGCTGGCGGTATTTAAGGCAAAGAACCGCTGCACATAAAAGAGCCATATCGAAACAAAAAGGAGAAAGAACACCGTAATGCCATAAAAAAAAGGGGAAATACTATAAGAATAGAGTTCTTTCCGCACTAAGGCGAGGGCGGCCCCCCTGGGTCCCCCTTGTATGCCGGGATGTATCATGCAGCTCCCTCCTCGCCGGTGAGTTTTACGAAGATATCTTCCAGGCTGAGTTTTTTCTGGTTCATGTGTAGGATCTTAAGGCCTTCGGCCACGGCCCAGTCAAAGATCCGCTCCCCGTCTATGAATTCGGTATCCCTTCCCAGGGTAAAGCTCAGATGCACGGTACCAGGGGTTTCCGCATCCCGGAGGCGCACCGCAGCGCCAGTACCGGTAAGGCGCGTGACTTTCTCGGTGATCCCCGGCACATCCGCTCCTTTCAGGGTCAATTCCCAGGTATCGGTCCCTTTCAAGGTTCCGGCGATTTCTTCGGGCCTGCCCTGGGCGGCAATGCGACCCTCGTTGATGATGAGCACCTGAGAACAGACCGCCTCCACCTCCTGCAATATATGGGTTGAAAGGATCACGGTCTTTCGTTTTCCCAGGGCTTTGATGAGATTACGGATTTCAATGATCTGGTTCGGATCCAATCCTGAGGTGGGTTCATCCAGAATGAGTATGGGCGGATCGTGGACAATGGCCTGGGCAAGGCCAACCCGCTGTTTATACCCTTTGGAGAGGGTTTCGATAGGTTTTCCCGCCACCTGTTCCAAACCACAGGCCGCAAGGCTGCTCTGGATGGCTTCTTTACGGGCATCTCTTTGGACCAGCCGGGCATCGGCGATAAAGGAAAGGTATTCAACTACCGTGAGGTCCCCGTAGAGGGGAACGCTTTCGGGCAGATAACCGATGCGCTTTTTCACCTCCACCGGATCCTCCTGAACGGAAATACCCGCTACCAAGGCGGTTCCCTCTGAAGGGAAATGGTATCCTGTCAGGATCTTCATGATGGTGGTCTTCCCGGCTCCATTGGGTCCAAGGAAACCGAGGACTTGCTCCGTACCTACGGTAAAAGATACACCCCGTACTGCCTCCACTGGGCCGTATCGTTTGGTGAGTCCCTGTACTTCTATCATGGGGCATCTACTCCTTAAAAAGGCATGATAACCCACCCCTAGCGTATATTTCAAGCAGTAGATGGGATTCCTCCGGGGCATCGTTAGGTATTTTTTTGACGGCTTGTAACATAAGGGGAGCCCGCCAAAGAGAAAGACCTCCGCCTGACCTTATATCCGCTGGAACGCTCATGTATCCGCATACTTCGCGGAAATGAGCGCTCCTTTGCGGAGCCTTACTATTCCCTCGAACTTATGGTAATAAGGAGAGCTTAATCCCGATGTCTCTTAATTCAGAGGAAGCAGCCTTGAACCAGCCTCAGGTAGACTTAGAAACTACTTCCCGGTGCAGGGGGATACCCTGAGGGGTACTGTTCCCTTCTATAAAAAGCGGATGCCTCAGCCTGGGGATCCTTTTCCCAGGGTTCTTCGGAATGGGGCCTTGGGGTTTTCTTGTTCCTGTGGCGTTTGTGCTTGTTTTCTAAGAAATCCGGGAGCCACATACATAACAGAAATCCTGCTCCAATAGAAAAGGCCACGATCTTAATCGTGATATCGGAGATATAACGGGGTTGAGCAGCGGTGATTAGTTCACCCGCGTCAATATGGGGTTTCCTTGTCCCTTCGAGCCCCACAATCCGGATAAACCGCTCATTTCCGGTACTATACCCCAGATCCCGGGCATAAATCGTGATGGTTTCTTTATCATACATGAGGGCATCTTTGGTACTTTCTAATTCTTTATTGATCTGTTTTAAGGCTTCCATGTTTTCCGAGAGTTTATCATGTTCCCGCCTGAGCTGATTATAGGCTGATACCCCTACAGGGCCCCGTAGTACTGAGAATAAGGTATAAACAAAAATCCCAACCCAAATAGGAATGAGATATTTTACGGATCCCATTATTATAATTACGGATGCTTGTTCCCGGTTCTTTAGGCTCTCCCCGGTACTCAGGAAGAGTGGCTCAAGAATCCGTGGTCATAACCGATAATGAAAGTTAGCAGGATAAGTAACCGAATAGCAAGAACCGAGGGTTCAGGGGTGCTCATCCGGCAGGAGCGGCTATGACAAGTGAGAAACCCGGGGTAGGCTATAGGAGTAATCCTTCGGAAGAGCATGAGACGACTCAAGAACTGGATGCCTATGGGATCTGGGTAAAAAGTGAGCCTCAGACCATTGCGGAGTCTATACCGGATGTTTCCGATAGGTTTAATTTCCCGGAAGAACAAGCGGGTGACCCACGGCCTGCTTTGAAAACCGCTGGCAACATTAGCCTTGAATCCGGGGAACCTGCAGGACCCCCGGAACCGCAGGATTTTATCCATAGCGAAAAAGGGGAAAAGGGGGAGGCCGGTTTGATTACCGATGGGTTAATCCCTGGGGTTTCACGGGATGATAGGCCGGTGGACCCTGTTTCCCGTAATGACGACTTATTGGAGGATCTCTCCAAGGATATAGTCATCGAGGTTTTTACCACCCCTGTTCCGTCCCTTGATGCAGGAGCGCCTCCGCAGGGGGAGGCAGGGCCTGCTGAAAAGGAAGCATCGGCCCAGGGCGTACCTGATACTCCCGTAAAACCGCCAGAGCCCTCTAAGGACGCTCATCCTGCCGCCGTCGTGCAAGTCCTTGACTCAGCGGAGGGACTGCAATTATTAAAGAACATTTTGGAAGAATTAACCGTGATACGGCATGAGGTGTCTAGTTTCAAAGAGCTGGTAAGCCGGCGGAAGAGCGCCGCAGAACCTTTGGAGCCAAAACAGGAGGATGAAGATGAAAAGAATGATGAAAAAGTTACGATCACCGGAGATGAACTCACCAATATCTTCCATAATAGTTCTCATATCCCTGAAGCATTAAGTCCCGCTGCCCCCTTTGCCCAGAGAATCGAAGTTACCCTTACCGATGAGGAGCCTGCTGAGGCTGAGGAGGGGATAGTTGATTCTACGGAACCAGGGCAGCTTCAGGATGCAGGACCGGTGTATGAGATGGCTCCTGATACTCCGGAAATCCTTACAGAGGATACGAGGGAAGGCCCTGTGCAGGATGATACTGCTAATAACCAGGTTCTTCAGGGTGTATACGATGAAGCCCCGGAGCATACCTGGCTGAACGATACGGAAAGGAATGAAGCCCCCCCCCAGGTTTCCCCTGATGAAGATGGAGGGAATAAAGAGGATTCCCATGATGGCTTGTTACCTCCCCATTCGGCCCCGGCAAGCGAAGATTTTTTGATGGATGACTTATTTATCGAAAATGGGTCGATGAAGGATATACCCATTGAATTGAATCCAGAGGATGAAGAAGACATTGACCATGCCTTTACTATGATTGAATCCCTTATCGGCCCTGAGGCCCAGGACAAAGCGGAGAACCCCGATGAGAGGGAACCCCCGGATGATACTCCCCCTTTTGACGGGCCTGACCGGGAAAGCGCTCAGGGAGCTTCCCCGAGGGGTTCTCCCGATCTTCCGGAGGAGGAGCCCTCGGCGTTTTCATCCGAGCCTTCAGTGGATAAGCCCTGTAACCTGAAAGAGGAAGTGAAAAACGTCCTTACGTTTATGGATCAGCTTTTAGAATCCCTACCTGAGAAAAAGATCGAAGAATTTGCGGAATCTCCCTATTTTGATATCTACAAAAAACTGTTTAATGAGCTAGGAATCGCCTAATATGGGGCTTTTATACAAAGCCATTTCCAAATATGCCATCAAACTGGACGATAAGGGGAAAAGGTTGCGGGATCGAATCCTCCGAATCGCTGAAAAAGGAACCACCCCGTATACGGTCTTGAGCCTCCTTAAAAACTACGGTTCTTTTCAATGCGGTATTTGCCTTTGCTTGACCGAAGGCACCTATATCGGTTACGCTTCCGTCGGCTTGGGGATAGAAAAAACCGTCATACCCAAAGAACGGTTTCCCCCCGCGTTAAACGGGCTATGCCCGGAAGATCCGGCCCAGCGGGAGGGGTACTATAAAATCGGTTCTCCCGCCTTGCTTTCGATTACCGCTATTGAACCCCAGGCGCTTCTATGGGCCTTTCCTTTAGATGATGCCCAGCCCTGTAGGTATATGTTGCTCTTAGCCGAAGAAGCCCTTCCTGCACAGGCAGGGCAGCCTGAAGATTCCTCGTTTAATCCCCCAAAGATAGCCCGGCTCATCGGGGATATGAGAAGGGTGTTGCGTTCTCCCCCGCAAACCGGGCTTAAATCCTCGGAAAAGAAAGTTCCTCCAGAGGCTTCTTCTGAATCTCGGAGTGAAAGGCCTAAAGAACCGGAGGCCCCGGCGCAAAAAGCCGTAACCCCGCCAACACCGGTTAAGGAGGCTTTCCCGGTTTTAGATGTACGAGGGGAGATATTCCGATTCTATAGCCGAAAGCCCGCTCAGAGTAGAGTTCAGGGTATCCTGTTTGCCCTATCAGGAGATATGACCTCGGTTCTCCCCGTATTATCCCCTTTGGGATCTATAATCCGCATAGCTTTGGGGTATCTTTTGATACTGTTTCAAAAGCCGGTAGACCGGGAATTACTAGCCCACCGGCTTTTCCACAGTTTGGGCCTCCGTACAGTGGTAAGCTTTGAAGCGGATACTCCTGAGCATATTCTAGCCTTACTCAGCTCCTATAGTCCTTATGTTTCCTGAGTCTCCTTGCAGGGAAGCGGGGAGAACCCTCGGCCCGAAACAGGCCCTCCATTCCCGGTATAATCCTCAAGGGGAAGCGGAAAAATACCTCAATTCCCTGGATGTACCCGGGGGTATTCGGTTCTTTATCCTCATAGAACCGGGGGAGGAATACCTGGTTCCCCTGCTGTACCAGAAGTTTCCTGAGGCTCGGATCATCGCCCTGCATGTGCAGGCCCCCAAGACTCCCACAGTTGCCGGGGAAACGCCGGTAATACGCTGGAGCCCAGAAAAAGGTATGCCCTTGCAAGCATTTTTGGAACAGGAAATCCCCGATACCTTGGCTGCGGCCATCAGAATTATCGAATGGAGGCCCGCTTTGGCCGTATATGGGGAGCAATACCGCAGGCTCTTGCAGGAAACCGTGGATTTCCTCAAGCGGATTGATGCGAATATGCGGACCACCCGGGCCTTTGGCCGCCGATGGTTCAGGAACTTTTTCAAAAATCTCATGCTGATACAAAAGGTCCTCGTACTGGACCGCGCTGCCTCGGTACCGGTGATCATCACCGCCGCAGGGCCGAGCTTGGAAGAAGCAGTACCCCGGATCAAAGCATTACGGCACCAAAGTCCCCATTGGATTCTGGCGGTTTCTTCATCGGTCCGGGCCCTCCGGTGCCGTGGTATCCTTCCAGACCTGGTCATCACCACCGACGGCGGAGGCTGGGCCTGTTTCCACCTGTACGAATGCCTTCGGAGTCTGGATACCCAAGCCTCCCCGGTTCTTGCGGCAAGCCTTTCCGCGGCCCTTCCTTCCCAATGCGGGGGTCTTACCCTCCTGCCCATCAGCGATGGGAGCCTGTGGCAGACCCTGATCTTACAGGGCCTAGGGATTCCCTTTATCAGCCTTGCCCAACGGGGAACGGTCAGCGCTTCGGCCCTGGACCTCGCGCGTGTCCTCACCCGGGGGAGGATCTACCTGGCAGGTATGGATCTGGCCCACAAGGATATACGAACCCATGTTCGGCCTTATGGTTTTGACCGGCTCTGGGAACAAGGGGCTTCCCGGCTTACCCCCGTGTATACCCAAACATTTACCCGTTCCCGGGCCATCCTGGCCGGCGGGAGCCATGCCATTTATGCTGCCTGGTTTAGGCAGCACCTGCAAACCTATCCTGAACGGCTCTACTCTTTGGGAACCAATAATCCGGTGTTTAATACTCTCAAACCAGGGACTCCGCCGCACCAAGCAGGGCGCTTCCCGCTGGCCAGGATCCGGGAGATCCCTCGGCAGGATAATCCGGTTAAACAGGCCGGGGCCTTGCTCGTCAAAGCCCTTGCCAGCCCGCCCGTCGGAACCAAGCTCTCCGGGGAATTGGGTTCCCTCCTGGGTCTTGATGAGCCGCAGGCCCATAGGGTGGAGTCTCTCAGCACCCTCATCCTGAGCCTCATCGAACCGTATGAAAGGGCGAGGGCTGGAAAAGATGGATAAGTTTTTGCAGGCCAATCTGCAGGCCCTGGCTAAGACCGATCCAGACCTTGGGGCCCGGCTTGTCGCAGCCGCCACGGATTTACACCGGTATGGGTTTGTGCCTGCTCGTTCAGGAGAACCTATCCCTACCTTGAGCGCTCCTTCCGGCGCGGTCCGTCCCTTGCATTCCCTGGTGGATCCGGTCCGGGAGGGACGCCGGCTCATCAGTACGGTCAAAGATACGGGGTTCTTGGTTTTTTTCGGCTTGGGCGGGGGATTTGCCATTACCGCGGCTTTGGAACGGGAAGACATCCAGCAGATCCTGATCATCGACTACGATATTCATGGCTTCGCCGAATTACTCGATTCCAAGTCATACTTAGACGTATGGCAGGATCCCCGGGTTCATATCCTCGTGGATCCTCGTCCCGAGGTGGTTGAGGAGTATATCTTTGAGCACTATCAGCCGATTTTATACCGGGGCATCCAGGTCATACCCTTGCGGATCCGGATCGAAGCGGAACCTGAACGGTTTAGCGCTGCCGGTGCAGGAATTAACGCGGCCCTCACGCGAATCTCCGGGGATTATTCGGTACAAGCCCATTTTGGGGCCCGGTGGTTTTCCAACATCCTGCGGAACCTCCTCAGGATGAACCCAAGCCCCGACCCCCTCCCGGTACTTAACCAGGCGGCGATATGCGCTGCGGGGCCTTCTTTAGACATACAGCTTCCCCATCTTGCAAAAAAACGGCAGGACTGTTTCCTTATTGCCACGGATACGAGCCTCCCCTGCCTGCTGCACGAGGGACTTGTACCGGATGCCGTGGTTTCCATTGATTGTCAGCATATCAGCTATTACCACTTCATACAGGGACTTCCTGGGCATATACCCCTGTACCTGGACTTGGCAAGTCCTCCGGTGGTGGCCTCCCGGGCATTGTATCCCCGGTTCTTTTCTGGAGGCCATCCCCTGACCCGGTATGTTTCCCGGTATTGGCGGCCCCTGCCGTTGGTAGATACTTCGGGAGGTAATGTTACCTATGCGGCGTTGTCCTTAGCGGACTGCTTGGGTGCTACACAGGTGGCATTATACGGCGCCGACTTTGCCTATCCCCTGGGGCGCACCTATGCCCGGGGAACCTATCTGTACCCCTTTTTTGACGCCCGGCAAACCCGGATTGCTCCTTTGGAAGCGCTCTGGTCCGCCTTTCTATACCGAAGCCCTGAACTCAAACGGGTAAAGCAGGGGGATGCCTGGTATTATGAAACGCCGACCTTACACCGCTACCGCAGGCTCCTGGAAGAGAAAATCCCCCTCCTCAGATCCCGGATCATACCCGCGGAGGGTCTTGGCGCGCCTTTGCGTATCAGGAAGGGGCAGAAAGGCCTTCCCCCGGCGCGACTGGAGAGCTTCCCCGGCGCTTCCATACCGGCTCGAGACTTCATCGTGGGGTACCGGAAAAGAATCTCTGACCTTCCAGCCTTGACCGGAACGGTTCAGCGCTATCTTCAGGGTCTTACCAAAGCTCAAGGCTCGGTGCTTACCACCCTGCTTCCCTTGGCCGCAGCGATACAGCACCGTACACCCTTGCTCGGTCCTGGAGCGCTGATTGAAGCGGTTCGGGATTCCTCCTTAAAAAAAATTGACGCCCTCTTAGGTTAAATCTTGTTCCGGTTCCAGAGAGCCCAGAGGTCCCCAAAGCTCTTATGCGTCCGCGCATAGCAGATTTTTCATTACCCGTAATCAGGGGACATGATAAAAAGATTGCCCAGATTACCTATGCTATGTACCCACCTCGGCGGGGTGGGAATTTTTGAGGCCTTCATCCTTTGGGCTAGGATTGAACTTCATTTGAAACTCGGTTACGTTAAAAAAACAGGGGAGAACCAGTTGAGGGAGACGCAGATGCACATAGATCCTATAGAAAACCATCGCCAACGAGAGGAAGGGGTTCTGGTATACCCGGTATATTCCCGGCGTTCCCAGGGGCTTTCCATGGGAATAAACCTGTTTCCGGATAAGAAACACTGTTCCTTTGATTGTCCCTACTGCGAGGTGTTTCCTTTTGAACAGGATATCTCCTTTTCTTTGGAGTCTATGGAAAAACAGCTTCACGGGCAACTGTTCGCGGCAAAGCAGCAGGGCATGGAGGTTAAGGATATTTGTTTCTCCGGCAATGGAGAACCAAGCCTGGCAGGGGATTTCTTTGAGGCCCTTGATGCGGCAGCCCGGATCCGGGATGAGGTGGCCCCTCATGCGGCCTTGGTCCTTATCACCAATGGTACGGGCCTCCTCCATGACCACACCTTCCAGGGTTTACGCCGGGCTGCATCAGGGCCAAAGGCCCTTCATATCTGGCTTAAACTTGATGCAGGGACAGAAGCCTGGTATACTCTTATGGCCCGATCTCCCGTACCCTTTGAACGCCTTGTCCAGGCCATTAAGCAATTAACCGCCTGTGCTCCGGTAACAATCCAAACCATGCTCTGTCGGGTTCAGGGCAAGCCGCCGCCGCCGGAAGAGGTTGTGGCTTGGGAACGGCTTGTGGTGGAATTGGCCGAGATCGGAGCCGAGGCGCCCTGCAGCACTGGGGAGCGGACCCCGGGAATACAGGATATTCAGCTCTACGGCAAGGCCCGCCCTGCTCCAAAAGACCCCTGGGCAACGGCCTTAGCCCCGGCCTACCTTGAGGAACGAGCCGCCTCCCTCAACGCAGTCCTGGAAAGCTCCCCACTACTCCGTACCAAGAGGGCCATACCGATCCGGGTATTTCCTTAAAGAAGCAGCGCCTGGGATGAAACCCGTCGAGGCTTGCGTTACAGCGGCGGTAGCCACAGTTTTCACTTGACCCACCGGTATGTATAAGAGCGGGCATCCACTTAAGGGTTCAACCCCCGATCCTCCGCCCCTTCCAGTCTAGTTATTTCCTCAACCGAAAGGCCCGTGGCCCGACTTATTTGTTCAAGGCCTATTCCCATAGCCTTGAGGTTTCGTGCTATCCCGACTTTTTCTTCCTGTCGGCCCTCTTGTCGGCCTTCCTGTCGCGCTCCCTGTAGCCCCAGTTTGAAGTCTATCCGGGCCATTTCATGCATCTCATAGGCATGTAATAACCCAGGATCCCGTAAGATCATATCCATCTTCTCCTGTACCGCTCCTATCCCCCTATCCATCTTCACTACCTCCTCGATCTCCTCCCGCCCACTCAACTCATCAAAATACACCATCCACCGGTGCAGCGGCTCATTCAGGTCTTTATCCCTCACTTTCCGCCACTTTACCATTTCAATATAATGCATCTCCAAAATATCCGTCAGCCTATAGTCTTTGTTCCTATCCTCATAAATATGAAAACTCGTATGAAAATCCTCAAGCCGGATATACGCAAAATCAAGCATATTAATGACGATTACCGGCGGTAGTTTGATATACGCTTCCCCCTCACAATGCCTTACGTACTCAAGGGCCCAGTACCGCAGAGACCCTTTCTCCATGGTGTATTCGTTTTTCAACGGATCAATCTGCCCGGCCGGCGAGGAAACCCGTATAGGTAACTAAAGAACTTTTATAGCCCGGCTATCGAGCTTGTAAGCCCGGCTGGAGAACCCTTATAGTCGACCGGGAAACCTGCCCGGTCGACGGGGAAGCCTTCCCAGGGCCACCGCGGTAAGGGAGAAAACCCCGGAGTGGCCCGCCGATTCCGCGGATTGCCCCGGAGAAGGGGATTTTGCATACCCGGCCCCGCGTAATCCTCGGCCCCTTTGTTAAATTCCGGTTAAACCGATTATTTTTTCTTGACATAAAGGAAAGAATCATAGTATTATTATCCATAGATTCTTAAGATACTTGTTTTTTTGAGGATGGAAGAGAGGGAATGAGCGGATCCGCGGTATATCCTATATATAAATTCCCGTTGACGTTTTTTTTGCATGATTTTGAGAAATTGGAGGGTTCTATCTTCCCCGTGGCGGAGGAGGTTCCCTCTTTTTTATATCCAGGAGGGATAAGACGGCCGTCGGCCGTTTTCCTCCGGTTGTTTTAAGGAGGAACTATGAAAAAGTTCATTGCTCTTTCAGCGGTACT
>JAITRH010000160.1 GCA_031288495.1 Treponema sp. | reverse complement strand
CGACCTAGGCGAACGGAACCCCGGAGCGACCGAAGGGAGCGGAGCATATACAGTCCTGTTATGCGACGTAAAAATTGCTACGAAGCGCCGTGCCATGGACGGCATAGCGAGCTTTTTATTCCTTCTTCTTTTTGGGTATTGGTACATTTTTTTCTAATACCATTACTACATTGCTTAAATGTTCACTATCATCTACATTTACAATATAATGCTCTTTTGCTCCGTCATATGGAAAACCCGTTTCCTCATTTTCCATTAATGGTTTTATACAATCAAACATTTTTACAAATGCTGTATTATCACAAACCATTACAACTGGTTTATCATTCAAATATATTAAATATTCTCCAAACATTCTCTTATACGTTATTGCTCCACTAGTTTTTATTTGGTCAATAACATATTGAATATAATCTAAATCACTTGCCATTTTGTATCCCAAATGAACCAATATCCAATAAATTCCCTTCCGGGTCGGCCACATAACAAGTCCGCTGTCCCCAAGGCATTGTTGTCGGAGGGAAAATACTTTCAACGCCTAAATCCACAGGGCGTTTATATTCTTTATCAACTTCATCATAATTTTTTAAATTAAAGGCTATTTCCACTGTTCCATTTAAGCCTTTTGGATAATTAAATTCTTTAGAAACCATATTTTCAAAATCATTTCTACCAAACATTATCAAACGGCAGTTTCCTGCTTTAAATTTCGCATATGGGTCTCCATGCCAATCTATTTCAAATCCAATAATATCACGATAAAATTTCACCATTTTCTCCATGTTGTTTACAAAAAGTCCAATACAATCTATTTCCATTATTTTACCCTCCATAAAGTTATAATGCTTATATTAAAACATAATTTTTATTTTTTGTAAAGTGTTTTTACGCCGCATGGACGCGGCGCACTCATAAATTTCAATTTTTATGTCGCATACCATGCCGATTTACGCGCAGACCCGCTTTGCGGGTCTGACGCCGCCTGCGGCGGCTCGGGCTACGGAGCGTTGTAGATGAGCCTTCCCCGTTTTATCCGGCCGTCCTTCTGTTCCAGAACCCATTCACCGGCATAGAACCGCAGAAGGGCCAGTAATTCTCCGGTTTGGTTGTCGTGCCAGCCGGCATTGCCCTCGGCGTCAAGGGTGACGAACCGGTCCCCCCCGTTGATGAGCCGCAGGGGCAGGCCGGCACTCCGTTCAAAGGAGGCAAGACCCAGGGCGCTGTAAAGGGTTATCCCGTCCCCGCCTATGGAGGAAGCCAGAACCCCGCCGCTTTCCGCAATGCCAAAGGCCGTGTCCTCGCCCTGATACTCGACCAGCCGTATTGATTGGGGCGGGTCGGCGGGGTTCAGGCGGAGGATGCCGGTCCTGACGCTGCCGGTCCCGCCGGTTACGGCCGCGCCGTAGAGGACGCCGCTTCCGCCCCGGTAGATACGGGCGCCTATAGCGGCGGGGTACGCCAGGGGTACGGTCTCACCGGTTGTGATGTCCACCTTGAGAAAGGGGGTGTTCCCCAGGACGGCGCTCCGGCCTATGACGATGTTCCACCCATCCAAAAAAGCGGCGTCCAGAGCGCCGGCCGCGAAAAAAGAGAACCGGACATCTCCGGTATCCAGGGAGACCACCGTAATGTTTCCCACCGAATCCAGGAACAGGGCCTGGCTACCAAGGATAACGGCGGAACGGAGGGGGAATTGCCGGGGAACTTTGTCCAGGGTAAGCCGACTGTTGCCGGGGTATTTCCGTACCAGCGGGACAGCCCGGCTGTCCTCGGGATGCCAAAAAAGAAAGGTCCCGTAAGGGGCGCGGGGGTCCGCTTCGGCGGCGATATGGGTGTAATCTTCCGCGTTTTCAAGGCGTATAGGTTCCCGATCGATAAAGTCGTTGAAATCCAGGGGAATAAACGCCAAAAAATCATTGGCGGTGATGACAGCCAGATGATTTCCCGAAGCGCCGGCTTCCCGTACCGCAAGCTGTTCCGTAAAGGTAAAGGCCCGGGCCGTTCCATATTCGGACAGGGACCAGACGAGGCCGTCGGCGGTTCCCAGAACAACCGCATTCCCCGCTATGGCCGCGCTCGTAACCGCCGAAGGAGAGGCGGAGTTCCCGCCGGAAGGGATGTCCCTGCCGCCCCGGGCTTCGAGCCTGCCCGAGGACCCAACGCCGTAGCGCAGTATCCGAGGGTTTCCCTCCGTGGATAGGCAGATGAATTCCGCCTCTTCCTGATCGACGGGATACAAGACGCCCCGGGGAACCTGGGAATCCCTGATGATTTCATTGCCCGAAACCGCATCCAGGATCACCAGGCCCCGGTTGTCAAATCCCCCGAAGAAACGGTTGTTCCCAAAAAGAATGGGCGTCCTGATGTTGGGAGGCGCCGTAAAGTGGCGGATTTCTTCCCCGGACTCCAGTTCCCAGTAGGAGAGGATCCCTGTGGGGGAATAGGAGATCATGGTCCGCTCCGATCTGCCGGTGGCGGCAAAGGAAACCGATGAAGAAAAGTTTTCCGGGGACTGTAACAAATCGCCGGTTTCAGGGTGGATGAACACTACCCCCGTCCGGGCGCTCCGGGATACGATGATGAAATTTCCCCCGGCGGAATAGGTGATGTAGGAAATGGGGTCTCTGAAACGGAGGGTAAAAAGGTTTTGTTTTTTCCTGTAGTCCCAGGCCGAAATACGGTAAAGCCCCAGGCCATCGCTTTCGATAAGGGCAATCTGGTTTTCTCCCGGCCGCCGGGCCATGGAAACAAGAGAATAAGGGCTTACCTGAAACCGTTCTTCCGAAGCGTTGTTCCGTATATTCCAAATCCCCAAAAAGCCATCGGCCCCCGCGCTTAAGACCCGGTCTTCCCCGTCATAGACCGCCGCGTTTACCGCGCCGGCGTGCTTCCCGGCAGTGGAAGGATAGGCGGACCGGGACTGAGCCGGCAGATCCGCCCCGAAAGCCAACAGGATACCGGCAAGAAACCCCGCCGCGATCCCTGGGGAACGCGCCTTCACCATATTCCCTCGCGGGGTATATCCCGTTTCACGCCTGCCTTTTTAGCGCCGGACCAGGAACAGTATGTCCCCAAAGACGGCGAAGATCATCAACCCGAAGATCAGAACCACCCCGACGGTCTGGAAAGCGTAAATGGTCCTGGGGCGCAAGGGATGGCCTTTGATTGCTTCGATGATAAACAGCAGGATCATGCCGCCGTCAAGAACCGGCAGGGGGAGGAGGTTCATGATGCAGAGGGCAATGGATATGAAGGCCAGAAAGTTGGCGGTGGAGCTTAAACCCGTCCCTATGCTTTGTCCAAAGCCCTCGGCGGCCACATCCCCCACCATGTAGGTGATCCGTATAGGCCCGGAAACGGCCTGGGTCAGGTCTATACCCCTAAAAAGCAAAGCAAGGCTCTTGAGGGAGACGGCGAAGGTTTTCCAGGTCTCCCGGGCGCCTTGTACCAGAGCGCCTAAAGGCGAGTAGGAAGGGGTACGATACCGAAGGGTTTGATAGGCTATGCCTATATCCGCCGTCTGGCTGTCGGTATAGGAAAGGACAATATCCGCAGTTTTTATCCCGCCGTTCCGCTCGTATTCCACCGTTAATACCGGCGGCTGATCTCGGAGTATGCCAAACAGGGCTGCCGTGTAGGGAATATCCTGGCCGTTCACCGTGAGTATTCTGTCCCCCGCCTTTATACCCGCAATGGCGGCGGGGCTTTCGGGGACAACCGCCCCTGCCACCGGGTCTGCCCAATAGTACACCCCGATTTTCCCCGCCCCGGTACTCTTGTCAAGCCGGGGCCGCACCGTGAATTCCAGAGCCGCGCCATTCCGTTCCACCGTTATTGCCATGTCCTTTTCCGGGTTGGCTGTTATGGCTTCCTGTATGTCCCGGTAGTTTAGTATGGCCGCATTCCCGATTTTTACAATCCGGTCCCCCGTCATGAGTCCCGCTTCGCCGGCGGGGTAACGCTCTCCGGGGTTTATATCCGATGCCAGGACTATGCGGTTATCCAGGGTATGCACCTCAAAACCTATACCCCAGATGACCGCCAGCACCAGAACGGCGAAGATCAGGTTGAAGAAGGGGCCGGCAAAGGACGCGATTATACGCCGTACCGGGCCGGTCCCGTAGTAGGTTCCCTTTACCCGGGGGATTTCCTGTTCCTTCTTTTCGTAGGCTTCCTGGAACTCGTTTTCCCCTTTCATCTTGCAATAGCCCCCTATGGGGAATATGCCGAGCCGGTATTCCACGCTCCCTATCTTCTTTTTGAGGATGGGGTTGCCCCACCCTATAGAGAAGGCTTCCACGTCAATACCCACCAGGCGGGCGGCAAGGAAATGTCCCAGTTCGTGGATAAACACCACTATTCCAAGACCCAATAGTCCTAAAACAATTTTAGCTATAAGCATAGATTCTCTCCGAAATAAACATATTCGCGGTCTTCCTGGCCTTTTCATCGGCTTCCAGTATGATTTGCAGGGCTTCGGGACTTTCAAGATTTCCTGCCGCGTTCCAGTCCCTCTCCAAAACATACCCAACAACCCGGAATATATCAAGAAAACCGATTTTCTTTGTTAAAAAAGCCGCCGCCGCCGCCTCGTTTGCGGCGTTGTACGCCGCCGGATAAAGCCTTCCCCGTTTCGCGGCTTCATAGGCCAGGGAAAGCATGGGAAAGGCCTCGAAATCGGGGGGCTCAAAGTCCAGGGTCAGGCCGCCTGAAAAATCCAGATGTCCCCAGGAACAGGGCGTACAGTCAGGATAATACAGGGCGTTATGAATGGGAAGCCGCATGTCGGGCCGGGAAAGCTGGGCGTACACCGCGCCGTCTTTCAGGCGCGCCATGGAATGAACGATGCTCTGAGGGTGTATGACCACGGTTATCTTTTCGGGGGGCATGTTGAAAAGCCCGGCGGCCTCAATCACTTCCAGTCCCTTATTCGCCAGGGTCGCCGAATCAAGGGTGATTTTGGGGCCCATGTTCCAGGTCGGGTGGGCGAGGGCTTCCTCCACGGTTATCCGGGCGAAGTCTTCCCGTTTCCGCTTTCTGAATGGGCCCCCCGAGGCGGTAAGGATGATTTCCGCAGCGTTTTCCCTGCCGTGGGCTTCCAGCAGGCTTGAAACGGCGTGATGCTCCGAGTC
>JAITRH010000098.1 GCA_031288495.1 Treponema sp. | reverse complement strand
TTTACAACCCGGTGGAACTTCAGCAGAATGTCAACAAGGCTATCCTGCGATTGCGTCAGCGGCTCGCCCAGGCAAACCGTATTCAGACCCAGAAGCAGGAATAGCTTCGGTAACATTTTGAAATGAGGCACCTCGGCCTCCCATGGCCTCATAATTTTTCTAAGTCCCACAAGGTCATGCCTCAAGTTGAACATGTTACCCCCATTACGATGGGGATGCCGAATGGAGGGCATCCCCATGGGCTTGCCCATGAAAGCAAAACAGGGGTAACCTAAGCACTATACAACCCGGCATCACCGGGCTGCAAAAAAGAGAAGCCGGCTTTGCTTGATAATTCATCCAGCTGCCCGGTATCGCCGGAAATCCGCGGTCCGCCTCTTATGGGGCAAGCCGGTCAAAACAATCCCGCTCTATGCCGACGGGGAGGAGGTGAAGCTCAAGCCGGAAAAAAACCGCCCGGGCCGTAGGGCCTCCCATAAGGATATCCCGATCCGGATAACCGAGCTGTCCAGTTCCGGTTCGGGGATAGTCCTTGGGGTAGGTGCGGGGGTTCTCGTACCGTCATGCAAGGGCAAGCCCTATTTTCCTTGCCGGCCTCAGAAACCGCCGGATTATAGGTCAAAAGCCTGTAATGAACCTCCGTAAGGCCTGCATAAGGCGGCTGTCCGAGGCATCGGATGCACCTTGACTGCATCCCTTCCAAGAGCCCCCTGGCCCAGGGGTTTAATCACCCGTAAAGACCATGCCCATGGCCGAACACTGTGGGCAATGCCCGCCATGTACCCCTATTTTTACACCGATAGATGGGCGTTCACCACATCAGGTTCGGTATTTTTACGGGTCCTCTTGGGTTGGGTAAAAATCCTCTGGTATTGGGCTTGCGTAATGCCATAATCGTCGTGTAGCACCGGTTATGAAGGTGCACAGGCCCCGGCGCATTCCGATGCTCCGCTTGAGGGTGATCTAACATTGGGGCCACAGCAATTCCAAATTCAAAAATCATCAGGGGCCTCGCCGGCAATGGTGAGTAAAAAGTCAGTCCAATCGGTATGCAGATACCGGCTCATTTCATACCGCAACGCCCAGAAAAAGGCGTCCCGCTTCCCAAAGCCCCCCCCCGTGCCTTTCGGTACTCCTCATCCGCCATATCCTGTATCCCGTGCATCAGGTAACTCAAGACGTTCAACAAACAAAAGATCTCCCTCGCATGCTCCTTCCCATGCCCAACATTGTGCTTCAGGTTATATCCACGGTTCTTCAACACATTGTTGTACTCGTTCTCTATACTTCCAACGGGCACGACCGCTTTCGGCTATCTGCTCAACCGTGTCCTTCCCCAGTTCCTTGTCCCTTATCCAACTGTTTTTATAGGTAATCTTCTGTTTTTCCTCGTTCCATAGCTCCACTGCAAGATAGTTGACCGGCATGCGTTCCTCTTCGCACCGGTTCTCCAGCCCGTTTGCCCACCGGTACCGGTATTCAAGATGGTTCCGCCCGTTCCTTTCCCGCCGCTTATAGCTCTCAAACTCCCCCCAGGCAACCGGTCCCGCTATCCACCGGTGGCTCTCATCTTTACAGGTGAAGATATAGCTCATCCCCCGGTCGCGTATCCGGCTGCAAATCCCATGACAGGCGTATACATCATCCCCCAAAAACGTCGGTTTCAGCCGGGCAAGCCCTGCTCCCCGTTCCTCAAGATATCGTTTCGCCGCATTCCGTTCGCAATCCTGCTTTTCACTCCCGTCTTCGTTCCGTATATACTCCGGCATGAGCGGCAACACCACATTGCTCCCCGTCCGCACTATCGCCGTCCCCAGCATGCTGTGGTAATAGAGGGTCTTTCCGTCCTTCCTCCGGCGCAGACAGTGGTCGCAATGGATGCGTTCTGACCAATGGTACCAGACCCCGTCCAAGGGTATTAAAACTCCGCCGTCCAATACCCGGTAGTCCTTTAAACCCCCCTGTTCATCGGCGGTTTTCAGCCCCTCCTCGAATACCCCGGCCACGGCTCCCGGCTCTATGTCATCAACGATATGCTTGATTTGCTCCGTATAGGGTATCTTGCTTACCCCAAACAGGGTTTCCAGGTTGCTCCGTTTGGTCTTTCGCCGCATTTCTTACCGGAAGTTCAGCAGCGAGGGATGCAAGAAGTAAAAGACCGCCAGGGCGCTCTTGAGCGTGTCAGCTATGGTATAATTGAGGCCGTTGCCCGCCTCCCGATAGTCAGGCAGTTTCTCCGCCGCCTTATCAAGATACCCGATAAAGGTTTTCAGTCTTCCCCGTCCCATGCCTTATTTTTCGGCACTTTTTTTGCATTTGGAATTGCTGATCGTTTAATGCAATTACTTGACATACGCTGCGGTTTATTGCTATCATTACGGTATGTCTTACCACAGATACAAGGAGTGATAATGATTGAAGGGGATATCCTGACCATAGATGAAGTGGCCAAATACTTACGGGTTTCGGAACGGACGGTGTATGATTGGGCGCAAAAAGGAGAGATTCCTTCAGGGAAAATAGGTACCGTATGGCGATTTAAGCGGTCAGAGCTAGAGAAATGGGTTAATGATCGGCTTTCGATAAATACGGTGATTCCTCAGACCGGGACCATCCATATAGAGTCCCTTATTTCTCCTGATCGGATTTTGTTTCTCGACTATGCCGCTAAACGGGATGCCCTTTTAGCCTTGGTAGATAATATCGCCACGGCTCCCCAAATAAAGAACCGGGAAGAATTAGCCCTGGAGATCCTGAAACGGGAAGAGCTTATGAGTACCGCCATAGGGAGAGGTATTGCCATTCCCCATGTCCGGCTTTCATCGGTTACGGACCTAGTGGTCTCGGTGGGAATCAGCAGGAAGGATATTATTGATTTTCAAGCCCTGGACGATGAGCCGGTACGGCTCTTATTCATGATCGCTGCGGCGGTTAACCAACACATTTACTATCTGCA
>JAITRH010000184.1 GCA_031288495.1 Treponema sp. | reverse complement strand
GCTGGATACATCTCGTTTCGAGAGAGAGTAATCGAGTTCTAAGGTGGATTACCGGTGTTGAGAACAGAACAACCGGAGTTCGGCCCAGGATTCACGCAGTTCAACGATACATGACCGGGTCCCCGAACAGCATTACATAAGGCGCGTTCAGCCCTCGGTAAAACCTTTCCTCACGCAAGACCGGCACCGGCAAAGCGGCCTTTTTTCATGGTTTTTCCCTGTTTGAGGCATACTCCCTTCTTCCGTCGAACGCCCATTGTATAGGCTGCGGTACGATTTTAGCGGGAGGCAATTCGCCAGATTGACAATATAACCATTGAAACATACACTAAATATATGAAAATTGTTACTTATACGGTTAAACCAAAACTTCCGAGTGCTTTAAAACCGCTGGAAGAAATAGCCCGAAACCTGTGGCTTTCATGGAATTTTGACGCGGTCCAGCTCTTTATCCGTCTGGATTATGATGTATGGCTTAAATCTCAGCAAAGTCCGATTCGGGCTTTAGGTATGGTTAGTCAGGATCGGCTCGCTCAAGCGGCTAAGGATGACTCCTATTTAGCTGCCCTTAATGAAGTGTACAAGCGTTTCCTCAAATATAAACGGGGGGATACCTGGTATCACGGTTCACGGAGGGATATGATTGCCTATTTCTCCATGGAATACGGTATGGATGTTTCCCTTCCCATTTATTCGGGAGGTTTGGGTATCCTCTCGGGGGATCACATGAAGACCTCTTCGGATATGGGACTTCCCCTGGTCGGTATCGGACTCCTCTATCGGCAGGGTTACTTTAAGCAGGTGCTCAATGCCGATGGGTTCCAGCAAGAAAGCTATCCTGAAAACGACTGGTATAATATGCCCGTGGAACGGAAGCTCGGTAAAGACGGGGAGCCTCTCAAGATCACCGTGGAGTTGTCCGGCCGGGTCGCCGTAGCCCAGATCTGGGAAGTGAAGGTAGGCCGTACTTCCCTCTACTTGTTGGATACTAATATCGAGGAAAACGCTCAGGATATACGGAATATAACCGCGGCGCTCTATGGAGGGGATAAGGAAACCCGGATTCAGCAGGAAATCCTCTTGGGTATAGGGGGGATTCGGGCGCTGCGGGTTTTGGGGATCAATCCTGCGGTAACCCACATGAATGAAGGGCATGCGGCCTTTTTGGGCCTGGAGCGGATCCGGGAAATCATGCAGGAAAAGGGCTTTGCCTTTGAGGAAGCTAAAGAAGCGGTATGGCCCACCAATATCTTTACCACCCATACTCCGGTTCCTGCAGGGAACGAACGGTTTGACATCGGGCTTATGGAAAAATATTTCCGTTCGTGGGCTGAAATTTTAGGGATATCCTGGAAAGATTTCCTTTCCTTCGGACGAATACACCCTGAGGATGATCATGAAACCTACTGTATGACGGTGTTGGCCCTCAAGCTTGCGGCCTATGCCAACGGCGTTGCCCGGCTTCATGGGGCGGTGTCCCGGGATATGTGGAAAGGACTGTGGCCGGGACTTCCCCTGGATGAGATACCTATCGGCCATGTTACCAATGGGGTACATCCCCGGACCTGGGTTTCCAATGTGATGACCGATATCTTGGACCGCTACTTTGGCCTCCATTTTGAGGAAGAGCCCACGGATCTGACCATTTGGAACCGGATGGACCGGATTTCCGACGAAGAACTGTGGCGTACCCATGAACGGCGGCGGGAACGGCTGGTGGTCTTTGCCCGGGAGCGGATCCGGGAATACATTACCCACAGCGGGGCGGTGAAACGGCGGATTCAGCAGGCGGAGGACGCCCTGTCTCCTTATGCGCTCACCCTGGCTTTTGCCCGCCGTTTTGCCACTTATAAGCGGGGGAACCTCTTGCTTCGGGACCCGGAACGGCTCCTCAGACTGGTTAAAGACAATGATCGTCCGGTTCAGCTCATCTTCGCGGGAAAGGCCCATCCCATGGATATGCCGGGGAAGGACCTCATTCGGGAGATCATCCACTTTGCAGAAAAATACGAAGTTACCAGCCGTATTGTGTTCCTGGAAAACTACGATATGACCGTGGCCCGGTATCTTACCAGCGGAGCGGATGTGTGGCTGAATACTCCCCGGCGTCCGCTGGAGGCTTCCGGGACCAGCGGTATGAAGGCTGCCATGAACGGGGTGCTTAACTGCTCTGTCCTGGACGGCTGGTGGGATGAGGCCTATAACCCCGAGGTTGGCTGGGCCATCGGACAGGGAGAACAATACGAAGATACGAATCTGCAGGATGATGTGGAAAGCAAGGCCCTCTATGATCTTTTGGAACGGGACATTATCCCCCTTTTCTATCAGCGGGGCCGGGATGGGCTGCCGAGGGAATGGATCCGACGGATGAAGACCTCCATGCAAGAGATTGGCCAATCTATGTCGAGCCACCGGATGCTCATGGATTATTCCAACCAATTCTACTTCCCCGCATTAAAGAACTACCGCCGGATTGTACGGGATGAGTATGGAGAATCTAAATCCTTAGCCGCCTATTTTCAAAGGCTTCGGACGTCTTGGAACAATTTAAAGATCCTAGCCATTGAATCCAATGCCAAGCCGGTGATGCAGCGGGGGGATTCCCTGACGGTTACCGCTTCCATTGACCTGGGTTCGCTCGTGCCAGAAGCATTATTAGTTGAGTTGTACCACGGTTCAGTATCGAATCAAAGTACCGATATTGAACACGCCCGGCGGTCCGAGATGAAGCCCGTGAGTCATCAGGGAACGTGCTACCAGTACCAGGTGAGAGTAGAATGTACGGATACCGGTTTTCAGGGACACACCGTGCGGATACTCCCTAAACATGATGCCTTGATCCATCCTTACCGATCGGGTTTTATTAAATGGGCCTGAAGTAGCTTGATGGGGTAAGGTGTTTAGGATACTTCTAGGGGAAGATCCGCTTCGCTAAAGGGATTGCTCTCTGGTTGGTCCCGGGGTTTCTTCCATAGTTTTTCACGGCAAGTCGGTAAAACCGGAGGCTTTCCCAAACCACGGGATTTTGGGAAAGCCTCCCGGAAGGGCGTTTTTATTTTTATTCCCAAGGGTGTAGCGCTTTTGGATCCCAGCTACAGCGGTTACATTAAAGCAAGGGTGGTTTTTGTATGGCTTCTTCTATGGTGCCGTCTTCACCGGGTACTGGAGTGCCTCGTTTTTTGTATTTGGATCAGGTGACGGCCTTTTTTGTGGCTATTCTGCTGATGAGTAATGTGGCTTCTTCAGCGAAGATCCTGGATCTGGGTTTTTCCCTTTTTGGAATTCCCCTGGCCTTTGACGGCGGTACCCTGCTCTTCCCCCTGTCCTATGTGTTTGGGGATCTGCTCACTGAAGTATACGGCTTCCGTGCCTCCCGCCGGGTTATCTGGACCGGTTTTGCAATCCTGCTCGTATCATGGGGTGTATTCTTCCTGCTTCGCGTCCTCCCCGGGGAAGCCTCCTGGGAATCCTATGCAGGAGGCGCCGCATTTGACGCAATTCTGGGAGGTATGAGTACCGGGGGCATTGTCTTGGCAAGCCTCTTGGGGTACTGGATGGGGGAATTTTCCAATTCTGCGGTTCTGTCCCGTATGAAAATTCTGATGCAGGGTCGAATGCTCTGGGTACGGACTATTGGGAGTACCCTGGTGGGAGAATTGGTAGACAGTCTGGTCTTTGTATGTATTGCAAGCCTCACCGGGGTCTTTGGGTGGGAACTCTTCGGCACCCTGGTATTCACGAACTACCTGTTTAAGTGTACCATTGAAGTGCTGATGACTCCCCTCACGTACCTGGCGGCGCATAAACTCAAACAGGCTGAAGGGGTAGATGCTTACGATGTAGGGGTTACCCTTAATCCCTTTATCGCCGGTTTTGTTAAAGAAAAGACGAGCTGAAATAAAGCAGCCTTCTCCCGAGCCGGTTACGCACGGGGAAAACAAAAGGGGGCCCTCAGGCTTATGCTGATTTTTTTCGTGCTCACCCTTTTAATCGGTGAAAGTCAGGGTAATCGGCGGACTGCTACTACTATAGTCCCGCAAGGCGTACCACAAGGCCTACGCTGAGGGGAATCATCAGATTATCATAATCCTTCAAGGGAAGGGCTTCTACCATAGTGGCGATTATTGCGGCCAGCAGCGCGATGGTATAATCATAAGAGACCTGATAGGAAGTAAAAAACACCGCGATAAAACATGCCGCAGAACCTTCTATGCTCTTCCCTAAGAGAAAGGCAGGACGAGTGCGTCCGAACATTTTCCCCACTAAACTAGCGAATCCGTCTCCAAAGGCTAAAGCATAAATCCCCATGGAAGCGGCGGGATCCGGGTATAAAAGCAAGGCCAGGGAAGAACCGATTCCCAAGGTAACTGGCCCAAGGACAAAATGACCCCTATCTCGTGTACGGGAAGCCATATGCGTCAAGGAAGAAATGAGGGGGATCTCTACTCCAGAAAGGCGAGCGATTTCCATATAGGTATACACCAAGGTACCCATCATAAGGAGGATCATCGTAAAGGGCCGACTTATCGCAGCCATACTGGGACTAAGGGCTATGAGAAAATGGATACATTTTCTGATAACTTCCGTTTTAAGCTCTCTGAGTTCGAGGATTCCGGGAATCATCCCGGATCGTCGAAGTATAAGCACGTCGTCTTTTAGTATAGGTACTGCCTTCATTGTTTTTTTATCAGCAAATTCTATACCAGGACTACATCCTGCCTTCCTGAGTAAGGTATAAACAAGATATACTATCTTGATTAAAGATACTGAAAAAATATAAAGCGGATATGGTATACTGTCCCATTTTAAAATAACCTCCTGAGCCTTAGAGATAAAAACAGCCTGTAAGCCGCTTTTGGAGAGCCAGTTTGATAGGACCATAGGTAGGCCCAACCGAGTTTTGGATCCGGCGCATAGTATAAAAAATTACTGGTCTAAAGGATTTTGGGTACCCCCTTCCGATAACTAAAGATATGTATAAAAAAATATACGGAATATATTCAAAAATTACTATGAAAAATTTTACAACAGATCAGATTTTTAAAAACCTCTACCATATATTTACTTAAAACACCAACTCCACCGCTCCCCTCGACCGGATTTTCAGAGGGGTAAGCGCCCCAGGGCCGAAAACCGATTCCATAAGGGTTTTATAAGCATCCAGGTACTCTAGCGGTATATAAGCCTGGATAGTTCCGGCAAACCCGCCGCCATGAACCCGGCAGGCCCAGAACTTGGTTTTTCCCGGGGTTTCAAAAAAGGAGCGGGTCAAAGCCAGGGCCAGGGGCAGTCCCTGATCGCGGGGGTTGTGAGGAACATAGAGATTTTGCAGTAGTTTCCACGAGGAATCTCCGGATTCGTTAACCAGGCGCAGGTAACGCATAAGGGCCGCTGATCGGGCGGTACCGGAACGGGTCTTGGCCCTTTCCAGAACTTCTTGCATAGCCTCCACCCGCCGATTTTCCTCGAAGAAATGCAAAGCCCGTAAGAAGGGCCGATCTCCTAAGGTCTTCCGTATGGCTTCCGTATGCGCCAAAAGGGTCTCCCCCGTCAATTCCCGAAGCACGGATTTACCGAAAAACCGGGCCACCGCCTGCATTTCTTGGGGGATTGCGGCATACTCTGGGGTGAGGTCTGCGTGGTTTCCTCGGGTATGTACCACACAAAGACATAAACCTAAAGATTCCATATCCAGATGGATCGGTTGAACCTGCGGATCCTGTTCATGCTCAAAGTCGATAAGCACCCCGCCCCCGTAGGCACAGGCGGTTTGATCCATGAGGCCGGAAGGTTTCCCGAAATAGATATTTTCCGCTTTCTGCCCAATCTTGGCAAGCTCCAGGGCAGAACGGTTTCCCTCCCCATAGAGATGATCAAAAATCGTCCCAAAAAGGACTTCTATCGCTGCGGAAGAGGAAAGGCCTGAACCGGCAAACACCGTGGAATCCGCATATGCGGTAAAGCCTCCAAGGGGAAGCCCTTGAGCGGCCAATTCCCCGGCGACTCCTCGAAGCAGCGCTTCGGTACTTCCCTGCTCGGAAGACCGAGGACTGAGGTCCGAAAGGTCGATCCGTACATCCGGGTACCCGGTAGAACGAAAAAGCACCTGTTTATCTGCCCGGGGTAAGACAAGGGCAACCACATCCAATTGAATAGAAGCGGCCAGAATCTTACCATGATTGTGATCCGTATGGTTTCCGCCGAGCTCTGTACGGCCTGGAGCAGTAAAAAAGCGGAAGGGGCTGGCCTTTTCCCCGGCTTGTTCCGGGACTTCTTGGGAGACTAAGGCACAGAGCCCCGTAATCAGGGATTTATAACGATACCGGGATGATTCAAGTGCTCCTTGACCGTAGAGGGATGCCAAGAGGGAAGCGGCCTGGGGGGAATCAAGCCGATGGTATAATCTTTCCTGCATGAGGACCGTCCTTTTCTTTTTAGAATGGAAGGGATTAAAAAATATCCTCCTTCATACCAATCATGACCAGGAGAGGACAAAATGCTCCTGTGAAAGCACAGCTATCACCTCGGTCATTGCCTTCATTACCAGAATTGTACCGTAGTAAAGACCTAAGAAAAAAGCAAGGACAAAGGGCAGCTGTTTCAGGATAAGCCCATAGAAAACTTCCTGCAGGATTTACGGGCCGGACCCTCATATACGCGGCTCCAGGTTGCTCTTATAGGGATAGAAACTGTATGTCCAGGGTATAGCAAGAAACCGGCAGGCGAGATTTTTTACGCTCTGGTATTGTGAAAAACGATAATCAAAGGAATGAGGGAAGACCATAGATTTTATGCATTCTATCTTGAAGGATTGGATCTACAGAACCAGTAGATTTAGCTCACTATGCAGGGGATTCCTTTTCAGGCTCGCCGTTCCTCCGTTTATTGCCCAATCTCCTTAGCTGCAGATTAACCAAGCGACTTGGGTTTGGCAATAGCATATCAGGATTAGTCTAGAGCCTTCAAAAATAACCAGTTATACCTCAGGGGACTATTGCGTTTTGAAAAGCCCCGCAAAAGGGTAAAATGATCCCGCTATTGACAAAAACTAAAAAATAATATTATGGTTATTAATATAGTATAAAGTAAACGGTTTTGGTACATAATTGGGGCTGTCTTGGATTATTATAGAAAAGCACCGTATTTTGATAAGGATGGATAATTCCTTTGTATGTAAAGATGTACTAATTTTTTGTATGTCTTGTCATTACAGTGATGTGTATGTGATTCTTTCTGCTTCTACCGTATGCTGAAGCAAGGTGCCGTATTTTATACCCCAATCAGAGTTATGGCTACAATCCTCTTTATGAAGGTGTGATTTTGAAAAAGGTTGTCCATAGTATTTAGGCGAGGGATATTATTATATGAAACTAAAATATCGTTTATGTATCATTGTTATTTCGATTTTGACCGTCATAGTGGCGACCATATCCGCGATTTTGCTGATCCATGCCTCTTCCATGCAGATGGCTATCGCTATGGAAAGTCAGGAGCGGCTTGCTGCGGAACAGGCCCGGGTCATTCAGATGCACTATGAAACATATCTGCGTATCGCCTATACTCTGGCGGATGCCCTGGCGGATTTTGATGCTACCGATGTGGGCCGTCAGCGTAACCGTTTTGATCAGTTTATGGAATCGATCTTGCGTTCCGAAGAGCGGCTCATCGGCCTTTTTGTGGTCTTTAATCCCAATACCATCGATCCTGGTATGGACGCCGATTTTGCGGGACTTGTGGGCAATACCCCAACGGGCCAGTGGGCCTCCTGGTATACCCGGCGTTCCGGGGAAGTGGAACACATTACCTATGATGACGTAGAGACGGTCATGGGTAACCTCTCTGGAAAAAACGCGCGCAACGCGACGATATACGATCCGGTACCCCAGATAGTAGCGGGCAAGAATGCCTATATCGTCAGGGTTACCGTACCGGTTATTCACCGCAAGACCCATGAGGTGGTAGGCCTGGTGGGGGTAAATATCAATAGCGGTTTTACCCAGCCGGTGGTGGACCGTCTCGTCCAAGACGAAACCATCGCTGATATCACCGCCATGACGATTTATTCCAATAACAGTACGGTTATTGCCAGTTATAGCACCGAGCATGTGGGTAAACTCCTCGGGGACGCACAACGGACGTTATATGGTACGAACACCCCCCTCGCTGAGGAGGCGGTACGGTATGGAAAAAAACAACAGTTCTCGGTATATTCGGCAATCCTTAAGAAAAATTTGCAAATCATCCTTTATCCCTTTACCATCGGTGAAACCGGTACGGTCTGGTCCTTGATGCTGGGTACGGATAGGCAGATCGTCCTTGAGGATGTCAATGCCTTAACCTACTTTACCATCATGCTGGGGCTCATTGCGACGGTTATCGCTGCGGCCATCATCTTCATCGTTTCTGGAACCATTACCAAGCCTATTGTCAGGGTGGCCCTCACCCTCAAGGATATATCCGAAGGCGAAGGAGACC
This sequence comes from Treponema sp., assembly GCA_031288495.1. Classification (GTDB taxonomy): domain Bacteria; phylum Spirochaetota; class Spirochaetia; order Treponematales; family Breznakiellaceae; genus JAIRLU01. Next base: position 7,742 of record JAITRH010000184.1, on the reverse strand, counting down.
TCACCAAAACCGTGGACATCAATTCCAAGGATGAAATCGGCGACATGGCCCGGTACTTTAACGCTACTTTGGAAAAGATCCGGAACCTGGTGTTTGTCATTCAGAAACAGGCCGAAGCCCTCTTCGAGGTAGGGAACGAACTTGCCGGTAATATGAACAAAACCGCTGCGGCGGTCAACGAGATCACCGCCAATATCCAAAGTATTAAGGGGCGGGTTATAAATCAATCGGCCAGCGTTACCGAAACCAAGGCCGCCATGGAGCAGATCACCGGCAATATCGGTAAGCTCAAGGACCATGTGGATCATCAGAGCGCCAGCGTGTCCCAGTCCTCCTCAGCGGTGGAAGAAATGCTTGCCAATATCCAGTCGGTTACCCGAACCCTGGTGAAAAACGCCGATAATGTCAAAGGATTGATGGATGCCTCTTCGGTGGGACGTTCAGGGCTTCAGGAAGTGGCCACGGACATTCAGCAGATCGCCCGAGAGTCCGAAGGACTTTTGGAGATCAACGCGGTGATGGAAAATATCGCGAGCCAAACCAATCTCTTATCCATGAATGCGGCGATTGAGGCGGCCCACGCCGGGGAAGCGGGGAAGGGCTTTGCGGTGGTAGCTGACGAGATCCGCAAACTGGCGGAGAATTCCGGGGAACACTCCAAGACCATTTCCGCGGTACTCAAAAGAATCAAAGAGTCTATCGACAAAATTACCCGATCCACTACCAGCGTTCTTAACAAATTTGAAGCCATAGACAGCGGGATACGGACCGTATCGACCCAGGAAGAGCACATCCGAAACGCCATGGAGGAACAGAGCGTGGGGAGCAAGCAGATTCTGGAGGCTATTGGCCAATTGAACGAGGTTACCCGTATGGTCCAGGACGAGTCTGAGGAGATGCTTGAGGGGAGCCGGCAGATAATAGAAGAGAGTAAAAACCTGGAACGGGTAACCTATGAGATAAGTAACGGCATGAACGAGATGGCTGGTGGAGCGAATCAGATCAACGAGACCGTAAACCAGGTAAATACCATCAGCGGGGAGAACAAGGAAAACATTGCGGTCCTCCTGAGGGAAGTATCGAAATTTAAAATTGATCGGTAAAAAGAGCGCATTAAGCAGGGCAAACCGGGCAGGATCAGGGTACGTATAAAGGGGCGTTCCTAAACTTCAGTTTTGGGAACGCCCCTAAAGGTATCTATAACTGAGAGGAAGGCTGTTTTTGCATATCCTCTTACAGCGGGGACCTGGTCCGGCTCCCTAATTACCCTCCGAGAGGTAAAAACCGGCCTAGAGGATTATCAAAGCGGGGTACCTCAGCAGGATTAGAGGGTACAAGCCCTTTCAAGCGCCTGGCACTGTTTCCGGCTTAGGGATCATCCCGGCGGAGGATCATCAGTCCTGCGGACCCTATATTCCAGCCCTGCTGTTCTTCCCAGGCCGCGATGAGGGCATCCCCCGAAGGGCCAATTCCCGTATAGACAAACCCCGTGGGCAAGGGCGGACAGGAGAAAGCCCTGGCCTTACCTGCCGCAAGAGCGTTGCTGTCTCCCGCCATACCCCTGCCGTCGGGGAGTATTACCAAGGCCTTGGGGCCGGTAGCGGTATGGATATAATACCCTGCTAACGCAACTACCTGTTCCCGGTTATCCGCAAGGGAGGTATCCCGGGCAAAATGCCGGGGATAGGGGAAGTCCGGGGAAATAATGGCGGCCACATATCCCCGATCTCGGCGGTTCCCGTCAAAGACCGCATCCAAGACCAGGCGTAATACCGGCGGGGCATGGTCCAGAGGTTCAGGAAGCGCGGAATTTCTAAAAGCCGCAACCGATACCCCTTCCCCCGGAAGGGTCAGATCGGAACTGCGCATATAGACGCTCTGGACGTGTGCGGCAGACCGCTGAATCCCCCGGTAATACCAATACCCGTCTTGCCCCTGTCTGAGGCTTTCCACCTCCCACCCATCAGAAGGCGGAAATGCTCCAAAGGCAGGAACGGCTCTTCCCATGGGCCGGGTACTCCCTTTTACCGGAACCAGCACCTGGGGATCCGGAGGGGCCGCAGCAGGTTCAACAAAAAAATCATTCCGATAGAGGAGAACCGCCGGCGTACCATCGAATACAAAGAGGGAGTCTACGGTGTAGTTTCCCCAATAGGGGGCATCCGCTATGCGGTACAGGCCCATACTCCCTTGTTCAGGGAGGAAGATAAGAAAACCCTCCCGGTTGACCGCGAGGATAAGCCGGTCATCCTGGAGCGCCATCCCCGTGATAAAGTGCGCCAAAGGCCAGGGGGTAAAGGGTTTAAGGGAGGCTTCAGCAGGAGAAGGGATCCATAGGGGTCCTTCAGGACCGGCTCCGTCGGTTCCCAACTCAAGCCACAGGGGATTATTGCCGCTTTTTATACGGGCCAAAGGAGGCATCTCCAGGGTGGAAGCGGATACGGCATCCGGCGGGCTTTCCGGCGGCGCTTGGGGAACCGTTCCTCCTAGAGAATCGGCCTGCACCGGAGGAGCAGGGGTAAGAAGGGGCATTTTGAACCGGAAAAGGATAAGCCCTCCGAGAATACCGGATAGGGTAATGACCAGGGGAATGAAAAAACCGTTGCTCTGGGCCATGCCTTACTGTACGGGGATCCGGGTATTCTGTCAAACACCCTATACCGGGTTCATAGGGGTACTGGTAGGGCGGCGATCTCCCCCTATGAGAAGGGGTAAAGCCACGGGCAACGCAAAGGGATTAGGAGGGAATCAGCCTCCTCGGAAGCGCAATCCAGCGCCCTCATACCATAGCCAGGATAAAGGCATAGAAAATTATCCGGGTTTGAGACCGCAGTTCTCATGGGCTACCCTTGACCCGCAAAATCAGGTGATCCCGGTATACCCCAGGACTAGAGCTTCATAAGCCCTCCATTCCCGCCTCCGAACTCCGGTAATTCGTCTCTGAAGTGAATTAATCCTACTCAGAGTCCCGATGGTTCCCTTCCGAGTAGAACTCGTTCTGCTCAGAGCCTCAATGGTTCCTTTCCGGGTAGAACCGGTTCTGTTCAGAGTCCCGATGGTTCCCTTCCGGGTAGAACCGGTTCTGCTCAGAGTCCCAATGGTTCCTTTCCGGGCAGAACCGGTTCTACTCAGAGTCCCAATGGTTCCTTTCCGGGTAGAACCGGTTCTGCTCTGAGTCCCAATGGTTCCTTTCCGGGTAGAATCGGTTCTACTCAGAGTCCCAATGGTTCCCTTCCGGGCAGAACTCGTTTCGCTCGGAGTCCCGATGGTTCCTTTCCGGGCAGAACTCGTTCTGCTCAGAGTCCCGATGGTTCCTTTCCGGGCAGAACCCGTTCTGCTCGGAGCCCCACTAATTCCCCTCAGAGCCGAATTAATGCCACTATCAACACCTTAAGGGGCTAGAAAATAAAAGAGGTCCCCTCGGACCAAAGGTCCGCCGGACCGGAGGTCCGCGATCACACAAGATTAACCGGATTACACCGCTTTTCGTCCCAAAAATCCGCTTCATCGGTTTGGGGCTTTAGCCTGCAATCGGGGTAATCGGTGGACAAAATTCCTTACCTTGTTGACCCTGGGACGATTCCACCTATTCACCTAGTATACAGCTAGGCCCCCAGGCCGGGTCGAATCAAAAACAGGAGGAATCCGCGGGAATTTATGGGTCTTTCTTCCCGGTCTATTGGAACAGGATCAATAGGGTTCTATACTGGTTTTATGCAAAGCAGTTATAAGCCCCAGGGGCTGGACCCGGCAACAATCAAAGCCTTGGCCCTGGATTTAGATGGTACCTGTCTCGGACGTAACGGTTCTTTGAGCGACCGTACGGTTCGCGCCCTCAAGACCTGTCTTCACCGGGGTATCCAGGTGATCATTTGTACCGGCCGTTCTATAGACGCCGCAGAACAGTACCGGCTGGCCATTGGCGCAGCGGGGCCTATGGTGTATTTCAACGGCGCCGAAGTAGTGGATATGCCCTCCGAAAGGATGGTAAAGGCCACCCTCATGAGCCGTGAGGTGGTTGATTACTGCGTGGACCTGTCCCGGACTAGGGGCCTTTATTATCAGGTGTATTTTCCGGGGACCCCGGAACACCCCCGGGGTATACTCATGGCGGAACACCAAACAAAAGAAAGGGAGATGTACCATAACCATACCGGCATACAAGCGATGATGGGAGACCTGAAACAAGCCCTGGCCCGGCCCGGTCTTGAAGGCTGTGTTAAAGGTATGTTTATCTCAGACCCTTGGTTCCATGAGGGTATCCGGTCTCAATTAGGGGAACGTTTCGGTGAGCGCATCTATGTAGCACGAACATCACAAACCTTTCTGGAGGTTATGGATGCAGGGGTTTCCAAAGGCATGGGCCTCCGCTGCGCCCTGGCATACCGGGGGCTTCAAGACGCCCCGGTTATGGCCTTTGGGGATGAGGAGAACGACCTTCCCCTGTTTGCCGCCGCAAGCTATGCGGCGGCTCCGGCCAATGCCAAGGAATCGGTCCTGAGGGCTGCGGATATTCAATTCGGGCCCAATACCGAGGATGGATTGGCGGAACTGCTCGAGCGCTTGTTTGGATAATTGGTACCGGTAATCCTCCCAGGGGCCCCCTTACGCAGGGGGAAAACAAAAGCGTTCCGGTCCCCCGATTACCCCGGTTTTTCGCTCTGAACCCCTTTTAACCGGGGTAATCGGGGGACAAAAATGGCTAAGCCGGTGGCATGGGTAATCCTGCGGGGCTTCTGCGGGGTCTATTGCAATAAACCTGCCGCCGAGGTATAGTCCTTGTACGAGCGGGGCATTACCCCTAGAGCGCTTTGGGGAGTTTGGAGAAGCAGGAAGCGGTTTTTATAGGGTTTATAGAAGAAAGCTTTTCCAGGGCATCTCAACCATGCTGCATGACTCGCTCAAATTTGTCTCATTAAGAGGTTATACCATGGTTACCAAAGCCGCTTTACGGAAAGAGATGAAACAGCGTCTTACATCCCTTCCCCCGGAGAGATTCCATGAAGAAGGCCTACAGGCTGCTTCCCGCATACGAAGTCTGCCCCTCTGGGCACAATACGAAACCATATTGTTCTACCTTTCGATGAACCTTGAAATTGATACGGAACCCCTATTGGAGAAGGCATTCTTGGATAAAAAAAGGATTTTTGTCCCCAAGGTTGCCGGTGAGGATCTCCATTTCTTTCGTACCTATGACCTATCCGGGCCTTGGCATTATGGGGCTTTTGACATTCGGGAGCCTCAAACGGATAAGCCGGAGGATTTGTTGAAACCCCAGGATTTTCCAGCCCTGATCATCGTACCGGGAGTGGCCTTTACCAAAGAAGGGGACCGGATGGGCCACGGAAGAGGCTATTACGACCGTTTTTTCGCATCCCTGGACAAACAGGGTTTATCCTATGCCACTTTAGGTATATGTATGAGAGCCCAGATCGTTCCTGAGGTTCCCACAGAAGGGTGGGATAAAAAAATGGACGCCCTCTGTTTTGGCGGGGATATATAGCATCCTTAGGCTAACACAGAAAATCTCCGAGTTTCCCGTAGAGGTGTGTTTTATACAAGAGAGGCTGCTTCAAAAAGAACCGCTTGCCCAGGGGAACATAACCAAGGGGTAAACCGAGGACTGGGGTAAAACAGGCTGGATTCCGGGAAGAGAAGGGGGAGTAAAGAATCCGCCCATGCACCCGGATGTTAGGGAATACAGGAACCAAAGGGAGGGAGGGGAAACAGGAACGCAGCCGGGGCTTGCAAAAATGTGGGTGGAGTTGATCCTGGGAGGCCTAGCCGGCCTAGCGAGACGGAACCCCAGACCCGCAAAGCGGGTCTGGGCATATCAGACCTGTTAGGTGCTGTTTTTTTGCTCAAACCATCCAGCCATCCTGCACCAAGGACGGCGTGGGATACTGTTTTTAATTAATTAACACCGTAATTTTATTTATATATAAAACATCATTACTGTTTTCTTTAAACCATTAGGCCGTTGGCGCTTCTGATGTTTCTCCCGGTACTTCAAAAGAAATGCCTTCAAGATTGCGTTTAAGGTCGGCGGACGGCAAAAACAACAACTTTACACCTTTTATGTGCCGGGCATTCAGTTCTTCCGGGGTTGCCGTCCCTTCACTGGAAACCGAAACGCGGAACGAACCAAACCCTTCAAGGTTCACCGACTGCCCCAGTTTGAGGAAAACAGGCAAAACCTCTACCAAATTGGAGAGAACGCTCTGCACGTCCCCCAGAGAAAGGGCCGACCGTCCCTCAATTTCCTTTGCAATGTCCTTGATCCCCACGTTTCCCGATTTTTCCTGCGTCAAATACCATTTTGACTTGGTTAAATCCTGCGGATTTTTCTTCTGAATTTTCCTGAGCCAAACTGCCATATATTCCTCCTTTCCGATAAAATTTGCCTTTAGGATAGCATACGATACAAAAAAGGTCAAGAGATTTTGTTACGAGGTACGGTACTCTCCGCCGAGAGATGCGGGAGTCTTAAACGAGAGTTGCGGTTCTCTTGGGAAAAACATAGGGACTTTTTAGGGAAATATACGGGATCAATTATTTTTTATATAATTTCCCGACAAGTGTTTTACTCCATATAAATAAAAAAGGCGGCGGAGCCGCCTGTCATAGCTACTTTCCCGGCGTTGCAATCAGCGTGTCGTTCGTGCCACTACTGTGTGCTACAATTTCGCTGCCGCCTAGCTGGGACACGCCGCCTATGGTATATGTACCGCCTGTGCCCCACTTACTTCTGCTCATATTAAGGTGTAACGCCGCAGCCTTCCTTTCATTGTCGATGTTCCCGGTAAAGCCATCGCTGTCTCTGCTGCCCTGTATTCTGCCGCCGATCATCTCAAAATAGCCATCTCCAGTGACAAACACACCACCGCCTTCTCTGCTTGTTTTGGCATTGCCATGAATCACACCGCCTTTCATGATAAATGTGCCTTTATTGACAGCCACGCCTTGTCCGCAGTTGGCGTTTCCGGGGTTGCCCGAAATCTCGCCCCCTTCCATGATGAAGGTTGCTGTTGCTCCAAGCACAAATACGCCGCGGCACTTGTTGCCCGAAATCTCGCCACTTTTCATGGTGAAGGTTGAGCTTTCCGCCACCCACACTGCGGCGTTTCCTGAGGCGTTGCCCGTAATCGTGCCGCCTTCCATGGTGAATGTTGATTTTTCACCTATATACACACCGCCCGTCCATCCGCTCGTCGAGGTGTTACCTGTTATCGCGCCACTTTTCAGGACAAGTTCGCCGCCTTCGCCTATCCATACCAGCTGAGAATCGTTGTCCGGCAAGCCAACCAACGTTACGCCGTCAAGGGTGAGTTTTTTGTTCGCTCCGTGGATTGCCAGCAGATTACCCCTGCTCAAGAGTTTAATTGTCCCGCTCCCGTTGATGGTCGCGGAACGGGCGCTGTCAGTTATACCGATTCTCGAATTAACCGACGAGGTAACCGTGCCGTTCACGGTCAGTATCACACCGTCTTCCAGCCATAGCCCTCCGTCTCCTGTAATCTCAAGCGTAACGCCTACCGGTACGGTAAGGGCGGTTTGGAGCCGTACGCCGCCTGAGAGCGTTACCGTGTCGCCGCTCGCCGCTTTGCCCAGGTCTGCGGCTAATTGCGCCGCCAACTGATCGGCCGCCGCCGGGTCGGGCTGAACGTCTGCGGCGGGGCCGGGCTGATCGCCTCCTGTTGCGGCACTGGCGCAGCCTGGCAGCACTGAAAAAATGACGGCAA
>JAITRH010000145.1 GCA_031288495.1 Treponema sp. | reverse complement strand
GGAGCATTAAGAGGATACTTCAGAAAATGATGAGAAAACCCGGAAATCCGGCTTAGTGGAGGCCGCGGCGGAATTCCCGGGCCATATCCCGCTTCACATCCCGTTCCCGGATGTCCGCCCGCTTATCATAGGCCTTTTTCCCCTTACAGAGGCCCAATTCCACCTTAACCCTGCCATGCTTGAAATAAAAGGACAGGGGAATAAGGGTGTACCCTTTTTCATTGACCTTGCGGCTGATCCGTTTGATCTCTTGCCGGTGAAGGAGCAGCCGCTTCTTCCGGTCCGGGTCGTGGTTGAATATCGAAGAAAAGGGATTCTCCGCAATCTTCAGGGAACGGAGCCATACCTCTCCCCGGATCACCTCTGCCCAGGCGTCGGGAAAGGAGATTTTCCCATCCCGAAAGGATTTTACCTCGGTTCCTAAAAGCTCTATGCCGCATTCATAGCTGTCGTCCACCGCATAATCATGCCGGGCCTTGCGGTTTACGGCAATGATCTTGATCCCCTCACTCACGGGTAGGCTCCCTTGGGGAAAGCCCTGATTTAGGGACAAGGATCGGCCGGAAAGAAACAAAGGCGGAACAGAAATCCGGGGGAAGGGAAGCCCGGGTTCCGGGATCCACGGAATCCCCCGGATTTATCCAGGCCCCGCCCCGAAGAACCCGTTCCGGGGAACCGATCTCCTCCGCGGTTTCCGTATCCTCCGAGAGAAAGGGAAAGGGGACGTAGGGATCCCTGCACCATTCCCAGTGGCCCCCGATCATATCGGTAAGCCCCGCCTCCTGCGCACCCCAGGCCGCGTATTCCCATTCCCATTCGGTGGGAAGCCGGACTTCATACCCTGCCCAGGCCGGAGGCAGCAAGCCCGTGAGCCATTGGCAATAGGCCTCGGCGGCATACCAGGAAATCCCCGGTACCGAGGAGGGCCCGGGGCTCTCTGAGGCGGGGTGATCCAGGGAGAGGAGGTAGTCCTCCGTAACCAGCCCCTGCTCCATCAGCGCAGGGGTATTTTCTGTCCGCCATGCAGGCCGGGCCTCAAGAAAGGCCTCCCAGGATGCAAGGGACACTTCGGTCTCGGCAATATGGAAACCCTCTACAGGGACTTCCCGGGGAAAAATCCCCTCTCCTGGAACCACGGTTCCCGATGGAAGCTCCCTGAACAGGAGAGACCCCAGGTTCAAAGACCCTTGCGGGACAGGCCCCTGAAACCGGGTCCCCGGACTCAAAGCCGCACCTTGCCGGGCCTGTTTGGTATACCAGGGATGGGCCTGCAGGATCGAGGCCATCTCCCCAGGGAGTACCGTCTTAAGCCAGAGCCCGCTTCCTGGGGTCTCCCCAAGATAGGCTCCTATAGCTTCTATAGAATGAAGCAGGCTCAGGGGTGAAGCCGATAGCCCCCCGTTATCCAGGGTGTATTTTGCCCGGATGAGGTCCCGCAGCCCTGCCTTGGTCGAGGTAAACCGGGCGGAGCTGCGAAGGAGCTTGTTCGTGATTTCATAGCTTGCCCTGTCCGCGTCCCCTGGGCCTGAACGATAGGCCCCCTCCGAGAGGCTTTGGGGAACCTGGTAGCTTGCCGTGGGTTCCCCGGTAAAAGACCAGGCCCCATAATCCACCGCTCCGGCCCGCAAGGCCGCACCGGGGCCCATCTCCTCCAGGGTTCCCCTTAGGTGTTCTTTCCGGGGGAAAAACAAGGAACCCACCAGGCGCCCCGGAATTTCCATGTCTTGATGATACGCCGAAAACCCCGGAAGGGTCATTTCAATCGGATGGGTTCCCCGGGAGACGGCAATTTCGCACGGGGTGGTTCCCCTATAGACCCCGTCCACCCGGACCGCGGCCCCCAAGGGTTCAGAACTCAGGACGAGGACGCTGCCGGGCTTAGAAAGCCCAGGATACAGAAACAATAAAAAGAGGATCGTAAGCAGGATAAGGGAATAGAACAAGGCTAAATATACGCCGGGCCTGATACCCAGGAGCACCGGTAAATGTACCGTATCTTCAGGAACCCTCTCCAGAGGGGACTTTTCTTTTACCCCTATTTTTTCCGTTTTTGCCATACCGCATTATAGGGGGCTCATCTGCCCTTGTCAACGACGGTATTTCGTGATAGGGTTTTGCATGATGCGGAAAAATCGTATGATAAAGCGTAGCAGTGAAAGATAGAAAAAAATGGATGCTATGAACAAAACCAGTTTGCTCGATCGCCTTCAAGGGCTTACCGAAGGGTACCTCAGTTACCGGAAACGAATCCGGCGAATCAAAAAAGAAAAGCAAAAAGCCAAGAATCCGATTCTGGATTGGCTTGAAGCCTTTATATGGGCCGTGGGGGTGGTGCTCCTTATTAACCAGTACCTCTTTCAGGCCTACGAGATCCCCTCCGGTTCCATGATTGATACCTTGCTCATCGGAGACCGGATCTTTGTCAATAAGATCATATTCGGCCCTGAACTGCTTCCGGGGATGGCCAAAGTGCCGAGTCCCATTAGTCCCAAGCGGAATGATATCATCATATTTGAGAATCCTTCGTACCTGTCCCGGGGTCCGGCCTTTGACATAGCCCAGCGTATCATCTATATGCTGACCATTTCCCTGGTTAATATTGATCGGGACGAATCCGGAGAGCCCAAGGCCCATTTCCTGATAAAACGGGGGGTCGGCTGGGGGGGGGATCAGTTCGTGCTCCACCGCGGGGAATTTCGGATCCGTTTTGCCGGAGAGACCCGGTGGACTGAGGAACGGGAATTCAATGCCCGGCGGCAGTTCAACCACCGCATCAGCCGTCTCATAGAGGAAGGGGCTTATCCGGCCTTGGAAGCCGAGGGAAAGGCAATGGCGTATATGGAATTACACCTCAATCCTCCTCCCCGCCTCATGAATATCGCGACTTCCGTCAATGAACTGCGGTATCCCGATGATCGGGCCCGGGATAAAGCGGGTCTTGAGGTAATCCGGGGGGCCTATCCCCAGGACCCGCGGTATAGGGTGCGCCTCTCCCGGCATACCCAAGGCTGGTATATCCCTGAAGGCAGGCTCCTTCCCTTAGGAGATAACCGGGATAATTCCCGGGACGGCCGTTCTTTCGGTCCCATAAGGGAGGCCCAGGTGCTGGGTAAAGGTTCTATCATTTATTGGCCTATAGGACGGATAGGTCTGATTCGTTAGCTTCAGTGGGGGAATGTGCATGTTTTTTCGTAAGCGCCGATACGCTTCTTCCTATGTGGATCAAAAAAAGAAACGCCACTATTTCCGGTGGGTGGTTTTAGGGTTTTTCATCTTTTATATCGGGTATATCGCCTTGACGACCCTGGTTTTTTCTACCCGGGTTCTGGAAAATGATGCCATGCAGCCGGAACTCCGCATAGGAGACCGGCTCATCGTCTCTTCTTATGTGGTGTATTCCTTAATTCCCCAGGAATGGCTGAATCGCTCCCTGCCGTTCCGCCGGGGTAATGTGGTTCTCGTAGACCCCGCGTTTGATACCCCCCGAAGCCTCGTGGATCAGATCCTTGACGGAGGGATCCGCTTCTTTACGGCTCAGCGGATAGGGTTTCTTCGGAGAGAACCCTGTTACATTAAGCGGGTCATCGGGCTTCCAGGAGACGAGATTACCATGACCAATTATGTGCTGCGGATCAAGCCCCAGGGGGAGTCCTACACCTTTACGGAGTTTGAATTATCCGACAAGACCTATGATGTTACCATCCCCCAGGTTCCCGCCCTGTGGGACGCCTCAATTCCCTTTTCAGGAAACCGGGAAACCCTGGTCTTAGGGGAGGATGAATGTTTCGTCCTCTCAGACGACCGCAGCAATACCAATGATTCCCGGACCTGGGGGCCGGTGCCCGTGGGCAGCATCACCGGGAAGGTCCTGTTCCGGTATTGGCCCTTGACCCGGTTTGGCAGACCGTAACGGGGGGAACACCGCTTCCCTGTATATCCACGTTCCCTTTTGTGCAGGGGCCTGTGATTACTGCGATTTTTATTCGGTTCCGGTTATGCCCCATGACCGCCGGCTGGATGCCTATCCTGAGGCCCTCCTTAAAGAAGCAAAAATCCGTATCCAGGAGTTCGGCCTCATCCATATTCCCACGGTGTATATCGGCGGAGGAACGCCCTCCATACTGGGAGCCGCTGGTATAGGGCGCTTACTCTCAGGACTGGGGAAGCTCTGGAATCAGGGGCTCCAGGGCCCCGGGGAAATTACCGTCGAGGCGAATCCCGAATCCGCAGGAGAGGCGTTTCTCAAAACCTGCCGGGACCAGGGCGTTACCCGGCTGAGTTTGGGGATCCAGACGTTTTATGAGCCTTCCCGGAGAGCAGTGCATCGGGTAGGGGATGGCGCTCTGTTGCAGGAACGGCTCCGCCTGGCCCGGGATATATTCGGACCCGGGTTTTCCGGGGATCTCATGACCGGCCTTCCCTTGCAGGATGAAGGGATCCTCCTCAAGGATATTGAGCGGCTGCTCGCCTATGAACCGGGCCATGTTTCGCTCTATGCCTTGACCCTGGAACCAGGAACTCCCTTGGCCTCCCAAGCCATGCTCAAGGGAACCGGGCTTCCTGATCCGGATAGGGCTGATGCCCTGTGGATTGCAGGCCGGGATACCTTGGAGCGGCAGGGCTATGGACAATACGAGGTTTCCAATTTTTCCCGTCCCGGTATGGAGGCCCTGCATAATATCCGGTATTGGCGCATGGAAAACTGGCTTGGTCTTGGACCTGGAGCCTCGGGTACCATCATTGATGATGCGGAGGCCCCTTCCATAAAAGGTCGGCGTTTTACGGTGAACCCTGATGTGGATGCGTATATAGCCGGGAGCACGGGAGCGCTGCTCCCCAGGGAGGCGGCAGGGACGGGCGTGTCCATAGAAGACCTGGATCGGCTCACCCTCATGAAAGAGACCTTCCTCATGGGTTTCCGGTATCGTAAGGGACCGGATGCAGGTTTATTTCACCGGCGCTTTGGACGTGCTATGGAAACCTGTATTCCCCACACCATCGCCCGCTGGCGTAAGCGGGGACTGCTGGAATCGGAACCCCTTGCCCTCACCAGAGAGGGATTGCTGTTCCTCCATGCTTTCCTGGAGGCTGCCTTTAGAGAAGTGGAAAAGAGCGGCCCCGGCCGGCTCCCATAAACCCATGGAAAAGGGTCCATAGATCGAGAAGCAGGGGTTGATCCTGGAACCTTTCTGCCAAACCCCGGGCAAAGGCATAGGAAAGCTCCCGGAAGTCCGGTATAGGGGTATCCTGTAAATTTATACCGGTTCTTGCATAAAGCCCCCTTTTTATGGCATACTAACGAAACATGGTAATTGTTTCGTTATGAGAGGAGTCGATCATGGGTGAATACGAGGAGGGGCGAGACCAGCGCCCCTCATCTTCGAACCAGGGCCTGTACCAAAAGGAAGCTGAGCATGATTCCTGCGGCATAGGATTCGTCGCAGATATTAAGGGCCGTGCTTCCCACCGCATTCTACAACGGGGCCTAGAGGTCTTGGAACGGATGGAACATCGGGGAGCGGAAAGTGCGGACAACAAAACCGGCGATGGTTCCGGGGTTCTTATACAGATACCCCATGATTACTATAAAAAGGTGATTCCCTCCCTTCCTCCGGCAGGAACCTACGGTACGGGCTTGGCTTTTTTTTCCGGCCCCGAAAGCACCGCCGCATCACCGGGTTCTCAGATACTGGACATGATAGCCGAGACCGCGGAACGTACGGGCTTTACCGCCCCTCTTTGGCGGGATGTGCCGGTTACCCGGGAGGTCCTTGGTTCCATTGCCCGAAGCAGGGAGCCCCTGGTGAAACAGCTCGTGCTGACACCGAAGCAGGAGCTCAGCGGGGATGCTCAGGACATCAGCGGCCTGGAATTCAGTCTCTATCTTTTTAGAAAAAAACTGGAAAAAGCCCTGGCCGCCGAGGAGGCCCTGCATAAAAGCCCGTCTTCGGGGAAAGTGTACTTCCCCTCCCTTTCCTCCCGGATTATCGTGTATAAAGGTATGCTCATGCCTACCCAGCTTAAAGCCTATTACCCGGAGCTCCACGATGCAGCCTTGAAAAGTGCGGTAGCCCTGGTGCATTCCCGGTTTTCCACCAATACCTTTCCCAACTGGCCCCTGGCCCAGCCGTTCCGCCTGGTGGCCCATAATGGTGAAATTAACACGATTAAGGGAAACCGCTTCTGGATGCAGGCCCGGGAGGCTCTCTTTTCCCATCCCCGGTTTGGCCGGGATCTCCAGGACCTATTGCCGGTGATTGAACCGGACAAAAGCGATTCTGCCAGCTTTGACAATGTGCTGGAGCTCTTGGTCATGTCGGGCCGAAGCCTTCCCCATGCGCTGATGATGCTGATTCCCGAATCCTGGAACCAGAAGAACCCCATCTCCCAGGGGCTCAAGGACTTTTATGAATACCACGCCTGTATGATGGAACCCTGGGATGGCCCCGCCTCGATGGTGTTCTGCGACGGCCGGTACGTGGGAGGAACCCTCGACAGAAATGGCCTTCGGCCTTCCCGGTATACCATTACCAAGGATGATCTCATTGTGATGGCTTCTGAAACCGGCGTGCAGGACTTTGATCCTGGGGAAGTGGCCTATAAAGGGCGGCTCCTTCCGGGGAAGCTGCTTCTTGTAGACCTCAAGGAGGGGCGTATCATCCCTGATGAGGAGGCCAAACGGGAGGTGTACCAGAAAAAACCCTATTCCGCCTGGACCAAGCAGATCCTCACCTTAGCCCAGGCGGAAGCGCCGGAACCTTCCTGGGATGTATCCCCCGGCCAGACTCTGTTCATGGAGCGTTCCGCCGCTTACACCCGGGAAGACCGGGAACGGCTTCTTATCCCGATGATCGAGACCGGTCAGGAGCCTACGAGTTCCATGGGAACCGACACCCCCCTTGCGGTCTTTTCCGACAAGAGCCAGCGGGTCTATGGGTATTTCAAACAGGTCTTCGCCCAAGTAACGAACCCGCCGATTGATTCCATCCGGGAAGACCTGGTGATGACCTTGACGAGTTTCGTGGGTCCCCAAGAGAACCTTTTGGATGAGACTGAGGCGCATTGCCGAAGGATCAAGGTGCTCAATCCCATCCTCACTCCAGAGGACTTAGAGCGGCTCAAGGCCCTGAAGCCCGAAGTGTTTAGTTCCCGGACCTTGGACGCCACATTTTACGTTTCTTCCTTCACCGGAGATCGTCCTGGGGTCCCCTCCCTTAAGCCCGCCCTGGATCGTTTGGTTGCGGAGGCAATCCGGGCGGTCCGGGAAGGGGTGTCCTTGGTGATCCTCTCTGACCGGGCGAGCCTGATTCCCGAAGCAGGGCGCTGTGCCGTGCCTGCCCTCTTGGCGGCAGGAGCGGTGCATCATGGGCTTATCCGGGAAGGCTTGCGGATGCGCGGTTCCATTATCATCGAGTCCGCAGAGCCTCGGGAGATCATGCACTTTGCCCTGCTCTTTGGGTATGGAGCGGATCTGGTAGTACCCTACGGCGTGCTTGCCTCTATCGCGGCTATGTGCCGGGGGCCTGATCATAAGCGGGTGGGAGATTTCGCCCATGCAGGGAAACAGTACCTCAAGGGACTGCAAAAAGCCATGCTCAAGGTCATGTCCAAGATGGGAACCAGTACCCTCCGTTCTTACCGGGGAGCCCAGGTGTTTGAGGCCGTGGGCCTTGGAGAAGAGGTTATCGCCACATGTTTCCGAGGTACGGTGAGCCGGATCAGCGGGGCGGGATTCCCGGAATTGGAAGCCGAGGTAGTGGCGGTCTACCAGGCTGCCCGGGAAGCTCACGCTAAGACTGGGGATGCCTTACGCGAATCAGATCCGGTTCCCTGGCTTCTTACCGGCCTAGGCCAGTACCGGTGGCGTAAAGACGGGGAAAAACATGGGTGGAACCCTGAAACCATCCATCTGTTGCAGTGGGCGGTCCGCACCGGGGATGCTGCCACGTTCAGGCAGTTTTCCGCTTCGGTGAATGCCCTCAACCAAAACCCCCATGTGATCCGGGGGCTTCTGGACTTTGCGCCGGTAGGTACGGTCAAAGGGGGTCCTCCGGCTCCGGTTCCCCTGGAAGAGGTGGAAAGCGCGGAAGCTCTTATGAAGCGCTTTACCACCGGGGCCATGTCCTTTGGCTCCATCTCCCGGGAAGCCCATGAGACCATTGCCATAGCCATGAACTCCATCCAGGGCCGTTCCAATTCCGGGGAAGGGGGAGAGAACCCGGAGCGCTTCCCGGTTCGTGCAGACGGAACCTGGAGAAGGAGCGCCATCAAACAGATCGCCTCAGGCCGTTTCGGGGTTACCAGTGAATACCTGGCCAATGCGGAAGAACTGCAAATCAAGATTGCCCAGGGAGCCAAACCCGGGGAAGGGGGGCAGTTGCCGGGGCATAAGGTGGATGCCCTCATTGCCAAGACCCGGTATTCCACCCCCGGGGTTACCCTCATAAGTCCCCCTCCGCATCATGATATCTATTCTATAGAAGACTTGGCGGAACTTATCTTTGACCTTAAAAACGCCAATCCCCACGCCCGGATAAGCGTGAAGCTCGTATCTGAAAGCGGGGTAGGGACCGTGGCCGCCGGGGTTGCCAAGGCCCATGCGGACAACATCCTTATTTCTGGCTACGACGGCGGAACCGGGGCGAGCCCTCAGAGCAGCATACGCCACGCTGGGCTGCCCTGGGAAATCGGCCTTGCAGAAACCCATCAGGTCTTGGTCCGCAACGGGCTGCGGGGCCGGGTGCGGCTGCAAACCGACGGCCAGCTCAAAACCGGCCGGGACATAGTCATCGCCGGGATGCTCGGGGCTGAGGAGTTCGGCTTTGGTACGGCGACCCTCATTGTCTTGGGTTGTGTGATGATGCGCAAGTGCCACGAGAACACCTGTCCTATGGGGATTGCCACGCAAGACCCGGCCTTACGGGAGCGTTTTTCCGGTAAGAGCGAATACCTGATCAAGTACTTCCGGTTTATCGCCCAGGAGACCCGGGAAATCATGGCTTCCCTGGGGTTCCGGCGTTTTGATGAACTCATCGGCAGACCGGAACTGTTACGGCAGCGGCCCAGCGGCAAGCCCAAGTCCGCGGCGGTGGATCTTTCCCGGCTCCTCTACAAAGCCGAAGGACCGGAGGATCTTCCCGGAGGCCGGGAAACCCACTGCGTCCAGGATCAGATCCACCAGATTAAGGAGGTCCTGGACCGTAAACTCATCGACCAATGCCTTGTGGCCCTGGATAAGAAGATCCCCACGGCCCTGCAATTCCCCATCCATAACACCGATCGGGCAGTGGGGGCCATGCTTTCCTACGAGGTATCTAAACGTTTTGGCGGCCAGGGTCTGCCTGAGAACTTTGTTACGGTGGACTTTTCCGGGTCTGCGGGGCAGAGTTTCGGCGCCTTCCTTGCCAAGGGCATCACCTTCCGGGTGGCGGGAGATACCAACGACTACCTGGGGAAGGGGCTTTCAGGAGGCCGGATCGTGGTGGCTCCCCCGGCAGGTTCCCCCTTCAAGACCGAGGAGAACATCATCGTGGGGAATACGGTCCTCTACGGCGCGACCTCCGGGGAGCTTTACGCCGCAGGGGTGGCCGGGGAACGGTTCTGCGTACGGAATTCCGGGGCCGTGGCGGTGGTGGAAGGGGCCGGGGATCATTGCGCTGAGTATATGACCGGCGGCAGGCTTATTGTCCTTGGCAAGGTGGGAAGGAATTTTGCGGCAGGTATGTCCGGCGGCATCGCCTATGTCCTTGACCGGGATGGAAACTTCGAGTTCTTCCTGAACAGGGGCATGGTGGAACTATCCGGGCTGGACAACGAGGAAGACGCGGGGTTTGTCAAGGATACCATCATGAAACACGTATACTGGACCGGTTCGGTCTATGCCAAGGGTATCTTGGAGCGGTGGGTTGATTTTAGGCCCCGGTTTGTCAAGGTGCTGCCCGTGGAATACAAATGGGCCCTGCAACAGATGAAGCTCGCGGAACTGGACCGCAAGCTCTTTGAGATTCGAGAGAAGGAAGAGCTTACCGAGCGGGCCTAGGGCCGGTAACGGCTCAAAGCAGGGGAGGGCTTTGTTCCCCAGAGGGTACGAAAAACCATGGGCTATAGGGGCATAGGTCTGCTCCTTATAGGTTTGATTGGCTGTGGGACTACCCGGGAAGTGGCGGTTCCGTATCAATACACGGAATTTTCCGGGATTCTCCAAGAGGAGATCCGCACTACGATCCGGGATGTTTTTCATGAACCGCATATCACGCTGTTGGAGTTGGGCAAAGCCGAGGGGTATGATCGAAACCCTTTGGACGGAATACCGTAGTTTCCTTGATATGCTTGGGGATCTGGTACGTCTTTTCAGTGCCTCCGAAGCTGCCCGTAAGGATCCTGGATACCCATTACGCCATCCGAGGTCTGACCATAACCCGGGACAGCCGCCGCAGTTTCGTCGATATAGAAGATGCCGGAACCCTGTATGGCCCCGGGGATATGGTTCCTCATACCGAAGCCTGGGATTTCATGGAAAAACTGGTCCGGGAAATCAACCGGCGCTTAGGAATCGGTTTTTACGATTACGAGCTACGGCGGGAAACCATCGGCGAGGTAAGCCGCGGCTCTGGGCTCTATGGGTGGCTTGGCTCCTCCTAAACGGCTGTTATACCGGGGGCAACATAAAAAAAGACGCAGGTCCTTTCCGGACAAAAGGCGGAAGGATTCCTGTTGATGCTTTTGTATATCCATCGGCCTTAAGGGTGGCGGCTCGGGATGATTCACCGGGAGCGACCCCGGGATTATGGCCCCTTTCCCCGGCCTGCCGCGGGTTTTGAGAATCTCAAGCCCGGAGAGAAGCTGCTGCTCATAAAACTCCCTGAAGGGACCTATACCTTTAAATACCTTACCCGGGGCTTTACCTATTTTGAGCTGGAGGATCATCCCGTTATGGTTAAACGGGGATGCATCAATTACGGGGGCCGCTTGGACATTTCCATTGAGGACACCCGCAAAAGCCCCCGGGCTGCGGATATTGCATACGTCTATATGAACGAATACGAACGGGCCACAGGGCTTTTATCCATAGCCTATCCCGAGCTCGCACGGCGGTATGAACTGGAGCATACCGCTTCCGGGGAGATGCAGCTATACCGGAATCCCCAAAACTATTTCCGGTAATGGTCACGGGGATGCACCCGCAGGCCGTAAGCTAGGAGGTTCAGGTGGTACAGAAAGGGATCCTGATTATTGAAGACGATCCGGACATTCAGGATATGCTTTCCCGGGCTATGCAGAAAGAAGGCTGGAAACTGCTCATGGCTTCAAGCGGAGAAGAGGGCTTGAGGGCGCTGGAACAGGAACCGGCGGCTTGCATTATCCTGGATATTATGCTTCCTGGTATGGACGGATTTACCCTGCTGAAAAAGCTTAAAATGGACGCCCGGCTCCGGAGCATCCCCGTTATTATGACCACTGCCCGGGGGGAAGAAGCGGATATTGTGGTGGGGCTGGAACTGGGGGCGGATGATTATGTGGTAAAACCCTACAGCCCCAAGGTGCTTATTGCCCGAATCCGGGCCGCCTTGCGGAGGCTTGAGGAACCGGCGGAAGAGCCCGGGGAAAAAACCCTGTGGCGGCAGGGGAAGCTCCGGCTGGACGCCGCCCGGCATGAGGCTCATTACGGCGAAACCCTCCTGGATCTTTCTGCCACGGAATTCGCCCTGCTGCAGCATTTTCTCTCCCATCCCGACCGGGTATTCTCCCGAAACCGCCTTATATCCGCGATCCGGGGTCCTGATTACCCGGTAACGGATCGGTCCGTGGACGTGCAGATCCTGGGGCTCCGGAAAAAGCTGGGAGAAGCAGGGGATATGATTGAAACCATCCGGGGGGTGGGTTACCGCTTTAAGGGGACGGGTAAGCCTTGAGCCGGGGGTTTGTTGCATGGATATGCGGCAAACCCACAAGGGCTGCCGGGGGAGCTCCCTAAAAACAGGAGGCCTATGAAAACCTTATTTACCGCAACCCTCAGGGTACTCCTCATAAGCGTGGTGAGTATGGTCCTCGTCTTTACCGTAGCGGTCCTGCTCAGTATGAATTCCCTGTATTATGAGACGAACCTCCGTAATCTTGGGGATACCGCGCAGATCCTGGTGTCCCTGATGGACGAGCCCCAGACAGGAATCGCCTCCCTGGGGGATAGCCCCTACCGGTTTACCCTGATGCAGCCCGATGGAAGGGTTATCGCGGACTCTCATCTTGAAGCAATCGGGGATATGGAAAACCACCGGGATAGGCCGGAGGTCAAGGCCGCCCTTGCAGGGGGGGAAGGAAGGGCCCGCAGGAATTCGGGTACCCTGGGTGTACAGTTCCTGTACGCTGCCCTGCCGGTTTACGACCGGGAAGGGAATATGCGCGGGGTGTTCCGCCTGTCCCGGCAGGTGCCGAGCTTCTGGCAGCGCATTGCTTCCGCGGCGCTGCCCTTCCTCTGCTTCGGGATCCTGGTGATCCTCGCCGCCGGGGGCCTTGGGTATCTCTTTTCCTGTTCCCTTTCCCGTCCGGTGAAGCGTCTCCTCGAGCTTGCCCGCACCGCCGCGGATAATCCCCAAGAAGTGACCATAGAGCCCTCCTCTGAGGACACCCGGGAATGGATCCTCTTGGAAGGGGCATTACGCCGGATGGCGGCGGCCTTATCCTCCCGAATACGGGCGGCCCGGCTGGAAGGCCGGCGGCTTGAGACCATTCTCAACGGCATGACCGAAGGGGTCCTCGCCATGGATACGGGGCTTATGCTGCACCTGGTCAATTCCAAGGCCCGGGGGGTGTTTGCCCTGGATGAAACCACGCCCCTGGGTTCCCTTTCCCTCCTGGCCGCGACCCATTCCACGGAACTGGAGGCAGCGGCTCACCGGGTGCTGGCCCGCAATACCCCGGAGGAGCTGCACCTCACCCTGCACGGCGGCGGGGCGGCCCAGCACTTCCGGGTTTTTGCCGCGCCCCTCAAGGGGGATCAGGACAGGCTTACCCCCGAAGGGGTGGTCATGGTGATGAGCGATATTACCCGGCTGGTCAAACTTGAGCAGGTACGCACGGATTTTGTGGCCAATGTTTCTCACGAACTGCGTACCCCCATTCAGCTGGTAAAAGGTTTTTCTGAAAATCTCTTGGACACGCCCCTTACGGATCCTGAGGAGATTCGCCACGGCCTGGGGATCATTGCGAAAAACGCCCAAGGTATGGAGAACCTTATCAACGACCTTTTAACCCTGGTGCGCCTTGAAGATGAGGGAAGCCCCCGGCCCGGTATGGAGGAACAGGAGCTTAGGGTTCTGCTGGAGGAAGCCTTTCAAGCGATCTCCCTGCAGGCCAAAAAAAAAGATATACCCCTCAGCCTCCAGTGTCCTTCGGGCCTTACCGCCAAGGTGTACGGTTCCTTTATTATCCAGGCCATAATCAACCTCCTGGATAATGCGGTGAAGTATTCCCCTCCTTCCTCGGCGGTGGGGGCCAGGGCTTTTACCGCCCCCGGGGCGCTGGTTATCCAGGTATGGGACAGGGGCATTGGGATTCCTCTGGAACATCTGGAACGGGTGTTTGAACGGTTCTATCGGGTTGACCGGGCCCGCAGCCGTGAAGCCGGCGGAACCGGCCTTGGGCTTTCCATTGTCCGCCATATCGCCCTGATGCATCAGGGCCGGGTAGAAGTGGAAAGCCATGCCGGTGAAGGGTCGGTGTTCAGCCTCATCCTGCCCCTTGAAAGGGTTCAGGATACATAGTCCTTGTGGGGGAAGAGGCAAAGAAGCCTTGACCCCGAGTGAAAAGGCTCGGGTTGCAAAAAAGTGCGGGGGCTTGTACGCGGCAGGTATGCCCGCAGCCCCGCAGCGTCAAACCACGGTCAACACGGTAAGGGGCGAGAAACCAAACGGGGTCCGCCGGACCTTCGCTCCGGGATTACACCGCTGATTCGTCCAAAGCATCCGCTTCACCGGTGTCGGGCTGTAGCCCGCCATCGGGGTAATCGGTGGACACCATTCCGTACCCGGTGGACCCTGCCGGTCACCCCCCTTACCCGATAATCCCTTCCGCCACCGGGGACCACTTCCCCTGGTCGCCCTTGCTGTTTTCGTAACAGGCGGCATAATACACCGGCTTTCCCTTGTCCGCTTCAGTATGCCGCACCATAAGGGTCGTTTTCCGGCTGAATTTCGTCTTGGGTAAATCCTCGCCCTGGGCGGGCTTCTCCCCTCCGAGCTGCCAGGCGTAGCGTACCCCGTGGACGCCGGGGGGCTTGGAGTGATCCCCCCGCCGGGGGTTCATCGCCCGCACCCGGTGTTCGTAGTGGTTGAAGGTGTTCTCCACTTCCGTAGCAGGCTGGTCCTCGGGCGGCCCGTGGAAGGTGGGCGTTGAGTCCCGGGTATGGACGCCCAGGGCCTTTTTAGCGGGGTCATCCATGTGCTTGTTGAAGCGGATGGAGGAATTGGCGAAATCCCGCATCCCGTCAATGGTTTCGCCCTTTGCCTCGTCCTTGACGAGCCGTTTCGTCGTGGTGTTGTCCGCTTCATAGGCGCTGCGGGCGGTCAAAAACGCGTTGATGACGCCCAAAACCGCGGTAACTTCCGCCTGGTCCCATCCGTAGGCCCCAACCTGTACCGGGTCAGAGAGTACCCGTACCCATGTGTGGCATAAATCCATGAGATCCTGTTCCCTGTCGGGAATCCAATCAGCCATCTTGGTATCTCCTTGTGCGGGGGGTGAACCTCGCTGTTTCTGGTGTAAGGGTATCCCCTATGGGGGGTGCATGGAAAGGGCCCGCCCTGCCACAAAGCCGTTACCCCCTGGGGGTGAACCAGTTACCCTTGGGGGTAAAACAATTACCCCTGAGGGTGGAACGATTGCCCCTGGGGGTAAAACAATTACCCCTGGGGGTGGAACAATTGCCCCTGGGGGTAAAACAATTACCCCTGGGGGTAGAACAATTACCCCTGAGGGTAAAACAATTACCCCCGGGGGTGGAAGGGCCGCGAAAAACGATGCCGCGGCAAGGGTGCTCCTCAGCATGGCAGGTTACAAACCGGATTTCTTTCACACCCCACCTCCTACAACAACCCACCGGCAATGCACCGGAAGGCATGAAAAAGCGCAAGGCCCTGTTTCATGTCGTCCCATTCCGTTTGGGGGAGGGTGTCGTACAAGGTGTAGTGGTTTTCGCGGAGTTCCGCCACAACCGCATCGGCACTGTCCAAAATCTGGAACTTTTGCCCGTTCCTCAAAAATTCGTATGCGGTTGATTCTGC
>JAITRH010000125.1 GCA_031288495.1 Treponema sp. | reverse complement strand
CTGTTCTGTGATTTTACCCAGTAATATGCCTGATTTGGGTAAGGTACGTTTTCTGCCATGGTCATAGTGGTAAGTAACCGCATATTTGTAATATATACCTTTGATACATTTTATGGTGGTGTGGTGTTCTTTGAACGGCAGAATCCAAGAGGGAATACCCATGTATTTTCTCCATAATATAGACAATATAATTATACTGTCTATAGGATAAATCTATTTTTCATGTAAAGTCAAGTAATATCAAGAGTTACGATGGTTTCTTCGACTAGGCATGGTAAATTCGAGCGGAGTTAGGGTCTAATAGCCGTAATGTCCACCGCGCACACCCCTCCAGCGCGGGTCCACATATCAATGTGATAAGCCGCGCCTCGTCTTCCCCCGTCAGGGCGCGAGGCCGGTGTCCCTGTGGCTTCCCTTCAAGGCTTGTCTCAAACCCATCCTCCACAAAGCGCTGCCGTAACCCCTCGATCCCCCGGTAATGTATACCGACTCGCTCGGCTATCGCCTCATCAGTATACCCCTCGTTGGCAAGGAGCAATGCCTGTGCCCGTTTACGTTTTTGGGCGCCGTGTTTCCCCTTGTCCATGATTTCATGAAGATGTGCTTGCTCACCCTCTGTCAGTGTCACCTTGTATTTTTTCGACATATATCCCATCCACTGTTTCTGTTTACTCTAGCATAGGATACTTTAGCCACTATTACAATCATGTCTGGATACTAGGGTTATGCAAAATAAGACATACACCCCAATTTAGACAGTATGCTGTTCCAGTAGGGTAAGCACCTCTGCAAGGGGTACCGTGGCAAGTGCAATAGCGGTATCAGTAACACCATAATAAATGTATATAAGGCCGTCTTTTACTACCGCTCCGGTAGGAAAGACCACATTGGGAATATAGAGACCGAACCGTTCGTAGTATGTGGATGGTTCAAGAACAAACCCTTTTACTCGGGCGATAACTTGGGTGGGATCTTGCAAATCAAGAAGCATGACCCCTGCCCGGTAGATGTTATCATCATCAACCCCATGATACAGCGTAAGCCAGCCCGCTTCGGTTTTTATCGGTGGCGTAGAACCGCCGATTTTCTTTGATTCCCAAGGTTCCTGAGGAACCGCAATCAGGGTAGGCTCTGTCCAGGTCAAAAGATCATCGGAATAGGAAAGCCATATACCGGGCTTGTCAGTTTTGTATTGGGGGCCAATGTATTCTTCAGGACGCCTAAGCAGGGCAAATCTCCCGCAGATCTTTTCTGGAAATAGAATGGTATCCCGATCATTGATTTCCTTGGGAGTCGTGTAGGCAACTTGCTTCCAGTCAACCAGATTATCACTAGTCATAACCCCTGATCGAGTCATAAAACTTTCAGGCAACCCATGAACCCCCGGATAACTATACCGAATTTCTTCTGGTTTTCCGGTTCCTGTTGGACTGTAACCATACGAGGAGGGACGCAAGGCATAGGTAAGGTAATAACGCCCTTCAATTTTGACCAGTCGCGGGTCTTGAATGGAACCATAGGGAAAACCTAAATCTGCGGGGCTTACAATGGGTTCATCTTTGACATGGATAAAATGAATGCCATCGAAACTTTTCAAAAGGCCAAAAAAACAATGAAAGGGCCGCAAACCACCAGCAGCCCGTTCAATAAGATAAAAGGTATCTCCTTCAAGAATAACCGCAGGATTAAAGCTGGAGGCTTTACGCCAGGGGTAAATTCCCGGAACAATAATCGGATTTTCAGGACAACGGGTAAGGTACATAGACACTCCTTAGCAGAATAGCGGTTTTAGGGGACTTTTTTCCATTTTCACCCGGCTCTATGGAGGAGGGTATAAGGAAGGTCCCCGGGATATTACGCACGGTTAAGATAACGCAAGCCCCTTCTATGATGAGATGCGGGACCTCATGATAGATACCGGCTTGCATACAAAAAAGCGGATCCAGTCTGGCCTGGACAGTCTGTTGCATCGCTGAACTTTTCTTAATACATCTGTTAGTCTGCATTAATTAGTGATTCCCCAAAAGCTCATGGAGCCTATCCAGATCTTCCATGGAGTAGTACTCGATATGGATACTGCCCCGCCGTAGGTCCCCCTCAATGGAAACCTTGGTTCCCAGGAATTCGATGAACTGCGCTTCCAACTCGGTTAGTGCAGGATCCCGGGACCGGGCGGGTTTTGACGGTGAGGTCTCCCGGTTACCCGCTGCGGCAAGCCGTTCTGCTTCCCGTACTGAAAGGCCTGATGCGATGATCCGGTGGAACAGATCCGCTTGCTGAAACGGATTGACCACTGCAAGCAAAGCCCGGGCATGGCCAGAAGACAGTTCGCCCTGGGCAAGGCTTTCCTGCATAGCCGGGGGTAGCTTGAGCAACCGAAGGGCATTGGCCACGGTGGAACGGTTTTTACCGACCTTGACCGCCACTTCCTCTTGGGAAAGACCGGTGAGGTCTATCAACTGTTTATATGCCATAGCCTCTTCCAGGGGATTAAGGTCGGTCCGCTGGATGTTTTCAATGAGGGAAACTTCCATGCGTTGTTCATCGGTGTAAGAGCGGATGAGGGCCGGTACTTCAGTGAGCCCTGCCAGAGCCGCAGCCCGGCTGCGGCGTTCCCCCGCCACGATGATGTAGGTGCCGTCTCCCGTGTCCTCCACAATGAGGGGTTGTATGACCCCATGTTCCCGAATGGAATCTGCGAGTTCCCGGAGGCTTGCCTGGTCAAAGTGTTTCCGGGGCTGCTGGGGATTGGCCCGGAGTTTTGCCAGGGGGAGGAGTACTTCCCCGGAATCCGGTGCAGGGTTCAATTCATTCCCGAGGGGGAGCAGGGCCCCCAATCCCTTCCCCAAGCGTTGCTTAGACCTCACGCTGCAACACCTCTTCAGTCAAGCTCTTATAGGCTTTTGCCCCGATACAGGCAGGATCGTATTCCGAGATGGGTATGCCGTGGGAAGGGGCTTCGGATAAGCGCACATTGCGGGGAATCACTGTGGAAAAAACCGCACTCTTAAAGTAGGTCTTTACCTGCTTTACCACCTCCTGGGAAAGGCGGATTCGGGAATCGTACATGGTGAAAAAAATACCCCCTACCCTTAGGGAGGGATGGAGGGTCTTCTGGATCCGTTTGATGGCTTTGAGTAGCAGCGATAATCCTTCCAAGGCAAAATATTCACACTGCATAGGGATGAGCACCGCATCCGCAGCCACAAGGCCGTTAATGGTCAGGACCCCCAAGGAAGGAGGGCAGTCAATCAAAGTATAGTCGTACCCGGTACGGACCGGCTCTAGGGCTTTTTTCAGAAAAAACTCCCGTTCCGGCTGACTGATAAGTTCCACCGCGGCTCCTGAAAGGTCCAGATCCGCGGGAATCAGCCTCAGGTTGGGGATGCAGGTTTGCTGGATGGTTTTTGTAAGAGGAACGGTCCCGGAAATAAGCTCATACACTCCGGGTTTGACTCTATGGAACCCGAGCCCGCTTGAGAGGTTTGCCTGGGAATCAAAATCAACCAGGAGCACTGATTTTCCAGCTCTTGCGAGAAAGGCCCCTATATTCAACGCGGAGGTGGTCTTACCCACTCCTCCTTTTTGATTTACAAAAACATATGTTTTACCCATACCCGGCTACCGAAACTTGAGGCGGCCTTTGCATCCGGCTCACCCTAAGTATAGAACTTTTTTCATGGTTTGACATTTGTAGAAACCTCTGTATATAATAGGAAGAATTGTTACTATTGAATAGCATCTCACAAGGGGGTATGGTAGAAAATGACATCCATACGCATGATCGCTCTTGATTTGGATGATACCCTTTTACGGTCGGATTTAAGCATTTCCTATCGGACCAAGCATGTGATTAAACGGGTGGCCGTTGCGGGTATTGTGGTGGTTCTGGCTTCCAGCAGGATTCCGGCAGCGATGAAAAGGTTTGCCCGGTTTCTGGGGATGCACAAACGGCCTGGGTATCTTATTGGTAACAACGGGACGATTATTCAAGAGAGCTCTACAGGAACCATTATCGATGAGATCCGTATACCCCCTGAAAGCGCCCTCATTGCCTTTGATCTGGCCCATGCTGAAGGTTTTCCCGTGCAATTGTATGAAAATGATATCATGTATGTCTCAAGGGCCAATGAATTTGCCGATTATGACCAGAAACTCACCGGACTGCGCCAGGTCGTAGCGGAAGATTTCCGGGATAGGATCGCTGCGGGGTGCCACAAGCTGCTTATCCCCGGAGATCCCATGATCCTGGCTCCTCTGGAAAGCCTCTTGAGGACCTATGTAGGGGAGGAGGTAAGCCTGTTTACCGGCAAGCCTTATTTCTTAGAGATCCTGCCCCCTAAGACGGATAAGGGGACCGCTCTTGAAAAGGTGGCAAAACAACGGGGGATTCCCCGAGAAACGGTCCTGGCTATGGGAGATTCCATGAACGATGCGGGGATGATTCAATGGGCCGGCCTTGGGGTGGCTATGGTAAACGGGGATGCACGGATCAAAGACCTGGCTGCACTGGTTACTGAACGGTCCAATGATGATGACGGGGTGGCGGATATCATTGAGCGCTATGTGTTACGCGGATCTGCATAGGTATCCGCCCCGCCCTTTAGCCCTCGAGGATCAGCAGCGTCCGGGGATCCAGCCGCAGGGCCAATGCCGGGGGCTTAGAGGTGCCCCGATCCTTGGATACGGAGAGGGCAATATAATCCGGTTTAGGATCCAGGACCATAACCACATCCAGGAGGTCCAGGTACTCCTTTATGATGGGGGGAATGCCGTGCTGGGCAGCGGGAGAATCTTCCCCTTTGACATTGCAGCTATACCAGATCGAAAGTTCCAGCTCCCGGGCAAATTCCTTCACCGCGGTAAAATGCTCCCGCGTGCCCCGGGTAAAATCAAAACCGTCAATAATGAGGGACTCCGCCTTAAAGTCTCCCTCCCGGATTAAGGCCCGCAGGCTCCTTAAGATCTGCTCCGTGGCAATGCCCTCTTGGTTAAAATTCATCAAGACCCGGTTCTTGATAAGCTCGTTTTTAATATCCCCAGTGTTTTCCAGGTTCTCTTTCTTGATGAATTCAGCGAAAATATTTTCATACCAGGCCAATACATAATCGGTATGCTGGGTAAAGGATACGTGAATAACCTTCTTGGCCTGTAAAAGCTTATCCAGGGCAATCTGGACCAGCACCGAGGTTTTACCGATACCGCTCTGGGAAGCGATGAGTCCCAGTTCGCCTGCAGCCAGTCCCCCATGGATAGACTGCTCAAAAACTCGAACCGGACTGCGTTGTATGAGTTCATCCTTAATCATATGTTTTCTCCCTTATTCCCGCTATTTTTGTTGCAGTTCTTTCTTCCGCTTTTCCTCATACCCCTTGATAAGGGCTTCGGAAATATTCGCCGGAACCTTCCCGTACTTCTCAAATTCCATGGTAAACTCCGCCTTACCCTGGGTCAAGGACCGAAGCGCCGTAGAATAGCCGAACATTTCACTCAAGGGAACTTCCGCTTCAACCCGGGAGAAGGTGCCGTCTTCTGTGGAGGCCAAGATGATGCCCCGGCGCTGGTTGATCGAGGCAAAGATGTTTCCTTGGAATTCCGTGGGACCCTCCACCGCCACCTTCATGATAGGTTCCAGGATACAGGGCCTGGCCTTGGGATAGGCTTCCCGGAAAGCCCCGATGGCAGCCTGTTGGAAGGCGATATCCGAAGAATCCACCGGGTGGGACTGGCCGTCGTTGATGAGACAGCGGATGTTGACGATGGGAAACCCAATGAGGCTCCCCCGTTTCAGGGCTTCCCTGAATCCCTTATCGCAGCTGGGGATAAACTCCGTGGGAATGGCCCCCCCTTTGATGGTATCCACAAACTCGTAGTCTCCCTCGGTAAAGGGTTCCATATACCCGGCAACCCGCCCGTATTGACCTGAACCGCCGGTCTGTTTTTTGTGGGTGTAGTTGAAAAGCGCCCGCTGGGTGATGGCTTCCCGATAGGCCACCTGGGGCATCCCGGTTTCCACCTCGCACCGGTATTCCCGGCGCATCCGTTCGATGTAGACTTCCAAATGAAGCTCTCCCATGCCCTTGATGATGGTCTGGTTGGATTCGGGATCCACGTAGGTCTGGAAGGTGGGGTCTTCCTTGGTAAAACGGTTCAGGGCCTTGGCCATTTGGTCGGCGGACTTTTTATCTTTGGGCGTGATGGCCAGGGAGATAACCGGCTCGGGGACAAACATGGAGGTCATGGCGTAGTTGAGTCCGCTGCCGCAGAAGGTATCCCCTGAGGCGCAGTCAATGCCGAAGAGGGCCACAATATCTCCAGGAGCCCCTTCGGTGATGTCTTCCATGCTGTCCGCGTGCATCCGCACAAGCCTTCCCACCTTGAACCGCTTCCGCGACCGGGTATTGGTCAGTTCTTCACCCTTCTTGAGGGCCCCCTGGTAAATCCGTACATAGGTAAGCTGACCGTATTGGCCGTCTTCCAGCTTAAACCCCAGGGCTACGGTGGACATTTTTTCATCTGCAAAAAGCTCAAGCCGCTCTTCATGCTGGTCCAGATTCAAGGCGTAGTTTTTAACTTCCGTGGGATTGGGAAGGTAATAGTTCACTCCATCCAACAGAGTCTGGATGCCCTTGTTCTTATAGGCCGAACCGAGCATCACCGGTACAAAAGCCTCCGAGAGGGTGCCCTGGCGAATACTGGAACGGAGCAGTTCCTCCGGGACCGCTTCTCCTCCCAGGTACCGTTCCGCGAGTTCATCGGAAAACATGGAGGCCGCTTCCAGCAGTTCTTCCCGATACGTAGCGGCCTCCGCAAGAAGGGACGGGGGGATTTCCCCATACCGAAGCTCGGTCCCCTGCTCGCCCTCAAAATACACGGCCTGCATCGTGATAAGGTCCACCACGCCCTCAAGCCGATCCTCAAGGCCAATGGGAAGCTGGATCAGCACCGCATTGAGGCCCAATTTCTCCCGGAGCTGGGAGCGTACTTTGAAGGGATTGGCCCCGGTACGGTCGCACTTGTTGATGAAAGCAATCCGCGGCACATGGTAGCGCTTAAGCTGCCTGTCCACGGTGATGGACTGGGACTGTACGCCTCCCACCGCGCAGAGCACCAGGATCGCTCCGTCCAAAACCCGCAAAGACCGTTCGACCTCAATGGTGAAGTCTACATGGCCGGGGGTATCGATAAGGTTTATCGTATATCCCTTCCAGGTAACCTGGGTTGCCGCGGACTGAATGGTGATGCCCCGTTCCCGTTCAAGTTCCATGTGATCCATGGTTGCCCCTACCCCGTCCTTGCCCCGAACCTCGTGGATGGCATGGATTTTATTGCTATAGAACAAAATGCGCTCCGAAAGGGTGGTTTTACCCGAATCAATATGCGCGCTGATACCGATGTTCCGCATCTTGGTAATATCGATGCCCATGATGTATGATACTCCTTGTTTGTTTCAGGGGCCGCCTCTGCCCGGGGAAGGTACGTCCATAGGACTCATTCACGGGAGATAGTTTTTCCCCTTTTTACGGCTCTGCCGTCAACGGTGTTGCTCTATTTTCTTTAGATTCTTTCAGATAAGTAATGAAGAAAAAGATAACAGACCCATTATTCGGTAAAATATAGCAAGGTTTTCTATATTATACAAGAGGATCGCCCCCAGTGGCTTTAATACCCATGACGGGCCGCGGCGGTAAGGGAAGGGACCGCCCCGTGCTTCGCGGGCTTAGCCCTTTGAGACAGGCCGCGGTCTTTGTATACCCTGAGTCCGACGGAAGAAGCGGGTAATGCACCGCTCAACCGGATTAATCCAGTAGGCAGCCGGCAAAGAAAACGCGGGCTCATGGGGGGTTCTAAACAGGGTCAACCGCTTAAGGAATTGTGTCCCCAGATTACACCAATTACGGGCTAAAGCCCGACACCGATGAAGCGGATTGTTTGGCCGAACAAGCGGTGTAATCCCGTTAATCCGTGGAATCGGTGGACCGCTTTTGTTTTCTCGCCCCTTAAGGAGTTGACCCTATGGTCCCTCCCCCTCCTGATAGGTGCGGTACGCTCATGTTTTTATGTTGACTGCCTACGAGCCCAATCTGCCGCTGTACCGCATTACCCTGAGGTGGACAAAGCGCAAAAGCTCCGCCTTTGTTCATTCCCAGACCTTTAGGCTTTCTATCGAACCCAGGATATACGAAGCCGCCCAGGAGCCGCGGTTTTTATCGATACCCCACAGGGGACCGGCTCAGGAAGCCCGGATACCCGGGGCCGGGGATTCTCCCCGTGCAATGAGCAAAAGGAGGAACAAGCACCAAAGGCTCCCCAAGAGAAGTGCCGCCACCATGATCAGGGTCTTGAGGAGAAGGGTTCGCAGTTCCCCTTGCACCGAGCCTAGATCATAGCCCGTCTCGATCACCGCGCTTAGGGTACCTGCGGCAGTAAGGATAGGACCCCGGGCATACAGCCACCTGCCGCCGGCATGTACCTCAATCCCCTGCACATAGGTTCCGGCTTCCAGGGCTTCTTCTTGCAGAGCGGGCTCCTCCGTATCCTGGGCATAGGGATAGCACAGACCCAGGGAACTTGCGAGATCCTACAAAACGTACCGGATCCCCTCCTTAATCTTCCATATCCGCTGATAGACCCGTTTCCCTTTGAACCGGGTTTGGGCAAATACACCGTGGAGCTCTTCCTGCAGGACCCGGTATGCTTCACCGCCGTAGTCTTGGGGAGAGGTGAAGGAATTCAACAGGGTAGTATCTATCCTGTTTGCCATAAGCCGGGAAATCGTTTCCAGCCCCATGAAGGTACTTTCGGTATACTGCTCTTGCATGGTGTTGATAATACATACTGAAGCAAAACCCCCGCCCAAGGTAATACTCATCCCCAGGGTAAAGATGAGAATCCCCGCCCTCCTCCGGTCCCGGTATTACCCCGGCTTCCGAATACCCTCCATAGGCTAACCGTGACCTACCACAGTACCGGGGTTCGGAAACCGAAGTTCGGAGCGGGATTACCGGTATCCCGTACTGTTGGGGGTTATATCCCCCGTAGGGCTTCCCCCTTTTCCCCGGGGAACCTTCCCGATATCCCGAATATACCCCCCTGCAAGCGGATCCGTCCCAAGGCTTTTCCCCGTTTGGTATACCCAAACACCGGCCAGGTACACCGGAACGGCGTGTTGGTATACCTGAACATCGAATTGGTACACCCGGACGCCGCAAGGGTGTACCCAAACACCGGTCAGGTACACCGGAACGGCGTGTTGGTGTACCCGAACATCGAATAGGTACACCCGGACGCCGCAAGGGTGTACCCAAACACCGGTCAGGTACACCGGAACGACATGTTGGTGTACCTGACCGGCGAATAGGTACACCCGGACGTCGCAAGGGTATACCCAAACACCGGCCCGGTACACCGGAACGGCATGTTGGTATACCCGAACGGCGAATAGGTACACCCGGACGCCGCAAAGGTGTACCCAAACACCGGCGCCGAATAGGTCCTTTGCTTCAAGGGTACGGCCTTTACCGTAGGCGGTACAAGAAAGGGGTCCGCAAGGCCCCTCTCAGAAAAATCATATACGTGAACCCAT
Source organism: Treponema sp. (assembly GCA_031288495.1). Lineage (GTDB taxonomy): Bacteria > Spirochaetota > Spirochaetia > Treponematales > Breznakiellaceae > JAIRLU01. The sequence continues at coordinate 502 of JAITRH010000125.1, read as the reverse complement.
AACCTGCGGGTGGTATCTGACCTTTTCCAGTTGATGGAGCACCCCGCAGACTCCCGTAATCATGAGCCCTCCGGCGATAAAGCTCAAAAGGGGATTGTGCATAAAGCCCATACAAACGATCCTATCCTGCCGCCGGAAGCGAGGAACACCGGGTTTTCTCGCGGTCCGCGGGTGAATCTCTCCCGGCTGTGGGGAGTGCCTGTTATGTGCTGCCGACTCATATCTGTCCTACTTCGGCGTTGTACCCGGAAATTGTGATCCTCCGGAATGGGCTAATTGAAGGTGTCGCCGGTAAGCACAGGGAATCGCCGGATTACGTATTAACGGGGGGTCCGGGGGGTCAGACTGTGTCAAAACCACATATTATCTTTAACAAAACGGCAGGAAAACGAGGTATGGTACAGCCGGTTTCGCATGTTCATACCCCCTCTCACCTCATCAGGCGAAGGCTTTCAACAGGTTTCCCGCCCCCGGAATATTGATTGCCCGTTTCATGTTGTAG
>JAITRH010000092.1 GCA_031288495.1 Treponema sp. | reverse complement strand
TGGTTGCCTCCTGCGTCTACCCCCTCAAAGGCTCCTGCGAAGTCTTCACCAAAAGCGAAAAAATAATCAGTTTGCGCCGGGGGATCCTCTCGATGCTGCGGGACCGCGCGCCCCAGGACGCATACTTACAGGAACTCTGCGCTGCGTACTCGGTTCCCCAAAGCGCGCGCTATGTGCTGCCCCCTGACCTGAAATGCGTGTTGTGCGGACGCTGCGCCGCGGCCTGCACCGCCCTGGGGAATGGCGCGATCGCCGCCGTGGGGAGGGGAACCGCGAAAAAGGTCTCCACGCCCTACGACGCCGGTTCCGCGGACTGTATAGGCTGCGGCGCCTGCGCCCAGGTCTGTCCGGTAGGCGCTATCGAATGTACCGAGACGAGGGATACGAGGACGCTCTGGAACAAGACTTTCAGTCTCGTCCGTTGCGAAAGGTGCGGCGCGTCCTTTACAACGAGAGAAGCCCTGGAACTGGCCCGGGAGAAGACCCTTCCCGGCATCCACGGTAATTTAGCGCTCTGCCCGGATTGCAGGAGAAAAGAGACGATCCTCAATCTGCCGCGGTTCTAACCCGGTTCTTTTCAGGAAAGGCTGCTGTGTCGTTGAGGCTGCAGCCTTTCTGCCACCCTTTCCGTTTTTCCGGAGCCCTTTAGTCCTTACGCGTGGCGCGATCAAGCCCTTACGCGTGGCACGATCAAGTCCTTACGCAAGAAGTTCGACGGAAGAAGGGAGTATCCCCAAAAGGGGAAAAACCCATAAAGAAAGACCACTTTGCAAGTGCCGGTCTTGCGTGGGGAAACCTTTTCCGAAGGTCGGTTCCGAGCTCCGGTTTCTCTTCGGTGCATGGCCCCCTCAAACTGAGGCAAGACCAGAAGGGAAAAGCCGAAGGGCCGAAAGATGCCGAATTGCCGGTTCATTGTATGATGGGGTACCAAGGAGGGTTCGATTTAAAGTAATGGAGCTGTTGGTTAAAATAGCTGAAAAATATCGGCCAACGTGCTATAGTACTAATTAGGCAGGTTAAAGAAAGGCCGGGTACAAGGGGCGGTATCAAACAAAATGGTATATTTTAAAACCGCCCCGCTCATCAGGGCAGCGTCATTTAGTTTTTTAACTCTTTATAAAATACGGAAATAAGTTTCCAAAGGTACCCTGTAGGTTAAGGGGTAAATCCTTATTATATAAAGAAATATAAATGCCGTTGTCCTGCTAGACAAAGTTCCTAGGATATGGCAAAATAGCTATACTATAGGCAGCACTGGCGTCAGGTTGGGTGTGCTTCTCCTGTATTTGCAGGAGGTACGGTAGGGTTTGAGCAGAATCTCCCTATTCCTGCAACTGAAGCGGTTCATCCTGATGCAAGGAACTAGGCAGGGACACCGTACCAATCCCTATCGGGTATACTTGTGAATCTAAAGGGATAAGCGGGCAAATCGCTCATAGTACCTTTTGATATCAGGTTCTTGTATAAGACCTGGATGTTATTTTATTAAGGAGTTTTTATGAAAAAGCTGAGAAAGCAGTATCCTGTTCTCTTCGTTTTGGCCTTGGCTGTCTTGACCGGGGTAGGTTGTGCTTCGTCTTCCTCATCCTCACGGGGTGGAGCCCCGGCGGATCTACCGGGTTTCGTTATAGATCCGCCGATCCAAGAAGACGCGATCTTCGGTATCGGCAGCGCAAAACTGTCCACCATTAACCAGTCCATGACCATGGCGGAATCCCGGGCCCGGCAATCCTTGGCCTTCCAACTCAATGCCAATGTACAGGCCATGATCACCGACTATGCCCGTTCAGCAGGGACCGAGAATAGCCAGGCCAGCCTTGAGTTTGCTGAAATTGTTGGCCGGCAGTTAACCCAAACCACCTTAAGAGGCGCGATACCGGTGAAGCGGGAACAGACAAAGGACGGTACTTTTTGGGTCCTCATCTCCTATAGTAAGACCGATGCCGCCAGGGCTGCCGCAGATGTTATTGAGAATGAAGCATCCCGATATGCGGAGTTTAAGGCTATGGAAGCCCTCAAGCTGATGGATCAGCAATTAGAACGGATCAACACGAAGCCTGAGGTGGTAAATCAGTAAACAGCTCTATGACGGATATGGGGGATTCGATCCTCCATACCGTTGAAGGATATCCCTTATGCTATGGTATGCTGGGTTAGTTTGTTCGGTTCTCTTGTTTTCTTGTGCCGGTTCTCCGAATCCCCAGGGTTCAGTTCCTTTAGATCAGGATTTTTTGAACTTCTCACCGGTAGAGGAAGAAAAAAACGAATTGATCTTTATCGGTGTGGCGGGGGTGCGGATGAACCGCCAGGAGGCTATTGATTTAGCCCTGGAAGATGCCGCCCGGCGGGTAGCCTTTTTCCAAAGGGTAAGCGGGGAAGTCTTACACCGGGTGGAGATCGGAACCGGGTTTTTGGATTACCGATCCGAACATGAAGCGACCTTGCATTACGATAATGAAGGGTATGGAAATTACCGGGAGGCCCTGGAATTTGATCCCGAACAGGATGTATGGATCGAGCACCAGGCGGTTTTTGTCCGGACTCGGTATCGGGCTTCCCAAAGTCTCCCGATTAAGCACCGGTATGCCGCTAAAACCGAACGGCCTCAATGGGTGGATAATCCTCCGAAACGAATTTCCGGTTTTTGGGTAGGGGTTGGATTCGCGGGACCTCGATTGTACCATAAAGATACGGTGATTGCCTCCTATGAAAATGCGGTTTTCTCGATTATTGAATCCATTTCAAATACCGTAACCTCCAAGGTGGAAAGTGTCCAAGACTCAAGGGGTGCCTTTTCGTCTTTTTCAGCGGTAAACAGCAATGAAGTCAAGGCTTCCGGTACCTTAGGGAGCTTTTATGTACTGGAAACCTGGACGGATCCTCTTAACAAGGCTGTATGGACCTTAGCCATTGCCGAAGCCCGGTGAACAGGCCCTTGTTATGTAAAGAACCCTGGGATACGCCAATAAACTTGTAGAAAATGTGCAGGGGGAAGCGGGTTACGCATTTACCCCCGAGAAAGCAATGGGCAGGGGATCTCCACCGGTATGCTGCGGGAAAAACGGCTCAGGATCAGGGAAGCGCGTTTATTATGGTATCACGGATTAACGCTTTTTGGCTTCGTACCAAAATGCCTCCATCATACTTTGGGGAGTATCCCTAAGCATTGATATGCCGGGTTTATCTTACCTGAAAAGGGGCTCTCAGAAATTGCCTTAGGCTGCTATAAAAAAGTTGACACGACCCTAGCTCCATGGTAGTATTTAATGAAATAATCTTTACATTCTTTTGGAGGAAACCATGAAATGTAGAAAACAATGGGTAGTAGGGGTTTTGTTAGGCTTTGCTACCGTGGGCAGTCTCTTTGCCACTGGCGGTAAAGACCAAGGACCTGCAGCGGGTTCAACCGTGAAAACGGTAACTATCAAGGTAGGGGACAACTGGGGCGGTACCCATCCCATGGCAGCAGCCTTGGATACCGTATTTAAGCCCCAGATTGAACAAGCCTCAGGGGGGGCCCTCAAAGTAGATGTATACCACGATGGTACCCTGGGTAATGAAGCGGATCTGTGGAACGGAGTCCGCAACGGAACCATTGAAGTTGCCATTGTGGGTACCCCGATGAACCAGGAATATCCCACCATGCTGATTTCCGACTGGCCCTTCCTGTACCGGGATCTTAACCATGCGAAGAACGTCTGGACCGGTCCCATTGCAGAGGAAATTAACAAGGAATTCCATCAGAAATTTCCTTCAGTTTACATGTTGGCTTGGGGGCCGAACAGCGCCCGGACCTTTACGAGTAATAAGCCCCTCACCAGCGTGGATGAATTTAAGGGTCAGAAATTCCGGATGCCCGGTAACCCGATCCACGTAGGAATTGCCGAAAATTTAGGGGCCAGCGCACAGGTTATCCCCTTGGGAGAACTTTTCTCTGCTCTGGAAACCGGCGTGGTGGATGGTCAGGACAATGGTATGGTTACGGTGATAAGCCAGGCTTTCTATGAGGTACAGAAATATCTCTATGAGACCAATCATATCATCGCTACCCTGGAAATCGTGGTAAGCCAAAGTTTCTACGATAAACTCACCCCAGAGCAGCAAAAGATCGTCACCGATGCGGCAAAAGCCACGACGGTGAAGGCATGGGATGACTACATCAAGAGTGTGGATAGCGACCGCAAATTCTTGCAGGATAAAGGGGTAATCGTAACGCCCACTGCCGCAGCGGATCAGCAGCGGATCATCGAGTTGATTCAGCCTCTTACCGACAAACTCTATGCGGAAAACCCGTGGGCAAAATCCCTGACTGAGCGGATCAAAGCGGTCAAATAGGGTTCTCCTGGTTAGCCTGCTGATTTCAATATCAGGGGCTAACCAAGGGCAGGGTTTTATCTGTGTTGTTAGGGGAGGTTTTTGGTGAAAAAGATGTTGGATACCCTTTTTAAGGCTATTGAAATTCTGATTGCCTTTTTTCTAGCGGTTATGATAATCCTTGTCTTTATGAATGTGCTCTTCCGGTACCTGTTCAGCAAGGGTTTTGCCTGGTCTGAGGAAATCGCCCGGCTCTGCTTTATATACCTGGTGTATCTGGGTTCCATCGGAGCCATGAGGGATAACCAACACCTTATCATCGACAGCATACTATCGCGGGTACCGGTTATCGCCCAGCGAATCATCTACTTTTTGGTACAGGCTGGAGTTATCTGGCTTATGGTCATTCTAACCCAGGGAAGCTGGGGGCTGGTTCTCCAGAATTTGCATGACAACTGGGTAGCCACCAAATTTCCGACTTTTCTCGTATACGCATCGGGGATTATTACCGGTATTGCCATCGGCACCATTGCCCTGGTGAATATATTCCGCCTCATCGTTATGAAAATGCCGGTAGCGGCTCTGCTTGCAATACGGGATGACACTGAAGCGGATCAAATGCAAGACAGCATACAATAGGAGAAAATGATGGGTTTGATAATTCTATTTTTGGTGTACCTCTGCGGATCGATGATGCTGGGCCTTCCTATTGCCTTCTCTTTGCTGTTCGGTTCCTCCGCTACGGCGCTCCACATGGGGGGAACTTCCACTAATCCGCAAATTATAGCGGCTCAACTCATGAGGGGAGTAGACAGCGTTACCATGATGGCCCTGCCATTCTTTGTGGTCGCCGGAGAACTAATGAACCGGGGCGGCCTTACCAAGCGGATCATAAACTTTTGTAATATTTTTGTGGGCCGGGTCCGGGGCGGCCTGGGCTATGTTACCATCCTTGCCTGCCTCATGTTTGCTAGTCTTGTGGGTTCCGCCGTAGCCAGCACCGCCGCCCTGGGGGCTATCCTCATCCCCATGATGGCAAATTCCGGCTATAACCGGGCAAAAGCCGCAGGGCTTGTGGCCGCAGGCAATATGGTAGCGCCCATTATGCCTCCTTCGGTCCCCATGATCGTATACGGCGTTGCGGCAGGGGTTTCGATCAAGTCCCTTTTTCTTGGCGGTATAGCGCCGGCAATATACCTCACCATAATTATGAGCATCTGCTGGTTCTTTATCTCCCGCAAAGACGCGGTTAAAACCGACGCACCGCAACCGACGATCAAAGAAACCCTGTGGATATTTCTGAGCGGGCTATGGGCATTGCTCCTCCCGGTAATTATCATTGTGGGACTCCGGGGAGGGGTGTTTACCGCCACCGAAGCGGGGGTTGTGGCCGTGGTGTACGCGCTTCTTGTGGGGGTTTGGGTGTACCGGGAACTCAAACCCAGGGATATATTCAAGGCCCTCATCGGCGCCGCGAAAACATCCAGCGTGGTCATGTTCCTCGCGGCCGCCGCCCAGGTTGCGGCCTATATCATGACTATCGCCCGGATGCCCCAGATGATCACCGCTGCGTTGAGCGGATTAACCGACCGGCCCATCCTGCTAAACGGGATGCTGATGGTGGTGGTTCTTCTCGTGGGAACCGCTATGGACGTGGTGCCCACGATTCTTATTTTAACCCCGATTTTCCTGCCCCTGCTTAGAGTTGCGGGAATCGATCCGGTTTACTTTGGTATCAATTTTGTACTGGTAAACGTCCTCGGCCTGCTTACCCCGCCGGTTGGGCCGGTCCTCAATGTTGCCTGCGCAACGGGTAAAGTCAAAATGGAAGAAATCCTGATGCCTACCCTGCCTTACTTCATTGTCCAGTGCTTTCTCCTGCTTGTTATGACCCTGATCCCCGAAACGATCATGCTGCCCCTCAAATGGTTTGCGGGGTATGTGCCGCGGGTGCCGGTTCCTTCAATCCTGAGCCTTTTTAGATGAGAGGAGTTTATGCTGTTTGCCCCACAACTTTCTGAACAGAATGTTCGCCACCTTTATTATTAGGGAGAAAAGATGAAACAACTACTAACGGAAAAGCCAAAGGTTCTCAAGATGCTTGAGGTGGATGTCCCTAGGATAGAAAAATCCACCGATGTCCTAGTACAGGTGAAAGCTGCAGGGATCTGCGGTTCTGATGTGCATATTTACCACGGTACTTCCCCGGTAGCAACCTATCCCCGGGTCATGGGGCATGAGATAGTAGGGGTGGTCGTGGAAATTGGGAAAGACGTTACCCATGTGAAGGTCGGAGACCCGGTGATTGTGGATCAGATCGTTAATTGCGGTACCTGTTATCCCTGCAGCATCGGCCGACCCAATATCTGCTGTAACCTGAAAGTCCGGGGGGTTCACATTGACGGAGGTTACCGGGAGTACTTGGCAGCCGGAGAGGAAGCCATGCATATCTTGCCGCCAACACTTTCCTTTACCGATGCGGTGATGATCGAGCCTATGAGCATTGCCTTTCAGTCCTGTTCCCGGGCGGAAATCACCAAAGAAGATATCCTGTTCATTCTCGGTGCCGGGGCTCTGGGAAAAAGCCTCATTAAGGCGGCCCGCTTAACCGGCGCCCGTATCATCGTTTCGGATGTGGTGGACGAGCGCCTCGTAGAAGCCAAAGCCTTGGGGGTAAGTGAAGTCATCAATGCAAAGAAAGAAGATCTCGCCGCAAAACTCAAGGAATATACTCTTTGGGGTCCTACGGTTTCGATTGACGCCGCAGGGTTCCCCGGTTCTCTGCCCCTACTTACAGACCTCACCTGCAACGCAGGCCGGATCATCACTATGGCCTTCTTAGATGAGCCTTCCCCGGTACAGCAGTTCAAGATCACCGCTAAGGAATTGGATGTCCGAGGTTCACGACTGCAGAACCACAAGTTTAAAGACGTAATTGCCGCTTATAATGAAGGGAAGATCCCCATCGAAGGGGCGGTTTCTCATGTAATTCCCTTTGCGGAGGCCATTAAAGCCTTCAGCATGATCGATGCAGGAGACCCATCTATCAAGAAGATCGTCCTGTCCTTTGAATAAGAACCGGCTTTTGAGTATAATCACCTTATGCACATGACGATGCGCTGGTTTGGAACCGGCTATGATTCTGTTACCTTAGCACAGATTCGACAAGTCCCCGGGGTAAGGGGGGTTATTACGACCTTATATGGAACCCAGTCAGGGGATGTATGGGAACGAGAAGCCATCATGGCCATGAAAGCCGAGGTTGAAGCCGCAGGGCTTACTCTGGCAGGAATTGAGAGCCTCAATGTTCACGATGCTATCAAGATAGGGGAACCGGAACGGGACCTGTATATTGACCATTATATCGCTACCCTGAGCCGTTTAGGGGAAGCGGGTATATCTATGGTCTGCTATAATTTTATGGCTATCTTTGACTGGACCCGTTCGGATCTGGCCAAGCCGCGAAGCGACGGCAGTACGGCTATGAGCTACGATCAAAGGATCCTGGATCGCATGGATCCTGGAGGGCTGTTCAAAACTATGCAGGCCCAATCCCAAGCGTATACCCTGGCAGGCTGGGAACCTGAACGTTTGAGCCATCTTAAAAGGCTTTTTGAGCGATACCAGGGCATTGATGGGGAACAGCTCTTTGCCAATCTCACCTATTTTCTTAAGGCGATCATGCCTACCTGTGAACACTACGGTATCAAGATGGCCATGCATCCGGATGATCCTGGCTGGTCGGTATTTGGACTCCCCCGGATCATGACCTGCAAGGAACAACTCCTCAGGCTCATTACCACAGTGGATAATCCCTACAATGGCGTAACCCTCTGTACCGGTAGCCTGGGTACTAATCCCCGTAATGACATTCCAGACATTATCAGCGCCCTCAAAGGCCGGATCCACTGTGCCCATGTGCGGAACCTCCGCCACCATGGTCCCGGTAATTTTGAGGAATGCGCCCATCTCTCCGCAGACGGGTCTATGGATATGTTTGCCATCATGAAGGCCCTCTACGATACCGGTTTTGACGGTCCTATCCGGCCGGATCATGGTCGCGCCATCTGGGGAGAAAAGGCCATGCCGGGTTATGGTCTGTATGACCGGGCTTTGGGGGTTTGTTATCTCAACGGTTTATGGGAAGGGATCCAGAAGATGGCCAAAAGGATGAGCAGCGAGACCTAAAGAAGACCGGTATGGGAGAAACCAACAAGATCCAAAAACCAAAAAATGCCCTGGTATTGATGGGTTCTCCCCGTCCCCGGGGAGTGACGGCAACCCTGGTGGATTGTTTTGTCGCTCAGTGGCACGCTCAGATGCAGCCAGAAGATCCGGTGCGGATCATCTCTGCGTATGAGCTTGGCCTTAAACCCTGCATCCATTGCGGGTATTGTAAACACACCCAAGGCTGTACTTATGATGATTTCACTCCCCTGGACCGGGCCTTTCAAGATGCGGATTTTTTAGTGGTGGCTTCTCCGGTATTTTGCCTGGGATTCCCCGCTCCTTTGAAGGCTATTTTTGACCGTACCCAGCAGTACTATGAAGCTAAATTTTCTTTGGGGATTCAAAAACCCGTAGGAAGACCAAAATACGCCCTTTTTCTCGTTACCTTTGGTTCTCCGGATCCCCGGGGAGCCGCCATGATGGAAGAACAACTGCGACTGGTATTTCATTTGCTCAATGCCCGGCTGGAACACACGATTATGGCCCGACATACCGATACACGGCCCCTGGATCGGATAGGCATTGAGGCTGCCTGCCAAAGGGTTCTACAGGATTTCAAAACAAAAATACCTGCGGAGGATGGGCTCTCTACCGGAAACCTATAGTCCCAGGCTGCAAAGGTCCTGCTCCTGCTGCAGGAAGGCGCTTCAGATCAGGGGCCCTCACGTCCCTTTCGCTCCGGGGGAAAATCCCGGATTTGCGCGGCCTTACCGTTCCGGTAAAGAAAAAGATGCGAACCTATCCTTTGGGCCCTGTGCAGCTTAGTTTCTTTATTCCTTCACCGCGAACTAATTAACGTGAGTTCGATAAAGAAGAAAAAGTCCACAGATTACGCTGATTTTCGCAGATTAAGAGGATTTGGGAATGAAACATCTGCGTAATCTGTGGCCCCCGTCGAACTCACGTTAATTAATACCGCCTTGCCGCGGAGGTCTGAGTACCACCACATGCCGCTCCTCTTCAAGGAAGGGGATCCTGAGGGGTATTTGCTCCCAGCTTCCAAGAACGGTTTCCACCCGGAGCATCTCCGAGGCAATGGTTTCTTGGCGGCCCTTGTAGGCGAACAAGACCCCTCCCGGAGCCAAAAGCCGGAAAAGGGATGTAAGGAGCCGTGGCTCCAAAGGCCGAAAGGCCCTGAACGTGATGAGATGAAACCGTCCTGAAGGGGACTTTTCCATCTCCCCTTCTTCAATCGTAACATTGGTGAGCCCTAATATGGCCTTGGTATTTCTAAGAAACCCGGCCCGCCTTCCCATCCGCTCAATCAGGGTGAACCCATATTGTTCGCTATCCGGGAAACCGATGGCCAAGGGGATGCCCGGCAGGCCTGCACCGGAACCTACATCCGCAAAACGCCGGGGAGGGATAGACCCGCCGCCAAGGTTTTCAGTGAAACGAAGCATGATCCCCAAAGGGCCTAGGGAATCAAGGATATGCTTGACCACCAGTTCCCGGCGGTTCCGCACCTTCACCAGATGGTAAACCGGGTTAAAGCGTTCAATTTCGCAGATATACTGTTCAAGCAAGGGTACCAGCGCTCCCATTCTGTTGCCCAGAAGCCGTTCAATATCCGGGTCTGCGCTGCATAAGCACCTTATTCCTACTTCGAGTATGCGAGAAATATACTCATGGTTGTCATAGGCCTGATTGCTTGTCATGTCATTCATACGATACCCCTAGGATACACCCCTATAGGCAAGCTTGCCAAGTATTACTTTACCTGAGAGTATAAGGGATTGAAAGTTTTTATAAAACCCGATACAAGATAAGAAAATAATTCTACCGGAGACCTTTATGGCAAAACACGAAAAGATGACCCTGTTAGACTTTCAAAAAAAGTTCGACACCGAAGAAAAATGTAGAAAACACCTGTTCCATATCAAATGGCCCCATGGTTTTATATGTCCCCGATGTGGAAATACGACCTATTATCTTATAGAAAAACGAAAACGTTATGAATGTAAAGCCTGCAAGCATCAGACTTCCGTAAGCGCAGGAACCATAATCCATAGAAGCCATGTACCTTTGCATAAATGGTTTTGGGCCATCTACTTAGCGGCACACGATAAACGGGGGATTTCTGCGACGCGGCTCACTGCGGAACTGAACCTGTCATATCAAGCAGCATGGCTCATGTTACATAAGATTAGGAAAGCTATGGGGGATTGCGACGCCCAATATCAGCTTGCAGGAATCGTCGCATTAGACGAAACATCCTTTAATGCTCCTAGAGAAGAGGGCAAACGGATCGGCAGCACTCATACCGTACCGGTAGTAGCAGGTATATCCCTAGATAAACAAGGCAGACCCCAATATATAAAAATGGATGTTATTAAAACCAAGCAAGATCAGGGTCTGGTAGACTTTGTGAATAAACACATCGCTGAGGGATCGACGATCAATAGCGAGGCTTATCGTGCTTATATGAAGGCCATGACAGATGGAAAATACCGTTGTAGGACTTTGTCGTTGTACGATAGAAAGAATCCCGACCATTTGAAATGGCTCCATACGATGATTTCCAATGCAAAAGCATTTATTGCAGGTACCTATCATGGTTTAGGAACCAAATATTTATCCGCATATCTTTCAGAATTTTGTTTTCGTACCAATCGCCGTCGGGTTGCCCCTGAACTCTTTAATCGACTGTTATATGCCTGTACTACAAGTACTACCATGACTTATAAACAGCTTATACTGCGTAATATTCCTGTATTAACAGGATAGTCTTATAGGACGTATAGACAGAATAAAATTTTTTCTATAACGTACAAGCACTATATTATTCAGTGAGGTTATATGACTACTAAAATTATCGGTAAATGTTTAGGAATTGCAGTTGTTATTGGATTACTAGGAATCGTTCCTGTATCTCCCCAAAGTTCTGAAAGTTCTTTGTCTCAACAAACAAGTTCTGAAACTCTGGCTTCTCGTCTCATGCTGGCGCTCTCTACCTCGGATTATCCTGCAACCCCTGGTGATGTCTATACCCTTACCTATTTTGCTACTGCCCTGGGAGGGGCGGTTACCACGCCCCTTACCCTAGATGCCGGGTACCAATTAAAAGTGCAAAACATGGGCACTTTAAATGGCCGGGGTAAAACCTATCTCCAATTGAGGAACGAGGTGGTCAACCTGGTTTCCCGAAATTATCCCATGTCCGGGGTCTCCTTTACCTTAACTCACATGGGGCATTTCAATGTTTTGGTAATGGGAGAAGCTATCAGATCCGGTACTATTTCTGTTGACGGACTCACGCGATTATCGGCGTTGGCGACGAACCTCACGGGGAAGGCGTCCACCCGGTTTGTCACGGTAAGCCCCGCCTCGGGCAATCCCGTGACCTATGACCTGTTTTTAGCCCGCCGCTTTGGCGACCTCTCCCAGGACCCCTACATCCGTCCCGGAGACAAAATCCATATCCCTGCCGCCGGCCGTATTGTCACCATTACCGGCGAAGTCTTTAGGCCCGGTACCTATGAATTGCTCACCGGGGAGTCCCTCCAAGCACTGGTCTCCTATTACGCAGACGGCTTCACCCTCAACGCGGATATAAACCTAATCCGAGTATCTCGGATCAATACCCTTGAAGGTGTTCCTGGAGAAACCAAATTCGCTTCGGCTCAAGATATCGATCAAATCATCCTGGAAGACCAGGATATCGTATCTATCGGTAATAAAGGAAGAAATCGTCCGGTTGCTTTTTTTGAAGGAGCTATTTCCCAAGCCCGGGGTACTACTGAAGTAGAAGAAACCAGTGCAGAAATTGAAGGAACCTCAAGAATGGAATACCCTTTCTATCAAGGGGAAACCCTGGGCAATGCGGTGAGAACCCTACGTACCCAATTCACTGCGATATCGGATTTGGCCAACGCTTATATCCTGAGAGGAGAACAGCAGTTCCCGGTTGATTTACGTCCCTTCTTGTATAACAATGATTTCTCCAAAGATGTAGCCTTGGAAAACGGCGATACTATTATCATTCCCTTCCGTCAATACTTTATCCTGGTCAGCGGAGCCGTAAAAGCCCCGGGACGGTATCCCTATGTACCGGATCGGCGGGTTGAGTACTATATCAATCTTGCGGGAGGACGGGATGAGCTTTTAAATAACGGCCGGGGAATTAAGGCTTTTGATTTGAATAATAAAAGTCTATCCCTTTCAGGATATATGCCTCCGGAATCCATGATCTCCGTACCGATCAATACCTTCTCGGCTAAGTTTAATCAATTCGGCCCTATTATTACCTCGATACTGTCCATTATTTCTGCAACCCTCTCAATTCTAGCGATTAGCGGTGTATTCTGACGAGGTGCGGTATGTACCCGGTACGGACTGAACCCAGGACGTACCGGGTATTCCTTTGCTATGTCGATACAGACGGCAAGGGCCTTATACTATAAAAAAACTAAATTTCCCCTTGACCTATCTTTGTTTTTTCGGTATATTCCTACTAATTATAGTGTATTACTTATACTAGTAAATACCTATAATTTATAAAATATGGTGAGGTGCCTCGGTATGTCGGATTTACTGCAAGAAAAAAATGAGCCTATCCTTACTACGCGAAGGGGACCGGGTGGTATAGAGACGCCTACAGGCAAGAATCTGCGCTTACGGCTCAACAATACCAGCCGGAAGCTGATCTCAAACCCCGGTTTTAATTGGTGCATCCTTATCCCCCTTGCATCCCTGGGAATGGTCCTGGGTTTACATCACACGCTGCCAACCCATCCGCAGTATCGAGTAAAAGAACTCCCCTATTTTTCTCTATTCATATACCTGCTCCTCGGGGTGTTCACGGTTTGGGGGCTGGTGAGTATGGTTAACCGCAAGCATCGGGAGCGCTTGGTCTATAAATCCTGGTTCTTCGGCGTAGCCTTTCTCAGCCTCAGCGCCTATGACCTTATCACCATCAAGTTGAATCTGATCCCCAGTCTCTATTTTCCAGCTCCCGAACGGATCATTGAGGTTTTTATCAAGGACTGGTGGTTCCTACTGCAATGCCTCGGGTATTCCTTAAGACTCCTCCTGGGAGGCTTTGTCTTAGGCGTCTTCTTAGGAGTGCTTACCGGAACCTTCATTGGCTGGAGTCAGCGGTGGAACTATTGGATCATGCCGTTTATCCGTATTGTGGGGCCTATTCCTTCCACCGCGTGGATCCCCATAGCCTTGGTGGTATTCACCAGAGCTACCGATGCCAGTCTTTTTCTCATTGCCCTGGGGGTCTGGTTCCCCACCACCATCCTCACCAGTTCGGGGATTCTCAATGTACGAAAGACCTATTTTGAGGTATCCAGTACCTTGGGGGCAAGTAACCTGCGGAACATTCTTTCTATTGCCCTGCCCGCGGCAGCTCCCAGTATTTTTGTCGGGATCTTTAATGGAACCTCCGCATCTTTCCTTACGCTCATGGCAGCGGAAATGATCGGGTGCAAATTCGGTATAGGCTGGTACATCAACTGGCAGCGGGAAACCCTCGCCTATCCTCAAGTGTATGCAGCCCTTATTGTCATCGCCTTTACCTTCTCCCTGTTAATTAACCTCCAGTTTAAAATACGCAACAAAGTTTTGAACTGGCAGAAAGGAACCATCCGATGGTAACAAAATCAAAAGGACTAAACTCGAAAACAGTAACACTACCGCTCATCCCCCAAGAAACACCAAGTCTATCGGCGCAAAAGGCCGGAACCATTCGGATACAAGGGGTGCATAAATCTTTTCCCCAGTTCGACGCGCCGGACATAATTGTTCTCGCGGATATCAACCTGGAATTCAAGGCCGGAGAATTTATTGCCCTCATTGGACCCTCAGGATGCGGAAAATCAACCCTCTTACGGCTCATCGCAGGGCTTGTCCTTCCTGATAAAGGAAGATTGAACCTGGATGATGCCGAAATCGGCGGGCCTGGATACGAACGAGGCCTGGTCTTCCAAGATCCGACCCTCTTCCCCTGGAAAACTATCTATGAAAATATCGCCTTTGGACTCAGGGCCCGAGGAGTATACCCACGAGAGAAAACCAGGATTCCTGAATTCTTTAAACTGGTAGGTCTTGAGGGGTTTGAGCGATCCTATCCCCACCATCTATCCGGGGGTATGGCCCAGCGGGCCGCCTTAGCCAGGGCCTTGGTGAATAAGCCCAAAGTGTTACTCCTGGACGAACCCTTAGGTGCTCTTGACGCTTTTACCCGGATGAACATGCAAGATGAGATCCTCAAAATATGGGAACACCACGGCATGACCACGATCATGGTTACCCACGATGTAGATGAGGCCATCTATATGGCGGACCGGATCGTGGTGATGTCAAGCCGTCCTGCCAAGATCGAACAGATCCTTCAGATGGGTATTGGCCGGCCCCGGCAGCGGGGGGATCCTGATTTTCTGGATCTGCGGGCCAAGATACTCAAGATTTTGCACTTCGCCGGGACTAAACAAGAGTTGCCCTACTATTTATAAGGGGAATCCCTTTCCGTTACCTCCATAGCAGATGACGGAAAATCATATATAAAGAAGGAGCAGTATATGAAAAAGCGGATCTTTGTTTTCTTTTTGGCTTGTATCATCCTCTGGAGTGTTCAGGCAAAAGGAGCCCAGGAGCCTTCCGTAAAGGAAGCGGATTATGTTATTAAGATTGGGGTGGGTATTACCGCGGGGCTCTGTTCCGCTCCTTTCTTTATCGCCAGAGAAAAGGGCTACTACGAAGAAGAGGGGCTTACCTATGAGGAGGTCAAGATCGATACCGGCCAGGCCGCCCAGCTCTTAACCACCGGCCAAATTGATGTTACCAACAACCTGTTGGCTACGATGATCCAACCCCTGGCTAATGGGCTGGATGTTAAAATTCCCCTGGGCCTCCATACAGGGTGTATCAAGGTCTTGGTCCGTCCTGATTCGGCTATCAAAACCCCGGCGGATCTCAAGGGTAAAAAAATCGGTACCAGCAGCATGAACGCCAGCGGAACCGTCATTACCCAGCGCTACCTGGCCGAGCTCGGTATTGGGGTAAGTGCGGATAACCTTGAAGTGGAATGGCTTATCTATCCTACGACAGAACTGCCTTTGGCCCTGGAACGGGAACAAGTGGACGCTATCGCCATAAACGATCCCACTGCATGGATAATCGAAAATGAAGGTAAAGGCCGGGTGATCATCAATAGCGCTACTGATGATTATCTCAAAGATGAATTCTGCTGTGTTATTGTGGCGTCCCATCGGGTCTTTGAAAACTACCCGGAAACCCTGGCCAGGTTTACTCGGGCCATCCAAAAGGCCGCCCGGTATGTACAGGAGAATCAGGAGGAGACCGCCCGTCTCATGGACGAAAAGAAGTACGTAGCCGGGGATCCCAGGGTGAACGCCCAGATTCTTAAAACCTACAACTACCGAGCTGCGGTGAAAGAAGTGGAAAGTGCCATTAGCCGTAATGCCCGGGACCTCCAGCGGATAAAGCTGGTGGATACGTCGGTTAACGTGGATGCCCTGACCAAAAACACCTTTGTAGCTTTACCCGGGGTTCCGGATTCCCTTTATAAATAGAGGCTGTTGCCACGGGAGAAAAGTCCTTGGGTCAAGAAAAAGAACCCTGGGTTCAGGGAGAAAAATCCTTGGCCCAAGGGCGAGCGGGTGAAACGCCAAGCCTCAAGGTATGGCAGGTCAACGGCAAGGAATGGGGTCCAGTGGACTGCTTGTATGTTCCAGCCGCCTAAGGTGTTGGCGGTGTACGGTATAAAGCAGCATCGGAAACAAAGGTTCCGCCCTAACCGAGGTGTGCAAGGAGCTCAATAACCCAAAACGTTAAAAAACGAACCCAGCCCCGGATACCACCGGGGTATTCTGGAGTCAAGGATCAATACATGGAGGAAACCATATTATGCCAGGAATTGCGGGAACCTTAACCGATCTGATTGGTAATACCCCCCTTTTGGAACTCAGAAGATACGCCCAGGACTTGGGGCTTAAAGGACGCCTCGTGGCGAAACTGGAATACTTTAATCCCCTCGGCAGCGTCAAAGATCGTATTGCCCTGGGGATGCTTGAAGCCGCGGAAGAGCAGGGCCTCATCAGCCCGGAGAGCGTTATTATTGAACCCACCAGCGGCAACACCGGCATTGGCCTTGCCTTTGTCGCCGCGGCCAAGGGATACCGGATCATCCTGGTCATGCCCGATACCATGAGCATCGAACGAAGGAATCTGCTCAAGGCCCTGAATGCAGAACTGGTCCTTACCCCGGGCAAGGACGGCATGAAAGGGGCCATTAGAAAGGCAGAGGAGCTGCATGCTCAGATTCCCGGCTCCTACATCCCCCAGCAATTTAACAACCCCGCAAATCCCGAAGTACACCGGAAGACCACGGCAGAAGAAATCTGGCGGGATACGGATGGGGAAGTAGGGGCTTTTATATCCGGTATCGGTACGGGAGGCACCATCACCGGGGTGGGGGAAGTTTTAAAAGGGCGCAATCCCCAGATACACGTGGCCGCAGTGGAACCCTATGATTCGGCGGTCCTTTCCGGTTCTGCCCCGGGCCCCCACAAGATTCAGGGCATTGGTGCGGGGTTTGTACCCCAGGTCCTTAACACCGGGGTGTACGATGAGATTTACAAGGTCCGTACCGAAGAGGCATATACCGCTGCGCAGCGTCTGGCTGCCCGGGAGGGCCTCTTAGTGGGGATTTCCTCAGGAGCTGCGGCGTTTGCCGCAACCCAGATAGCCCGGCGCCCTGAGTTTACCGGGAAGATCCTCGTGGTCCTGCTCCCTGATACGGGGGAACGGTATCTTTCCACCCCTTTGTTTGCATCCTTAGAACGGCCTCAGTTTTGAGGGTGGAGGTACCTATGAGATTGTTGGGTAGGGAACAGGTGCAAAAGCAGCACCCCTGTTTTTCCGGGGAAGCCCATTTGAACCGGGGGAGGATCCACCTCCCGGTAAGCCCCGCTTGTAATATTCAGTGCCGGTTTTGCAGGCGCTCGATTGCCAAAACCGGCCCGGAACCGTATGAACAGCGGCCCGGGCTCAGCGGGGAACTCCTCAGTCCTGAAGAAGCCCTGGGCCTGGTACGCCGAGCCTTGGATATGTGTCCTGAAATTACCGTGGTGGGTATCGCCGGTCCCGGGGATAGTCTTGCGACCCATCATGCCCTGGAAACCTTTGAGCGGGTCCACCAAGCATACCCGGACCTTATCAAGTGCCTCAGTACCAACGGCCTGCTCCTCGAACCTTCGGTAGATGACCTCTTCCGGGTAGGGGTTCAGACCCTGACGGTTACGGTGAACGCCGTAGATCCGAGTATTCTGGAACCCATCTGCTCCCAGGTGATTTTTCAGGGAGTACGGTACGAGGGACGGGAAGGGGCGGCCCTGCTTATCGAAGCCCAGAAGCGGGGTATTCGGAAAGCCGCGGCCCGGGGGATCCTGGTGAAGATCAACATCGTCCTCATCCCCCGGATCAACGGCGCCCATATCGCCGAGATTGCCCGGACCGTCAAGACCTTAGGGGCCCGGATCATCAACATCATCCCTTTGATTCCCCCAAAGGAACCATCCCCACAGGCCGGGGCGCATGATGCGGCATTTGCCGTAGCGCCGGACTGTACCGAACTTTCCCATGCCCGGGAAACCGCAGAAGGGTATCTGCCGGTGTTTAGGCATTGCCAGCATTGCCGGGCAGATGCCGCGGGCATGTTGGGGCAGCAAGACCTTTCCCCGCGGCTCTACGCATACCAAGAACAAGAACGGGGGTATACCTTTTCTCATGGTTAATTAAGGAGGATACAAGAAATATGAGTAAATTTGTTGACCGGCCCCGGTACACCTGTGCCCTTGGGGGCGCGGTGGGAACCCTCAGGGCCATCCCGCGGGCGATCCCCATTATCCATGCTTCCGCAGGTTGCGGCGGTAACATCAGTATGGCGATCAATGCAGGGGCAGCGTATCTGGGAGGGGGGTACTGCGGCGGCTTAGCCCTGCCCAGTTCCAATATCGTTGAACGGGATGTGGTATTCGGCGGTGAAGGCCGGTTACGGGAGCAGATTAAGGCTTCCCTTGAAATTCTCGAAGGGGATCTCTTCGTGGTCCTTACCGGCTGTATGGTGGACATGATCGGGGATGATACGGTTTCGGTGGTAGCGGAATTCAAAGACGCTGAAAAACCGGTGATCGCGGTCCCTACCCCGAGTTTCAAAGGCAATGCCTTTACGGGGTACGAGCTGTTGCTGAAGGGGCTCATTACCTCCTACATACCCAAATCTGACACCAAAGATCCCCTGACGGTGAATGTCCTCGGTATTGTTCCTGCTCAGGATGTCTTTTGGCAGGGTAACTTGCGGGAAATCAAAAGACTCCTGGAAAAACTGGGACTTACCGTCAATACCTTTTTTGGCGAAGGGGAAACCCTGGATAATTTCAAACAGGCAGGCCGGGCTTCCCTCACCGTGGTGGTTTCCCATACCGGTGGTATAGAGGCGGCAAAGCAGTTTAAGGAAGTTCATGGTATCCCCTATCTCGTTACCCCCTTTCCTATCGGCGCCCTCGCAGGGGAGGTTTTTTTAAAAACCCTGGGAGATGCCCTGGCCATCGATCCCCGGCATACCGCCCGCGTCATTCAAGAAGAAAAAAGCATCTATTACCATTACTTCGAGCGGCTTGCAGATATTTATAATGACGTCGACCTCCAGCGGTACGTTATCCTTGTAGGGGATTCCAATTATGCTCCGGCCCTTACCCGGTTTCTTTCGGATGAACTGGGCTGGCTTCCGGAACTGGCGGTGGTAACGGATTTTCTTGATCCCCCCCAGAAAGAAAGCGTAAGCGCCCAGTTTAGGGACTTACATTCAGGCCTTACCCCACGGGTGTATTTTGACAGCGATACCTCATCGGTAAAAAAATACCTCCGGGAGGTGTGGCCCCAGAATCGGAATAACCGGTATTACGATCCCTTAAGCCCCGGGCTTATCATCGGCAGTTCTTTTGAACGGGACCTGGCCCAAGAACTGGGCTTTCCCCTGGTGCCGCTGAGCTTTCCTGTAACCGGCCGCTGCGTCATGAACCGGGCCTATGCGGGCTTTACCGGCGGACTGTCCTTAACCGAAGATATCATCACCTACCTTGTGGCAGGAAGGTAAGGGATAGGGCAGTATTTTTTATTACGTGCAGAGGAAGAAAGAGGAGCAAACAGATGAATTTTTTAGATGCTAAGTCCGCACCCAGCAGGGAAGATCGGCTGCGCGCCAGTATCGCGTTTGGCGGAACCTGCGGCCAGGTTAAAACCTGCGAAAGGGCTCACGCGGCAGGATGCACCAACCTGTCGAACCGTTTATTTACCATGGCCCAGGGGTGCCAATTTACCCTGAGCCTGGCCATTCTCAATTCCATACGGAACGCGGTGCTCATCATGCACGGCCCCATAGGCTGCGGTATGTGTTCCGTGGGCAATATCGGCCAGAACAAGGCCTTCAAACAGCTGAGGGACCCTGCTTCCGAGGGGCTTATCTGGATCAGCACGAACCTGGACGAATCGGATGTCATCGGCGGCGGGGAAAAGAAACTCGCCGAAGCGGTGCGGTATGCGGACCGGGAATTCCGGCCTGAAACGATTATTGTGGCCAACAGTTGTGTCCCCGCCCTCATCGGAGACGACATAGACCGTATCCTCGCAGAGCTTCAGCAGGAAACCGCAGGAATCATCATGCCTATTCACTGTGAAGGGTTTAAGACAAAACTCATGGCCACCGCCTATGATGCGGTCTATCATGGGATCTTAAAGAAATACGTGCGCTATCCGGAACGGCAACGCCCCCTGTGGGAAAGCGATCTGGACCGGTTCCGCGCGGCCTACCGGAAAAGCCGGAAGGTAAACATTCTCAACGTAGGTTCCATGAGCCGTCTTGATGAGGGAGAGCTGCGCCGGCTCCTTGAAGGGCTTGGACTAGAGGTCTGTTTTATTCCCTGTTATGCAGAACCCCAGGATTTTCAATACGCCCTGGAAACCTCCCTTAATGTGAGCATCTGCGGCACCCACGACGATTACTTTGTCGGCCATCTTGAAGAGAAGTACCGCATCCCCTTTGTGGTGGATACCATCCCTATCGGGAAGCGTAATACCGGCAGATGGCTGCGGAAGATAGCCCATCATTTTGATCTGGATACGGAAGCGGACAGGCTTATTCAGGCGGAAACCCGGGTCCTCGACGACGCCCTTGAGCCGTACCGGAAAACCCTGGCCGGGAAAACGGTGTATCTCGCCGGCGGGGAAGTCAGGATAGTGGCTACGGCGGAAATCATGCAGGATTTAGGCATGGAAGTGGTCGGGTTCAAAGCCCACCATTACGACCGTTTCATAGAACCTGTCTTCCAGACCCTCGAAGCCGTGGATGCAGTACCGTTCAGCGTGGCCACCAACCAGCCCTTTGAGATGTCGAATATCCTCACCAAGCTCAAGCCCGATGTGCTCATCACCCATGTAGGGGGTAACAACATTGCGGCCAAACACGGGCTTCCGATCCTGCCCCTCTTCGGCCCGACCTACAATTACTGCGGGTATTCCGGGGTTTTCGAGGTTGCCCGGCGGCTCAACAAAACCCTGCGGAACAGCGAGTTCAACCGGCAGCTTTCCCTTAATACACCGCTGCCCTTTAAAAAGGAATGGTATGAGCGGGATCCTTTCTCGTACATTACCTATGTTCCGGAAAGCAATTTCTAGGGTTTGGTACAAGCTCCGGGCAGGAAACCGCAAAAATCGCGGAAAGGAAAGAACCGATGGGAACAGGAACCATAAAAGCTAAGCAGATTGCCATTTATGGCAAGGGGGGTATAGGAAAATCCACCACCACCTCGAATTTGAGCGCGGCCCTTTCACGGCTTGGGTACAAGGTGATGCAGTTCGGCTGCGATCCGAAAAGCGATTCCACCAATACCCTGCGGGACGGGACGTATATCCCCACCGTGCTGGATACCCTCCGGGAAAAGAGCCAGGTTAATGCCCGGGAGGTCATCTTCAGGGGGTATAACGGCATTTACTGCGTTGAAGCCGGAGGGCCTGCGCCGGGGGTAGGCTGTGCGGGCCGGGGCATCATCACGGCGGTGGAACTGTTTAAGCAGCAGCGGATCTTCGAAGCCCTGGAGCTGGACTTTGTGATTTACGATGTCCTGGGGGATGTGGTCTGCGGCGGATTTGCCATGCCCATTCGGGAAGGTATTGCCGAGCATGTGTTCACCGTGTCCTCTGCGGACTTCATGGCCCTCTATGCGGCGAATAATCTGTTCCGGGGCATCCAAAAGTATTCCAACGCCGGGGGCGCGCTCCTTGGCGGGCTTATTGCCAATTCCATCAACCGGCCTTATGCAAAAGAAATTGTGGACGACTTTGCGGCCAAGACCAAGACCCAGGTGGTCGCCTACATTCCCCGTTCGGTAACGGTTACCCAATGCGAGCTCCAGGGGAAGACCACGGTGGAAGCAGCCCCGGATTCGGCTCAGGCCCGTATATACCTGGACCTGGCGGAGAGAATCGCCGCCCATACCGAATCAAAGACCCCTTCCCCGCTGGGGATTCAGGAACTGCGGGAATGGGCGGCCAGGTGGGGGCAGTACCTGCTGGCCATAGAAAAAGGGGAAATCCGCGAAGAACTGAGCGCCAATATATAGGGAAACCCCTTCCGCGGTCAAGAAAATCTCCGGGGGGGCCTTTCGGCCCCCATAGCAGTATATATCCTCCGCCTCGTTCCGCCGACCAGGGACAGGGGCGCCCGGCCGGGGAAGGGGAGGGTTTGCAGAGCCCTGGGCCTTACGCTTACAGACCGTATCAAAGGCACAGGCTTATGTATGTCTTCCACATAGGCTTATGTGCCCTCCACACCCTAGTTGAGTGCGTCCTACAGTTGCTAGTAGGAATCGACTCCAGTTACTAGTTGGAACCGACCCCGGTTGCTAGTTGGAACCGACTCCCGGTTGCTAGTTCACCCCGACCCCCCGGGGCTAGTTAGGTGTGCCCCCACACCCTAGTTGGCCCCGACCTCCTGGGGCTACTAGGCCCCGACTCCCGGGGGCTAGTTCACCCCGACCCCTTGGGGCTAGTTAGGTGTGCCCCACACCCTAGTTTAGTGGGTCCCCACACCTTAGGTAGGTGGGCCTTCCACATCAGGGGACACCATTTCGTACCTTGCTGACCCTGGGGCGGTTCCACCGAGGCATGGGAAAATTCCCATGCCTTTATCCTGCGGCGGAACAAGGGTCCGGCGGACTTTTTGCGTATGGCCGGATTCACGGTATGCAAGGGCAGGGTCCTGTTCCTGCATGGATGATACCGGGTCCCCTTCGGGCTTATAGAAGCGCCTACTTCTCAGGCTGTACGGTACATGCTAGACTCACCCTGATGATACGGGAAAGAAGTCTTGTGGTGTATAAAAGCCGTCCTGCCCTGGTAAAGGACATCGGAGAAAAGATAGGGATATGCCTTGAGGGAGGCGAATCCCTGCGAGTTCGGGAAAAGGACATTGAACTGCTCCATCCGGGGCCTTGTACTTTGGAGAGCCTTGAGCAGGAACTCCCCCAAGCAGATGTCCGGGCTGCCTGGGAACTGCTGGAAGGGAATAGAGTTTCCTTCCAGGAGCTGACCGAGTTGGTTTACGGGGAGTACACGGGAAGTACCGCCTGGGCCGCGTACCGGCTCGTAAAGGAGGGCTTGTATTTCTCGGGAACCCTTAAGGAGGTACAGGGCCGGTCCCGGGAGGAACTCGCAGCGGAAACCCAGAAACGGACTGAAAAACAGCAGGACGTGGCGGAACGGGAGGCTTTTTTGGAACGCCTCAAGGCTCGGACCCTGAAGTTTCCTGAGGATCGCCGGTTTCTCCATGATGTGGAAGCCCTGGCCTATGGTAAAACCGATAAAAGCCGTACCCTCAAAGACCTGAAGATGCCTGAATCTCCCCAGGGCGCCCATAGGGTCCTGCTTGAGGCAGGATGCTGGACCCCCTGGCTCAATCCCCACCCCTTCAGGTTCGGCCTCTCCCCGGGGTCTGCAAAAATTCCCGTAAACCCTCCTCCCCGGGATGAGGATCGGGTGGATCTGACCTACCTTAAAGCCTTTGCCATTGATAACGCCTGGAGCAATGATCCGGATGATGCGATTTCAGTGGAGGGTTCTTGTCTGTGGGTCCATGTAGCGGATCCGGGGGCCTCGATCCTGCCCGGAAGCCCGGAGGATGGGGAAGCCCGGAACCGTGGGGCCACCCTCTACCTTCCCGAAGGAGCGTCCATGATGCTTGCCGAAGAAGCCCGCTCCTTGTATGCCTTAGGCCTGGAAGCGGTCTCCCCGGCGCTCTCCTTCAAGATAAGCCTCAATGAAGCGGGAGCGGTGATGGAAACGGCGGTCTTCCGTTCCTGGGTCAAGGTAAGCCGTTTGACCTACGAAGAGGCCGACGCATTGCTTAAGGGGCACGGCCCACAGGCCCCGGAATTAAGGGCCCTCTTCAGGATAGCGGAAAAGAACCTGGCCCGCAGGCGTACCGCCGGGGCGGTGTTCATGGAATTCCCCGAAGTGCATATCACGGTTTCCGAGGGGCAGGTATCCATTGAACCCCTGGCAGCCTATGCGTCTGCGGAGGTGGTCCGGGAATGTATGCTCCTTGCCGGGGAAGGCGCCGCCCGCTGGGCCCTGCGGCGGCGCCTTCCCTTCCCCTATGTAAACCAGGAAACCGGCGAACTTCCCCATGTCCCGCTGGGCGGTATGGCCGGTTCCTACCAGCTTCGCCGCTGCATGCACCCCCGAAGCCTTTCGGTGAAACCGGGAATCCACTGGGGCTTGGGGCTGGATGTATATACCCAAGTTACGAGCCCCTTGCGCCGGTATACAGACCTCTTGGCCCACCAGCAGATCCGGGCTTTGCTGCGGCAAAAAGCCCCTTTGGGGGAAGAGGAGCTGCTCCTCAGGCTTGGCGCAGGGGAAGCCGCGGCTCTTGCCACGGTACAGGCGGAGCGGGCTTCCCGGGCCCACTGGACTGCGGTGTATTTATCGGATAAAAAAGGCTCCTCCTGGGAAGGGGTGATGCTGGAAAAGCGAGGCAGCCGCTCCCTTATCATGATCCCCGCCCTGGGCGTAGAGACCCAGGTACCCGTCAAAAGGGACCTGGAACCGAATGAGCCGGTGCTCCTCACCCTCTCGTCGGTGCGGATCCCTGAAACGGATATGGTCTTTATAAGCGAATAAGCAGCCCTTACCCCGGGATCCCCATGGCGGGAGCGATATAGATAAACTATAAAAAACACCCGGTTCTCGTCGTAAAATGGGCTAAACTATCTTGACGTAACGTGAATTGTGTATAAAATTAATCCTATATGAGTGACTATCTGGATCCTAATAACGAAGAATTGCTTAAAGACTTTTTCAGCGAAGCCCAAATGCAAGTTGACAGCCTGGAACAAAATATCTTGGTTCTTGAAAATGAGGGTGGAAACCGCGATGCGGTGGACGAGATTTTCCGGGCAGCTCATACCCTAAAAGGGGGAGCGGCTACCGTAGAAATGATGGAATTGTCCCATTTTACGCATCTGGTTGAGGATGTATTGGATGCTATTCGGTCCGATGCAGTCACCATAAATGAGGATGTGGTTGATACCCTTCTAGCGGCCATTGATATCATCAAGGCAATGATTACCCAGCGTATGGATGGCTCCGTATATACCGAGGATACCTCCGCGATAGAAGGGCGTCTTTCGGTTTTGCTGCCTGAAGAGTCGGGCCGTAAAAAAACTTCCAAGACCACGCCTACTCCTCCACCCCCGCCTCCTGTGCAAACAGCGGTAGCGATCAAGGCTGTGGGAGGTCTTTCAGAGTACGATTTACTGGAGCTCAAGGAATCCGGGGAAACGGGCGTACCGATTTATCGAGTTTCCGTGCATTTTGATGAAAACGGGCTGATGAATACCGTGGGAGGTATCCAAATATACGCCTCGCTCAAAGAGGACGGTACGATACTGAAAACCTCTCCGGATTTTGAGCAGCTCTATGAAGATAATTTCTTCCCGGTAGTAGATTATTATATAGCCAGCCGTAAGAGCGTTGATGAGTTAAAGCGGCATGTGATAATTCCTGATGTGAGCCTCGGGGCGGAGATTGTCAATATAAACGAGATCATAGGAGTGTCGCCGGTAGTTTTGGTTGCGGAGACCCTGCCGAAACCGGTTCAGCCGGCCCCCGTGGCAGCGGTTCCCAAGGTTGTTCCCGCGACCGTGGCTCCCAAAGCGGTGGTGGCAGAAGTAGAGGAGCATACCAGGGCGGGGAGCGCCAGAGAATCGGCAGATGCCAGAAAGGCCGGAAAAGAGGCGGGTTCCATACTGCGGGTTGACTCCAAGCGGATTGACGACCTGCTTAATCTGGTTTCAGAAACCGTTATCACCAAGGCCACCTTTAATCAAATAAGCAATCAGTTCAGTGACCTGGTTAATGATCTCCATACCTTAGAAGCCACCTACCGAGATAAAATTAAAAGCCTCTTTGACAGCCTGCCCAGTTATCTTGAAAGTATTCAGGAAGGCCGTTCCATCAAGGACATACGGAAAGAGATTGGAGAGCAATACGGGGATATTTTCTCCCTTTTTGATGGGTTTGAAGCCGCGGTGAAGAGTAATGTCGGCAAATTCCGTTCCACCTCTCAGAATCTGGGACGTATCACCGGTGAGCTCCAGGAAGGGGTCATGCGGATCCGGATGGTACCGATTAGCCAGATCTTCGGACGCTTCCCCCGTCTGGTCCGGGACCTGTCCAAGAGCCTTAACAAGAAGATCAATTTGGTGGTCGAAGGGGAAGAAACGGAACTGGATAAATCGGTTATCGAGGACCTCTTGGATCCCATCATGCACTCGGTCCGTAATTCCGTAGATCACGGCATTGAATCCCAGGAAGAGCGCAAAGCCGCGGGAAAACCTGAAGAGGGAATGGTGCTCCTCAAGGCGACCAATGAAGGTAACATGATCATCATTGAGATCGCTGATGATGGTAAGGGTATTGATGTAGATGCCGTCAAGGCCAAAGCCATTGAACGGGGTATCATCCATCCGAATAAGGTGTTGACCGATATTGAGGCATTTAACCTGATCTTCGAGCCGGGATTCTCTACGGCTAAGAGCATTACCGCCATTTCGGGCCGGGGGGTTGGGCTTGATGTGGTCCGCCGGCAGATTGAAAAGCTCAACGGCACGGTTACGGTTACTTCCGAACGGGGAAAGGGGACCAAATTCATCATTAAATTGCCCCTTACCTTGGCGATTATTCAGGGCCTTCTGGTCCGGGTTGGTTCTGAAATCTACTCCATCCCCATTACGTCGGTTATCGAAAGCCTGCGAATCAAGGCGGAAGAAATCCGGAAGATTGATAACTATGAAGTGTTCAACATCCGTAACGATGTGGTTTCCCTGCTCCGCCTTAACCGGCTTTTCGGGATAAAGACCGAGAAACAGCAGGAGTATAACTTCATTGTTATCGTAGGGAGCGCTGAAAAGAAGATGGGCTTCATGGTAGACAGCCTCATTGGTGAGGAGGATGTGGTGATTAAGCCGCTGCGGGATCAGTACACCAATTCTCCAGGGATTGCAGGCGCATCGATCCTGGGAGACGGCTCGGTTTCTCTTATCATTGACGTGAGTCAGCTTTTAGAGCTTGGTCTTCGCAAGGAATTGGAGCAACGCCAAATCCGTGAAGCATCAATACGGTAGCGAGGAAAACTATGGCGGTGATTAAAGACTTAGCAACGGTAAACACCGAGTTGCAGCAACAGAAAGAACGGGCCAATACGGTTGATTTTAAGATGGTAACTTTTTCCCTCGCGGGTAAAGATTATGGAGTGGATATTATGAATGTCAAGGAGATTGCCAAGGCAGATAAATTTACCTATGTGCCTAATGCGGTCTCCTTTGTGAAGGGGGTATACAACCTGCGAGGGGATATTATCCCCATTATTGACCTCAGATCCTTCTTTCACATGAAGAGCGAGCGCCGGCCGGATGGTCAGGAAAATATGCTCATCCTGCATCTGGATGAGCGGGTATATGGCGCCATTGTTGATAAGATAGACAAGGTGGTAGGTATCAATTCCGAAACCATTCAGCCTCCTCACCCCATGTTTGGAGAAATCAACATCAAATTCATCACCGGGGTAGTGGAAAAGGATGGCTATCTCTATGTCATTCTTGATGTATTGCGGATGTTTAGTCAGAAAGAAGAGGAGAAGCAGAAACCACGAACCGCTATTCAGGAGGGTCCGGGGGATACTTACTACGTACCTCCGGTTCCTATTCCAGAGCAACCCCAGGACAGGCTGGCGGCTATCTCAGATACGACCCTTGGTTTTATACAAGAAAGTCTTGCCGCATTGAAGCACTTCTCGGTCAGCCCCATTAACGAGGAATGGTTTCGCAAACAATTTCTTGAATGGAGCAGTACCCGTACCGATGCGGACTTGCAGTTCAAGAACGCCGCTGAGGCCGAAGAATACCTGGTTGATTTTTATTCTCCCCATACCAATGAACTCTGGAGCGATGCCTATGCCGCGCAGGTGAGGGATATACTGCCGGATATGAATTCAAATAACATCCAGGTATGGGAACTAGGCTGTGGAAAGGGGTATGAAACTTTTTCATTTGCTTGTATACTTAGATTACGGTATCCTGATGGACACATAAAGATTTGGGCCAATGATAATGATATTATGGCCATAGCAGACGCGCCTAACATGACCTTTGATCTGAACAAGATGCCGGAATATTGCCGCAGTTTCATGATTAAGGGGCGTAATGGGTATGTGTTTAATCAAGTTATCAAGGATTCAATTGTGTTTGAATACCACGATGTTTTGAATAATAATGTCTTGCCGGATTTAAATATTATCCTGGCGAGGGATCTTATTTCTTTCTTTCCTGTGGACAGTCAAGAGGGGCTGATCGCGGATTGTTCTGAAAAACTCAAAGATAAGGGAGTCATTATTTTGGGGAAAAATGAGGTATTGTCCGGAGATAATTGGGCATCTATAGGGAAAGAGCCTGTCTCCGCATTTTTGTATAGTAAAAGTTAATTCAGATAAGGAGTATGTAATATGCGTGTTGAATATATTAACCCCTTTGTTGAATCGACCTATAATATTCTCAAAGAAGTTCTTGGCACCGAGGTTATTCGTGGTTCTCTCTACCTGAAGTCAGCAACCATGGCGATCCAGGGTGTGGCGGCTTTGGTGGGTCTTGCAGGGGATGTGGAAGGGCGAGTTATTTTCGATATGACGAGAGAGACGGCTTTGGCAGTAGCCGGAGCCATGAACGGCGGTGAAAAGTTCACCACCATGGATGAAATGGCCAAGGCAACGATTCAGGAATTGGCCAATATGATAACCGGTCAAGCGGTTACCAAACTCCATGATTTGGGTTTTAAGTTTGACTTGACCCCCCCCGCACTTTTTACCGGTGACAACATGGAGGTATCGAATAATCTCAAAGTGGAGGCCCTGATTGTTCCTATGGAATTGGGGCCTTGTGGTAAAATTGAGGTCAATGTGGTTATCCGTGAGCGGGTATAAGACTGTTTTTTTCCAGATACTTGAACCTTGTTTGCAAAGGTGATAAGGTGAGGGAATAATCCCTGACAGGAAGTTTTAGAAGAGAGGAGGATGTCGGGGAATTAAGGGCGGTTAGCTCAGTTGGTTAGAGCACCAGTATGACACGCTGGGGGTCACAAGTTCGACTCTTGTATCGCCCATGGGATAAGTTCGGATTTAAAAAAGATGAGCCCTATCTTTTCTATTCAAGCCGCTTTTACTTTGAAAAGGGATGGGGTTTTATAAACCGTTTGTGTGATTCAGCCGAGGAAAATGACCGCTATTCCTGGAAGTTTTTAAGGGTTTATCGTGAATACCTGCATTAGCCCTGATCCCTACTTGCCATAGACCCCTTTTTTAGGGTATCTTTCAGTCAATGAAAAAACTCACGGGTATTCCTGCGTCTCCGGGTATAGCTATCGAAAAGGCTTTCTTATATTTGGAGGATGATTTTCCCGAGATTCCCCGATATAGCATCCGCAAGAACCAGGTCGAATCCGAATGGAAGCGGTTTCTTACGGCTAATCATGAAGCGGCGGAAGAAGTCAAAAGCCTGCATGAACGGGCCTTACGGGAAGTGAGCACAGAACAAGCCGCTATCTTTCAGTCTCATCTGATGATGTTGGAAGATATAGACTTTCAGGACCAGATTAAGGATCACCTCAAGGACAGCCTGCAAAATATCGAATGGGTGTTTTGGGATATTTCCCATGAATTATCCCAGCGTTTAATGGCTTCTCCCGATTCCCAGTTCCGCGAACGGGCTGCGGATATTTCCGATGTATCTCGCCGGGTAATGCACCAGCTCTTGTCCGTTAAGAAGTTTTCCCTAGCGGATCTGAGCTCTGATGTGATCCTGGTGAGCCATGATTTGTTGCCTTCAGATGTGTTAGCCATGAACAAGAAACGGGTCAAGGCCATTGTTATGGATGCCGGGGGAAGGACTTCTCATACGGCCATTCTTGCCCGGGCCTTTGATATTCCCGCCGTGTTGGGACTTTCCACCATCACCAAAGAAATTGATAAAGGTGATAAACTGGTGGTAAACGGTACTTCCGGAGAGGTGATCATTAATCCAGATACCCAGGTTTTGTGGCAGTACCAGAGGGCTATCGATCAATACCGTAAGCGTTTTGATGAATTTCTGGAACTGCGGGAAGTACCTGCGGAGACAAAAGACGGGCATCGGGTCTGCCTCAAGGCTAATATTGAAATTCCCGAAGAAGCGGATCAGATTTCCCGTTACGGTGCAGAGGGTATCGGGCTGTACCGTTCAGAATTCCTCTTTCTCACCCCAAAACAGGCTACCGCCGAAGATGAGCAGTACCGGGCCTATAGTCATGTCCTCAAAGCCATGGAAGACAAGCCGGTAACCATCAGAACCCTGGACAACGGTGGGGACAAGCTGCTTCCCAATTTCCAGGCCACCGATGAAAAGAATCCTCTCCTGGGCTGGCGGGCCATCAGGTTTTCCCTTTCCCGGCCCGAGCTTTTTAAGACCCAGCTGCGGGCCTTATTGCGGGCGAGTATCAACGGAAACTTACGGATCATGTTTCCTATGATTTCCGGAATCGAGGAATTAGAGCAGGCCCTGAGTATCCTCGAGGAGGCCAAAGCTGAGTGCCGCAGGAAAAATCAAGCCTATAGCGACGCTATGGAAGTGGGGATCATGATTGAAGTACCTGCCGCAGCCATGACCGCGGATATTCTTGCGGAACGGTCGGATTTCTTTTCCATCGGTACCAACGATCTCATCCAGTATTGCCTTGCGGTGGATCGGGGAAACGAGCGGGTCAATTATCTGGCCCAGCCTTCTCATCCGGCGGTGCTCCGGTACCTCAGAAAGATCATCCAGAGTGCTCATGAAAAGGGAATTACCGCAGCCATGTGCGGTGAATTGGCCGGAGATCCCTCCGCGACAGCCCTGCTTTTAGGTTTGGGGCTGGATGAGTTTAGTATGACTGCTCAGTCTATCCCCCAGGTTAAACGAATCATCCGGGGGGTAACCCTGGAAAGCTGCCGGATCTTAGCGGAAAAGGCCCTGCAGTGTACCTCTTATCACCACGTTACCCTCCTGGTGGAAGCCTGGATGGCCGAACATTTTCCCAGCGACTATGAAATTCGATCCCGATAAGTCCTACCGGAATCTTCCGGTAGTCGTGTTGGTGGGGCGGCCCAATGTGGGGAAGTCCACCCTTTTCAACCGCCTGGTTCATACCCGCCGGGCCATCACGGATCCGACGCCAGGAGTTACTCGGGACCCCGTGGGGATGGATACGTTTATCCAGGGAAAACCCCTAAGGCTCATTGATACCGGCGGGTTTAAGCTGGAAAAAACAGCGGATGAGTCCCTAAGAATCCTGGATGCCCTCGTGCAGGCGCGAACCCTGGAGACCCTGAAACAAGCGGATCGGATCATCCTGATATTAGAAGCCGGAAAAATCACCCATGAGGATGAGGAATTTATTGCATTCCTTCGGCCTTTCCAGGACCGGCTGCTGGTAGCGGTGAATAAGACCGAAGGGGGCCGCCGAGCGGACGATGCCTGGAACTGCCTCTCCTATGGCTTTGATCGGCTCTTTATGATCTCTGCAGAACACGGGGATCATGTAACGGATCTGGAAAAAGGGATCCTTGAGGGGCTTGATTTTTCCCAGGTCCAGGAGCACGAAGAGGGGGCGAAACACCTGGAAGAAACCATAGGCATTGCCCTACTGGGGAAGCCCAATACCGGGAAGTCCACCCTTTCCAACCGGTTCACCGCATCCCAGGCTTCGATTGTCAGTGCTATGCCAGGGACCACGAGGGATGTGGTGGAGGGGGTATTCCAGTATAAAAACCGAACCTTTAAAATCCTAGACACTGCGGGGATCCGGCGGAGAACCAAGGTTACAGAAAATATCGAATATTATTCGGTGAACCGGGCCATCAAAGCCATTGCCCAGGCGGATCTGGTCTTTCTGGTGATCGATGCAACGGAAGGGTTCTCGGATCAGGACAAAAAGATCGCTGCCTTGGCCCATGATCAGGGCCGGGGTATCATCATGGTCCTCAACAAATGGGATACCATGCCCCAGGTGAAGAACCAGGTACAGGCGATCCAGGATCGGATCCGGTTTCTATTCGCCAAGATGGAATATGCGCCGATTATTCCGGTGAGCGCCAAGGATGGAACCGGGATAGACAAGCTGTTGGATACTGCCCTGAGACTGTATGGTCAGCTCATACGACATATTGATACCGGCCTCCTTAACCGGGCCCTTGAAGGGTGGCTTGAGGAGTATCCTCCTCCCATAGGCCCCCAGAGCCGATTCAAGATAAAGTACGCCTTGCAAGTTTCGGATAAGCCGGTCAAATTCGTCTTTTTTGTGTCCCGTCCCCCGGCGGTCAGCCCTTCCTATGTGTCCTATCTCCGTAACAAGATCCGTCAGGATCTGGGTTTTCCCCAGATACCCATCGCCATTGAGCTGCGGCATTCCGGGAAAGCAGCCCGGAATGGAAAGGAATAAACCATGATCTTCTATACCTTGAGCGACTTGGAACGGCTTTTAGGGCTGAAGAACTACGTCATACGGTACTGGGAGAAAGAGGTTCCCCTGTTACAGCCCCATAAGGATCGACAGGGAAGACGGCTCTATGCAAATCAGGATCTGCACATCCTGTTTAGGCTCAAATACCTCCTTTATGACCGGCATTTTACCCTGGAAGGGGCCCGGAACCAGCTCTTTAGGGAAGTATCCGGGGAGCAGCAGGACCTTCGGGCTCAGATAGGGGCGCTTCGTTCCGGTTTAATAGCCCTCTATGGGTTGGTTAAAGGGAGAAACCCTAAAACCGGTACCCCCAAAACACTCAAAAGCCCTGATGGACCTTTTTCCACCTTTAACTCCTGAAGTCCGTCGTACCCTCGAGGAACTCCTCCGTTTGATCGACCAGGTGTTTCCCCTGCCTCGGCGTTTCCGGGTTACCCTGCCCCGGGATGTCGCGGAGCTTTCCCGGCTGCTCACCAGAAGCCGGGGTGAACGCCATAATTCCTATTTAAGTACCAAGGGTTTACTTTCAGCTTATCTACGGTATTTTCTTCCGTGGAACAGCTATCGCCTGTGCCGGCTCCTCCCGGGCTTACCCCTCCATTTCGCTGCGGGGGATGTTATTATTGACCTAGGCTCCGGGCCGCTGACCCTGGCCTTGGCCCTTTGGATTGGCCGGCCTGATTTACGGCAGCTTCCCCTTGAATTCCACTGCCTCGATAGGAGCACACCGGTCCTTGATGCAGGAGAGCGGCTCTTTCACGCCTTGGTAGGAGCTACTCCCTGGATCATCAAACCCATCCATGCATCTCTGGGAGCGCCGATATACGGCCCTCAAGCCCGTTTGGTCTCGGCGCTTCATGTGTTCAATGAACGCTTTGAGGGAATACCCCACGCGGATACCAGGGCTTTGCAGCAGGCTGCGGATAAAACCAGCCGGCTCCTTTCCTCCCTGGTTAGTGCATCGGGTTCCATCCTGGTCCTTGAGCCAGGGGTTCCCTGGTCTGGGGCATGGATCACGGCGCTACGAAGCGCCCTGCTTACCCGGGGACAGAGGCCATATACGCCCTGTCCTCATCAGGGACACTGTCCTTATCAAGCAAGAACCCCTAAGTGGTGCCATTTTACCTTTGATACAGAAGATGCGCCTTCAGCTTTGCATACCCTTTCCACTGCTGCAGGACTTCCTAAGGAGCGGGCAGCCTTAAGTTTTCTGCTTACCGGTCCGGTAGGAAAAGAACCGGAACTTCCTCAGGGGGAAGAAAAAACGCTCCCGGTCCGGATTCTCTCAGATAGGTTTCCCGTGCCTTACCGCTCCAAGAAGAGGGAGGCGGCCCAGACCAGGTATGGACGGTACGGCTGTTCTGCCCGGGGACTTGTTCTGGTGCTTGAGCAGGAACCAAGAAACCGCAACAAATCCGGGAAACTGGTCATGTGTACCTTAAGAGGGCCGGAAAAACGGGATCCCAAAACCGGGGCCCTGCTGGCGGACATTCCTTGAGGTAAACCGGACCTTTAGTATGCGGCGGTAACGGCTGCCTTTAGGGCGGATATTCCGACTCCGTGTTTTCATGCCTGTCCCGCATGAACCTTCAGGGGGCCGAATCACCAGTTTAGAGGGTCAAATCACCCTCGGATTCACCCAAATCAAAATCTTGCGTATAAATCCGGCCAGGATTCTGCGGAATCATCGGATGCCGCCGCAAATCATATCTTGTATAAAAATAAATAGTAACCGTTCACCGGTGTAATCATGAGAAGGAGTATAATTTAATTTTGCAACAACGATGGTGAAGGAAGATTGTTCAAGCCGGAATAGACACAGTCGTACAGGAAATCAATAACCGGTTTCCCCTG
>JAITRH010000029.1 GCA_031288495.1 Treponema sp. | reverse complement strand
CCTGAGTTCGACAAAGAGAAAAAATCCCCCGGACCATATACCCGGACGGGGCGGACCGTTTTGGGGTCCCATCGAAGGCAGGTTATATATACCCTAAAACCAAGGAGGGCACTATATTTCTCATACATTGTTACCATTTTTGGCAATGTCCCCCTTATTGAACGGAACATACGGGGCTTACAAACCCCTTCCCCGGGAAGGGAAGGCCCGGTGCCGCCGGGGAGCTGGAGGCCCTGCATCTAGGGATGCTCAGGCCCTCCAGCTTAGTAGCTTCAGGCCTTCCAGCTTAGTAGCTTCAGGCCTTCCAGCTTAGTAGCTTCAGGCCTTCCAGCTAGGGAGCTTCAGGCCTTCCAGCTAGGGAGCTTCAAGCCCTCCAGCTAGGGAGCTTCAAGCCCTCCAGCTAGGGAGCTTCAAGCCCTCCAGCTAGGGAGGCTCGGGCCACGGGGATATCCCGGGCCCGGCCAGGTAAGCCTATAGGGCTTCATACCTTTTTCCCGTCCTCTCGGATTGTCTCAAAGGGACCGGGAAACACAACCGGAGAACGGTTTTTTTACCTTAGCCCTTCACCGCACCGGCGCTTATTCCCTTGACGATGAATCGTTGCAGGAAAAGAAACACCACCACAATGGGGGTAATGGTAACCAAGACCGCAGGGAAAATAAGCTGCCACGGATTACCGTACTGGCCCGCGAGGATCTGGGCGAAATACAGGGAAAGCACCAGGGTCTTGT
The DNA here is from genome assembly GCA_031288495.1 of Treponema sp. Lineage (GTDB taxonomy): Bacteria > Spirochaetota > Spirochaetia > Treponematales > Breznakiellaceae > JAIRLU01. The sequence continues at coordinate 5,611 of JAITRH010000029.1, read as the reverse complement.
TTTCCGAATTGCCGATGACGAGGAACGGCAAGAGGTAATCGTTCCAGATCCACATGGCGTTGATGATGATCACCGTCACGGTAATGGATTTGAGAAGAGGCATGACAATCAGAAAGAACATCTGCATGATATGGGCGCCGTCGATAAAGGCCGCTTCTTCAACCTCAAGGGGCACCGTCTTTACAAAACCGTGGTAGAGGAACATCGACATGGAAAGCCCGAATCCCCCGTACATCAGGATAAGCCCCCCTAAGTTTTTAAGCCCGAGGGCATCAAAAAACTGGATAAGAGGGTACATAATAGCCTGGAAAGGGATAAGCATGGCCGCCACAAAGGCCATAAAGAGAAATCCTGCAATTTTCAGTTTGCTGCGCACCATTATCCACGCGGCCATAGAAGAAAGCAGCACAATCAATGCGACCGCAAGAACGGTGATGAGCATCGTAAACCCTATGGACTTGAGAAACTGCAGCTGTCCGAGGGCGTTGCGGATGTACTGGAAATCAAGGGTCCCCGGAGGCGCGATAGGGTTATCGACAATCCGGGTTTGGGGTTTAAAAGCATTAACCAGGAGTATCCACAGGGGTGAAAGGGTTACCAAGGCCCCCGCGCTCATAAGGCCGTAACGGACAGCCCCGGCTAGGTACTTTGTTTTCATGCTTCAATCTCCTTCTTTTTGGTAAGGTACACCTGGGTCAGGGTAATCACCGCGACCAAAATGAAGAACAGCACCGCCTGGGCCTGGGCTTTGCCGTAATCTGCGGGGTTTGAGTCCCGTATGGTTCTCAGAATCTGATAGGCCAGCATCCGGGTGTTAAAGTTGCCGTCGGTCAGGGCTACGTTCTGATCCAGCAACTTGAAACTGCCGGAAAGGGTCGTAAAAAGCACCACTGTAAAAGAAGGCATGAGCATGGGAACGGTTATTTTCCAGAACGTATGCCACGGAGAAGAGCCGTCTATGCTTGCGGCCTCGTAGTAATCCTTGGGAATGGTGTTAAGCCCTGCAATGTAGATCAACATCATGTACCCCGAAGACTGCCAGGTAGTCAGGATCACCAGGGCAAAGAGGGCTTTCACGCTGTGCTGGGTCATGTACCGCAGGGCTTCGATATGGATGATCCCGTGAGGGCTGAAAATCATATCGGTAAAAACCACCTGAAAGATAAACTGAAAGATGTACCCCAAGGCAAGGCCTCCCAGCATATTGGGTAGGAAAAACAGGGTACGGAAAATGCCCGCTATGGCCGCGGTCATCTTGTGGATGCACAGGGCCAGGGAGAGGGAAACCAGGTTTATCGCCACCACCGCAATCAGGGTGTAACGGACCGTGTACCCCAAGGCTTGCAGGAACCGCACATCCTTCAGGGCGTTGGCGTAGTTGCTTAATCCATTGATGGCTTCAAATACGTTGGCCGCCCTGGTCCTGCTTAGGGGGTTAAAGTAATAACTGCCCCGCCACAGGGTAAAGGAATTGAACACCCCGACGATAAAGGGAAGTACAATCACCGCTATAAAAAATACCAGCGCCGGAATCACAAAAGGCCAAAACCAGGTTACATAGATGGATTTGTTTTTTTTCACGAGCATCCTCCATAAGGCGCACCGCCGCAGCTCTGCCGCGTAGGGCCGGCAGAGAAGACCGGGGCTACCGGTTGAGCAGTTCTATCCATGTGGCTACGCCGAAATCAGCGATATCTTCGTAATCTTTCTGGGTCCACTCCGGTTTTATGAGGTACTGTTCCATTAATAACGCGCCAAGGCCGTCTCCCGCCCAGGGGCCCGGAGCGCCGTGCCAGCGGTCTCCCAGGGTGTCCCCCTGCTTCATGTATTCCAGAATGGAGTTCCCCAGGGAATTGGGCACCGTCGTTACCGCAGCGTCCGCATTATAAGGGATAAAGGCCATCTCTTCTATGACGAACCGCTGTCCCTCGGGGGAGGTATTCATCCATACGAGGAAATCATAGGCCTTCTGTTTCTCTTCTTCCCCACACAGGGCGTTGACCGTGTAGTAATTCGGGACAAAAACCGGTATGGACCGCTCCATTTTTTCAATACTCATACCCTGGGCGGTAATATCGCCGGCGGTAAAGGGCATCTTAACCGGAAGGAAATAGAGCCGTTCCGCGACGTCTTTATTCACCGCGAGAATGTTGTTGTACGCCCAGTTGCCCTGTTTGAGGAGCAGGGCCTTTCCTTCGGCAAAGAGCTGCACCGCCTGGTCATACCCGAAGTTCGCATCCGATACCAGGTCCTGCCCCCGGTGGGCCGGTCCGTTTTTCCCGGCTAAATGCCGGGTCTTGAAGTCCAGGGCTTTGGCGTAGGCCACGAGGGGGCCGCGGATACGGCGTATGTCCGCTTCCTCGGCGTTGAGGGAATCATTGATGGTGCTGAAGGTCGCGTTGAGGGCTACATTGACCAGGTGATCCCCATAGGTCCAGCGCTGGGATCCCATAAGGGCAATGACGCCGGTCAAGGTACCGGTGAGGGCGGTCTTCGACGCGGCCAAGGGGTAGGTTTTTCCGCTCACCCTCACCGGTCCTGTGGGATTATTGTGGATCCACTGGTCTATTCCGGTAATGAAGGCTTCCCATTCGCTATAGCTTGCGGTCTTGATGTCGTTAATCAGCTCCCTTGCATCAGAGAGGCCGAACAGTTCCGCGAGCATGTTCTTATCCACGATATACCCGTACCCTTCCAGGTTGTAGGGAATACCGTAATTAGTCGTTCCCCCCAAGGTAAGCCGGAGCTCCGGTGCGATATCCTGGACAAGTTTGGAAAAGGAGGGATTGTTTTCCACCTGCGCAAAATCCTGCACATACCCCCCTTCAAGCCACATGGCGAGGTTGTTGATCCCCTGCACAGAAAAGATCGTGGGCATGTTTTTTGAATTCATTTCCGTATTCATGGGAGCGCTCTGTTCCGCCCCTGCTCCAATGGAAAAGGTTTTAACCCGCACTCCGGTGGCTTTCTCATAGGCCTTGGCCATGGCCTCCACCTGGACGGCGTTTTCCCCCTTGGCATTAAACAGGTAGATGTCATACCCTCTATCCGCGGTAGCGGATTTTTTGGAACAGCTTGAAACCATGGCCGCGATCACCCATACCGCAGCCGCTACACGAATCAGTCTTTTCATACGAATCTCCTTGGTGTTACTCGCACCATATAAAAATAAACGCCGGTACATTCCTTGCGGTGATGACCAGCGATACGACCTGTTTTACAGAGCCCACACTCCGAAACTTTGCCCTTCCATACGGCACCTATCGCCGCTTATACTGCACTGTCCGATGGAATAGACCGGGTTTTGAGGAACCTTCCACCGCAGAGGGACGCTTTTTGCGGCAAGATCGGGGTTTACCGCCACGAGGAAATTGCCCCGCCGGTACACCAAGGGCCCCGGGCTTGGGGATGGGTCCTGAGGATACACAATTTCCAGATTCGCCTTGGCTTGCAAATCAGGATGCTGGTGCCGCAGTTTTAAAAGGGCTTTCACTATGGAGAGCAGGGAACCGTGGTCTCGTTCCTGGGCTTCCACCGTAGGCGCGTCCGGGGAAAGGTCTACCGGCAGGTAGAGCTTGTCTGGGGCCGCGTCGGAAAAGCCCAGGTTCTTACCGGCCTTCCATTGCATAGGGGTCCGGGAACCGGTCCTGAAATAGCCCCCTTCCTTGGTGGGCAGCGGGAGGTACCGCATCCCGATTTCATCCCCGTAGTACAGGAAAGGCACCCCGGGCATGGTAAAGATAAACCCGTAGGCCAAGGCAAGTTCCCGGGGATTCAGGGTATAAGCCAGGCGGATCGTATCGTGATTTCCCGTAACCAGGCTGATATACCCCTGGTCCTTGGTCGCCTCATAATAATCCAGATATTCATCCAGGAACAGATGTATATTCCCCTTGGACCCGGCTTTAAAAAAGCTCTTATCCTTGCTTCCCGCATCTTGTGGATCATAATTGCGGAACAGGCTCCGGTAGCCCCCTCGGTTTTCCGTAAAGTCAAGGAAAAAATCCGCGTGGAAGCCTCCGTTAATCGCCTGCTTAGGAGAACTCCATTCCGAAATCAGCACCGCTTCAGGATATTCCGCGTCAAGCATGGCCCTGATAGTTCGCCAAATTGACTGGGTTCCGCTTTTATCCGGATCGTCACATTTTACGAGGGATCCTGCCATATCCACCCGGAAACCATCGCACCCTGCATCCAGCCAGAATCGCATCACCTCCTTCATCGCCTCCCGGGTGGCCATACAATCAGGATGATCCATGGGCAACTGCCAATCTTCTTTGGGTTTGAGGAAGCCGTAGTTCAGGGCAGGCTGGCACTTAAAGAAGTTGATAATATAGGTAGCTGCCCGGTCCGTTTCCCCTGCGATAAAACCAAGCCCCTCGGTCCGCTTGAAACAGTGATCCGTCCAGATAAACCGGTTCCAGTACTGGTTCGGCTTGGCCTTGCTGCTTTCGATAAACCAGGGATGCTCCTCCGAAGTGTGTCCGGGAACCAAATCCAACAGAACCCGGATGCCCCGCTGGTGCGCCTCGGTACAGATCCGCTTGAGCTCATCCTTGGTACCGTACCGGGGAGCCGTCTTTTGGTAATCCCGCACATCGTACCCCCCATCCTTGAAAGGCGAATCAAAACAGGGATTGATCCACAATGCGTTACAGCCCAGGTTCTTGATATAATCGAGTTTTTGAAGGATCCCTTCAAAATCCCCAATCCCGTCCCCATTGGTATCCAGAAAGGATTGGGGATAAATTTCATAAAAAACCGCGTCTTCCAGCCATGTAGGCATGATGATTCCTCTTAATGCAGGTTAGTCTACCATCGTCTTATAAGTGTTACGTAACACTGTAATCCTAGTGTATACCCACCTCACAAGGTTTGCAATATTTTTTATTATGTTGTTTTTTATACCCCTCATGATTTTGTGTGAGGGTCATCAGCGCTTGGGGGATTACTGAAGGGGTTTCACTTTTGCCATGCTGAAACAGCTTTACCTATATGGGATTTACAGAATAGCCCCTAGGGGAATTGAACCCCTCTTTTAAGATTGAGAATCTCATGTCCTAACCAATAGACGAAGGGGCCAGATTACACACCAGTACCTTATTTGTTCTATCCTTTTCCCCAGGGAGGATTTGAACCCCCACAAACAGATCCAGAGTCTGCTGTGCTACCATTACACAACCGGGGAATGATGTTATACAAAGTACCCTTTTACCCAAAAAATGTCAATACAAAAAACCGGATAATCCAGGGCGAGCGCATATAAATAGAGAACAAAAAAGAGCTATACTTGGCATAGTTTATGGGAGGGGATCTATGGGACAAGAAAAAAGGATACGTGCGCCGGTAATGAACTATGTTTCGGCCATTAAGGACCCCCGGATAGAGCGAAATAAACTTTATCCGTTGGCTTAGGAACGCCCCCGTTCCAGGCTTAGGAACGCCCCCGTTCCAGCCTTAGGAACGCCTCCGTTCCAGCCTTAGGAACGCCTCCGTTCCAGGCTTAGGAACGCCCCCGTTCCAGCCTTAGGAACGCCCCCGTTCCAGCCTTAGGAACGCCCCCGTTCCAGCCTGAAGTAATAGGTATAACGGTACCGGCGATCATTGCGGT
>JAITRH010000252.1 GCA_031288495.1 Treponema sp. | reverse complement strand
CGGGGATGGTGGTAAGTGCAGGGGTAAAACAATATGCCTTCAGGCAAGGATTTTTGGTCTTGACTCCTTCTGGAGAGAGTGTGGAGCTTGAGTATCCTGAAGGGAAGACCCCGAAAGAGGCGTGTTCCTCGGTCCAGCCGGAACCCACGTCGGTGCCGGTGAGGGTCTGGCAGAACTGGCCGGAAGCGTCCGGCCCGCAGTGGGCCACCCGATGGAACTCGAAGAAACCGGGTTTCCGCTGGTCCCAGTTGAACATGACCCGCACCGGTATCTGGTCCCGCAGGAGCGGACCGGGCCTGGTCAGGCTCAAGCCCCGCAGCCGCCCCTGGTCTTTTACCGGTTTGAGGATACGGTCGATGGTGCGTGGACTGACGGAAGCCAGGAGGTTCCGCATTTCAGGGGTGAGTGAATATTCGGTGGTCAGGAAGTCCAGCATGAGGCGGAGCATAGGCGCCAGGAGCTTCCCGCACAAACAGTCGAAAAGGCTCCAGATGTCCTGCAGCAGCGCCGTGAAGGCCGCTCCCTGATACGTGGGCTTCCTGCCCCGTTTGCGCCCGGTGGAGGCCGTTTTTACGGCCTTTCCACCCCGTTTCACTGCGGGTATGCCGATGATTGTAACGGGCGTGCCGTCTACTGTTGTATACCGGGTTTTCCCCCAATTTGACCGGATATGGGCGAGCTAGTCCCGGTTATAGCCGAGGGTCGTCGTATACTCCTCAAGGAGTTTCCCCCGGCCCTTTTTGTCCGCCTGCTGGTATCGCCGGACAATCTCCCCACAGACTTTTTTCTTGTTTTTCATGTCTAACCCCATAGGGTCTCCCTTAATGCTTGGTAGACCCAGTTTACTTTGGGCTAGATTTTTATTGTGGCACACACCCCCTTTTCACTTAGAAAAATTATGGCGCAATGCGCCCACTTGCTTTTATTGGTAATATAAGCATACTATGCACCTCATAAAGCACAAACTTTAAGGAGAAGCGTACTATGAAACCAGGACTTACCCATTTCGATTCCCAGGGTAACGCCGTCATGGTGGATGTCTCCGCCAAAGACATCACGGTCCGCATGGCCCAAGCCAAAGGGCACATCCTCGTAACCAAGGAAACCCTGAGCCTTATTAGGCAGGGTACGGTCCAGAAGGGGGACGTCCTCGGGGTGGCCCGGATTGCCGGTATCATGGCGGCTAAGAAAACCGCGGAACTGATTCCCCTCTGTCACCCCTTGCTTTTTGATTCCTGTACGATAGATTTTACGCTGCACGAAAAAACCTCCCCGGGAGATACCGCAAAAGGGTATATCGAAGCGATCTGTACCGTACGCCTCTCCGGTAAAACCGGTGCGGAAATCGAGGCGCTCACCGGGGTGTCGGTGGCCCTCCTCACCATTTACGATATGTGCAAAGCCCTTGACCGGGGAATGGTCCTCGGCGACATCCGGCTTTGGGAAAAGTCCGGCGGCAAAAGCGGGCATTTCCTCCGGGAAAGGCCCCAAGGCTCCGGTTAATACCCTTTAAGGATCCCCAAGAGCCGTTCTTTGCTGATGGAGCGCAGGAAGTTTGCCAGCCGGGGCCCTTGGTCTTTACCGATAAGCGCTTGATAACTCGCCCGGAACAGGACCTTGCTCTCCACGCCCGCATCCTCTGCCACGTTATAAATCGCCTCTGCACAGGCCTTGTCGTCGGCGAAGTCCTGGATATGGGTAATGACCCGGTCCCGGAGCTCCCGCAGGGCCTGGGTTTCCGCGGGTCCCAGTTCCGCCACGGCTTCCCCAGGGGAACGGAGTTTAAAGCGGAAGTCTTCAGGGGCACAGGTATCGATCCAGAAACAGGCGCAGCGGCACCGGCTCCTGACGGCGGGAATCTGCTCAGGCTGCACTCCCTCAAGACCGGCAATGGTCTTCTCCAGGTTTCCATCGGCAATCTGGATGAGGTTACAAAGATGCCTGAAGGGAATCTGGTAGGGCATGATCCTCGGCAGGGCCCCTACCTGGGAGAGTTCATAGATCCGGCGGGCCTTCTGAAAGGTTCCCTCGTCCTTGACCGCTTCGATTTTCCAGGCAATCCGTTCGGTCCTATCGTAGTCTTCATAGAGCTTAATCACATCCAGATCAAAGGAAATAGTAAACTCCGTGTTAGGCCGGGTCCCGGCAAAAAGAAACCGGACCAATTCCGGGGTATACACCCGCAAAAGATCCTCCAGGGTTATCACCTTACCCAAAGAACTGGACATTTTTCCGGGGACTCCCTTGATGCCGATGAAGTCATAGCGAAAACTCACCGGCGCATCCCAGGTATACACCTCCTTGCATACATGCCGGGCGGTGTCAAAGGAACCGCCCTGGCTGTGGTGGTCTTTGCCGGCCGGTTCAAAATCAACCTGCTCGTATTCCCAGCGCATAGGCCAGTCCACCCGCCAGCCAAGCTTGACCCCGCGGCTGCTGCGGAGGTCCACCGTTTCCCTATGGCCGCAGCGAGTACAGTGATACCGCAAACCCCACTCCCCATCCCAGGCATCCACCTCGGTCTCATCCCGATTGCATTGTTCACAAAACACGCTGACCGGCCACCAGTCCCCCTGGATCTTATGCTCCTCATCCCGAAAAGCATCGAGGATATGCTTCAGGGTCTCCCGGTGTTCCAGGGCCTTGCGAATTCCCGGAGCATACCGGGACGCCCGGTATCGCGTTGCCTGATAGATATACTCAGGGTATATGCCTACCTGAGGAAGCAGGGTTTCCACATCCACCTCATGATGCCGGGCATAGCTTGCATCCCGTTCCCAGGGATCCGGTACCATAGTAATGGGAAAACGGAGGTACCCTTTGAGCTCTTCCTGTTTGGGCATATTCTGAGGCACTTTTCTGAACACATCGTAATCATCCCAGGAATAGATGAACCGCACCTGCTTACCCTGGTCCCGCAGGGCCCGGACCACGAGGTCTACGGAGATAATTTCCCTGAAATTACCGATATGTACGGTCCCGGAAGGGGTTATCCCCGACGCGCAGGTATAACACCCTTTCTCGCCCTTTTCCCGGATTATCTTCCCTGCGGTCTCATCGGCCCAATGCCCGTTCTTCTTATCCATACTGCCCGGTTTTTCCTTTTTTGTGATGTTCTCGAGAGATTCAGTATATACAAAGAGCCGGTCTATGGCTAGCAGGCAGTCAAGCAGTAACCTGCGGGTAAAGAGGTTTCAGTTTTATCCGGGCATCGGTGGTAAACCGCCGGATGTTACCGTTATACCGGGAACCCCGGCGCTTATAACCGGAACCTCTGGCAGTATAACGGCGGACACAGGCGGCTTACTGTAGACATTCGCCGTTATACTGTATGGATTGGCGGTTATAACCGGAGGACTTGGCGTTATAATGGGAAACATCGGCGTTATACTGTAGACATTCGCCGTTATAACCGGAGACTTCCCCGTTATAACCGGAACTATCCAGCCTGTAAGTTTAACTCTCTACAGTATACCGCAAGGGCTTGACGGCATAACGCCGGAAGGCTATCCTGTAACGGTAACAAGCTGTCCTGTAA
>JAITRH010000113.1 GCA_031288495.1 Treponema sp. | reverse complement strand
GAAGAAGTCTCCCAGCCTTTAGAAGACTTCTCCCAATCTTCGGAAGAACGTTCCCAGCCTTCGGAAGGCTTCCCGCAGCCTGAACAGGAACAGGTGATTACGTATGAAGGACGATACGCCCTCATCATCGCCGGGCCCGGTTCAGGAAAAACCGCGACCCTCTCTGCCCGTATTGCCCGGCTGATACGGCAAGGGGCCTCTGCCGAGACGATAGTGGCCCTCACCTTTACCGTCAAGGCCGCCTGGGACCTGCGGGAACGGATCCTGCGGATGATCGGGGCTGAAGCGGGCAGGGCCCGTATCACCGTAGGAACCTTTCATTCCCTGTGCGCGGCTATCCTGAGGGAACAGGGGGAAAGCCGGGGCAGGGGGGCTTTCAGGATCCTCACGGAAGGGGAACGGGATGCCCTCTTGCAGGATTTGTGTGCCGAAAGCCCTTCACCGGTACGGCCCCGGTCCTTGGGAACATACATCGAAACCCGGAAACGGTTTCTCCTGCTGCCCGGGGAGGAACGGCCGAACCGGGCCGGGATACCCTTCTTTCTTGACGACCGGGAAGCCTTTCCGGTTCCCCCGGCTCAGCCGGAACTGGAGGAGGGGTACCGCCGCTACCAGGAGCGCCTCCACGCCGCGGCTGCTTTGGATTTTGAGGACCTCTTGATCGAAACCATAGGGCTTTTGGCCCGGGGCCCGGGGCAGGCTTCCTCCGCTCAAAGAGGGTTCCGGCATATCTTTGTGGACGAATACCAGGATATAAACCTTGCCCAGTATGTCCTTATCCGCTCCTTGGCCGCCGAACGCTATGGGGCTTCCCTGTGGGTTATCGGAGACCCGCATCAGGGAATTTACCGGTTTCGCGGTTCGGATAGCCGTTTCATCGACCGGTTCCGGTACGATTATCCTAAGGCCGCGCGGTTTCACCTCTCCCGGAGTTTCCGCTGTGCCGAGCCTATCAGCACTGCCGCGGGCAGGCTGATGCATACCCCCCTCAGGGGCGTCCCGGGGGAGGCCCGTCTTTTCCGTACCCCCTACCCTACCGAGAAAGCCGAAGCCCAGGGCATTGCCCGGCGGATAGGCCGGCTCATCGGAGGGACGACCTTTTTCGCCCTGGACAGCGGGGCCGCCGGAGGGGGAGAACCGGAACTCCGGAGCCTTGGGGACTGCGCCATCCTGCTGCGTACCCTTGCCCTGGCGGCGCCCATCACCAAGGCCCTGGGAGATCAGGGCATTCCCTTTATCCTCAACGGGGAAAAGCCCTGGTGGGAACAAGAGCCTATTGGTTCCCTCCTGGGGATGCTGCGGAATCCCGGCGGGATTGCCGGAGAAAACCCCTCCCCCGCGGAGGCGGTCAAGCGGGCGTGGGAAGCCGTTCCCAAGAAGCCTAAGGGAAAACAGGCCGCCGCCCAGAAGGAGCTCGTGGAACGGCTCATCGGCATAGCGGGGTGGTATGGGACCCTTCCCGCGTTTTTGGATACCCTCGCGGTGAGGGACGCCTCGGGGAGAGATGATGCAAACGGTATGGAGCCGAGCAGGGAGGGGGTACAAATCATGAGTATCCACGCATCCAAGGGCCTTGAATTTGATCACGTTTTTGTGCCTGCCCTGGAAGACGGCCTCTTACCCTTTACGCTATATGCAGGAAAAGAAGGAACGCCCCAGCGGATAGCAAGAATCGAAGAAGAGAAGCGGCTGCTCTATGTCGCCATGACCCGGGCCCGGGTAGGCTTGTACCTTTCCTTTGCCCGGAAACGGACCTTTCAGGGGAGGAAGCTGGAACAGCGGGGCAGTCCTTTTCTCGATGCCCTTGAGACCCTGATCCCCTTGTATGAGGAGCCTTCCCGGCGGCCGAGGGATTTCCAGTTACCCTTGTTTTAAGCTCGGCCCGGGATAGCTTTATGAGGCTGAGCGGTTTTGGGTAATGCCGCCGTGAAGCCGAGGGCTTTGGCGCCTCAGGGCGTTGCCATCCACCTCCTGGATGGTCCAGGAACGGGGCCGCTGGGGCTGATTCCGCCTAAGCTGGGTTCAATGGACGAGTAAGGGTCCGCGAATGAGCGTTCATGTGGGTCATGGCGAACTCAGGTTTGGCAGACTTGAGTCCTGCGGTTTTTTCTCTTGCCGAAGGGACCCTAGCTCAGGCAGGATTGAATCATCCGGGGAATTCTGCTAGTATCATCCCAGAATCTGACAAAGTGCCTATCCTAGCGTATAATACATAGAGGAGTATACGATACTATGAAAGAACACCTGGTTCCGAGTTCCCGAGAAAACCCTCAAGAAAAATGGTCTTTACCCTTACCTGTGTTGTGGATAGGGGCTACGCTTATTTTATGCGGCATGTTTACCCTTGCGTCGGCCCCTCGGGCCGAGGCCCAGGGGAGAGACGCCCACCAGCAAAGCTGGCAATATACGTCGATTATTCAGAATGTCTTTGATTTTATTCAAAAACACTATGTAGAAGCAGTGGACCCCAAGATTCTCTATGAGGGGGCGATGAAGGGTATGTTTAATGCCCTGGGGGATCCCTATTCTTCATTTCTTGCGGAAAAGGAAATGATGGATCTGAACGAAACCACCCAGGGCAATTTCGGGGGGGTGGGGCTCTATATTTCCAAGCCCGAACGGTCCGACGGCAAGCCCGCCTATGTAGAAGTGGCGGCCCCTATTGAGGATACCCCGGGCTGGCGGGCAGGGATTAATCCCGGAGATTTGATTATCGAGATAAACGGTGAATCCACCGATGGCTTAAGCATGGATGACGTCCTTTCCCGTCTCCGAGGGGAGCCGGGGGGAGAAGTCAAGCTCCTCATCCGCCGGAACGAAAAGTTTGAATTTCCCGTTACCCTGATACGGGCCCTTATTGAGGTGCCCACTACAAAATACGCCATGATAAACGATGTAGGCTACTTAAAGCTTCTCACCTTTACCCCCCGGACCTTGGACCGGGCGAGAGAGGCGATAGAATCCTTTAAGGCTCACCACTACCGGAGCCTCATCCTGGATCTGCGCAATAATTACGGAGGGCTCTTGCAGTCTGCCGTAGGGATAAGCGATCTGTTCCTTGATGGGGGCCTTGTGGTCAGTACCAAGTCCCGGATCCCCTCGGAAAATACGGTCTTTAACGCGGGAAAGCAAACCTCGGTTCCCAAGGATATACCGGTCATTGTGCTTATCAACCGGGGTTCTGCATCGGCTTCGGAAATTGTGGCAGGGGCCCTGAAGGACCGGGGGCGGGCATATTTGGTGGGGGAAAAGTCCTTTGGAAAGGGATCGGTGCAGCAGGTGTATCCCCTGGATAAGTCGGGCTTCAAGATCACCACCGCCCGGTACTATACTCCCAGCGATGTAAACATCGATAAAATCGGTATACCTCCTGATTTAGAGGTAAAGTTCCCGGAATTTACTGAGGCGGATGCGGAAAAGCTTACGGCCCTCCTCAATACGAACCGGATACCTGCTTTTATTGAAACCCATCCTCAAGCCACAAGCGCGCAGATAGCCGCCTTTGCCGCGGAACTGCATAAGGAATATCATCTAGATGTTGTTTTGCTTCGCCGGCTTATCAGAAACGAGCAGTACCGAACTACCCAAGCGCCGGTATATGATTTAGAATACGATGTACAGCTTCAGGAAGCGATTAAAATTCTGCAGGGAGGGACCTACGGCGCCTTGATGCAGACTACCAAGACCCTCAAGGTATTGCAGGAAGAGGCGGTCTTGGAAGAGCTTCCCCTGGCATCCTAGGATCCTGTTGGACTTTAGATGATGCAAGTCCGATATGCTGCTCAGGGGCTAGACGCATCATACTGGTGGAGCGCACACGGTGGATACTGAGAATTCTGCATTAGAACCTGAGGTACTACGAGAACGGTTACGGTTACTAAAGGTTCCCTTGGATATACTTGGGTTAGAACACCTAGGGGATATTATTCGGACCTTACTGGATGCGGGGGGGGGTAAAAATATCATCTTGCTTTCCCTCTGGGATTTCCTTCGCGCCCGACGAAACAAAGAATACCGAGCGTATGTGCTCAGCGCCGCCCTGGTGATTCCCATATCAAAAAGCCTTGTAGGAGGGGCCTGGTTTATAAGCAATAAACAGGTGCCCCGGTATATGCCTTTTGATTTTGTCGTCAGGCTCCTCGCCAGTCTAGAGGAACGGGAATTATCCCTGTACTTGCTGGGGGGAAAGCTGCGGACCCTGCGAAAAGCGGAAAAAAACATACGCCAAACCTTTCCGCACCTGCGTATTGTGGGCCGGTATGCAGGAACCTTTAAGAAAGCTCAGGAAAAAAGTATCCTTGAGGCCATACGAAAGGCATCTCCTTCGTTGTTATTGGTGGGAAAAGGCATTGCCGGAGGGGAACAGTGGATCGCTCGGCATGACGCCCAGCTTCCCGGGGGCCTTCGTCTGTGGTGTAGCGATCTGTATGAGATCTTTGCAGAACAGCGAAGGCACCCATCCCAGTACGCCTTTGATCATGGCCTTGAGTGGATAGGATATTGTTTGCAGAAACCTTTCCGGGTATTCAAAGTATTTTCCTACTTGTATTATAAAAGCCTTTTGCTGGTGTACCGCCTGTTCAAGCAAGGGGATACTTCCTAAAAATAGGGCCCCTCAGGAGAACGTAAGGGTTAAGGCCCTTCATGGCGGTCCTTCTCAGGGGCCGGTAAAAACGCTCTCCCATATCCTGTGCTAGGGGGTCATAGTTTATCCACAGCAGGTATGGGCCCTGTTCAGCGGGGGTGAATCCTATCCCGCCTGAGGAGATAGGGGTGATACTGAGGGTGAGATTAACCTCGCCGGTGTCTGCCTGGCACAGGCCGGG
>JAITRH010000164.1 GCA_031288495.1 Treponema sp. | reverse complement strand
AAAACTCAGGGGAAGGAAGAAGCGCTGAAGGCAGCGATACACTACTGCATCGAACATCAGATTCTCAGCGCATTTTTAAAAGCTCATAGTACGGAGGTAAGGAACATGTTATCTCGGGAATGGAATTGGGACGAGGCGAAGGAAATCTGGCAAGAGGAGGCTCGGCAGGAAGGTAGAGAGACCGGTAAGCAGGAAGGCAGAGCGGAAGAACAAGAAAAAGCCTACCAAGAAAAGCTGGAAAGCGCCCGGAAATTCAAAGCCATGGGGTTTCCTGTGGAACAAATAGCTGCCGGTACCGGTCTTTCAACCCTAGTGGTTGCTCAGTTGTAAATGACACCTGATTCTCCAGGCATTGTTGCAGGTCCTTCTCGGGAGGAGCCTCAGGGATTATCATGATTTGAGCCGGATCGAGCCGTATTCGGGATTTTCGGAGAGGCCCTACCGGAGCATCAACAAACCCCAGAAACAAACCGGGATGATACGAAGCCACACCCTATCGCTAAAAACACGATACCATGAAGTTTTTCCCCATATACTGGGTTCTGAACCACTATAACACAGGCTTTTTACCTATGAAGCGGGTTTTTGGCTATTCCCCGTCCTTGGGGTATCGACGCCGGCGGAAGTTTCCGCCAATCATTGGCCATAATCCTGGCCTTGGACCTGTTCCATCTGGCGGTCTGTTTGACCGAATGGTACCGGTTAAGATCCAGCGGCAGGCTTCGTTCCCCGCCGTAGAGGAGAGGTCATATAAGGCGTTCTGTACCGGATCGGCGAGCTTTTTAAGGACGGCGGGCAGGTAAAGTCCACACTCCGCCCGCTCTTTCCTTTGGGCTTCAGTCTACTTCAATCCAAAGCCAGGTTCATCGGAAACAAAGGCCCTGCCCTAACCGAGTTTTGAAAGGGGGTTCTTTTTCTATACTTTTCTATTGACGTATTCCCTAAAGTTAGTCAATATATACAATGTTAATTATTTTTAACTCTGGAGTATGTATGGTATCAAAGAGTGCGGGATATACCCTACCCTTGGTATGGGGGGTATTCCTTCTTATCGGATGCGTTACGAAGGACAATCATAATGACGATATAGACCGGGGCCTTACAAAAACCGAGGCCTTCTTCCCGGTAGTGGATGCCCTTTCCAGCGCCAGTATTCTGCGGGCGGATTCTCATACCATGGTGTATGTGGGGGAAAGGACCGGGACGAATTACTGGCTGAACAAGGTGGATGTCAATAGTCCCGAGGAAAAGACCAGCCGGAATATCGGGGGTAATGTGGCGGTCATAAGCGCGGCGGCGAATGGCGGCAGGATCGGTATTATCCAGGCAGTAGAGTATGGTTATGAGGCCTTTACAGGGGTGTATACCAAAATATACGATGCCGATTCCCTGGGATTGTTAAAAACCTTTGCCCTAGCCCCGCCCGCTGCTGAGGGCCGCACTGTGGAACCTCTGCACCACCGGGACCCCAGCCTGGCCATAAGCGATACCTATGCGGTAGTTCTTACGGAAGACGACGGGTTCTTTGCAGGCTATGGCGCCCAGCAGTACGTCAGCGTGTACGCCATAGCCGGAGACAAGAAGGCATCCCATACCAATGCGTTTTCCGGAAACCCCGGCGCTGCCAGAGGCGATTCCAACCCCGCTCTTGGGGTGGGTACTTTGATGGGCGCTGCGGTGAACGGCGACTACATCATCCTGGGAGGAAGTACCGGAACCGCGGTATTCAAGATCGACGCAAGCGGCGAGACCCTTGCCATCAGCGGAGTTGCGAATTCCGATGGCATTGGAAACCACTGGTTCAAGGATAACGGCTCCTATGTGTTGGAACCCAAAAGCAATACCGGAAAAGTCAAAGTATGGAAGTGGAACGGAGCAGACGCCCCCACAGCGGTGGGAGAAGTTGACGTAAACGGGAATAATTCCGGGAGCGTTCAGGCCCTGTGCTTTGATCCGGAGAACCCGGCAATAGCGTATTTTTACTGCAAACTTGCCGATGGTACCGGGAATGCCGGGAATGTGTACAGTGTTAATCTGAGTACGGCGGACTTGCCGAAAACAGCGCTGTTCCAGTTCTCCAAGATGGTGATTCAGGTTTCAGGCCGGGGCGGATCCGCTTACTACGACTGCCCTTTAACCGGTCTGTGGACCATAGAAAAGCAGCAAGCCCGTAATGATACCTATTTTGTATTCTCCGGGCAGCTATCCTATACGCCGTCCGGCGGCAGTGCCGCCACCCTTGGCACGGTCCTCACGGTTAAAAATCCGCCCAGCGACGGCTCAGCTTTTGGCGGTTCTTACATTGATGCCAACAATGCCACCCTGGATTCCAAGGTAAGGGAGGAGCGGTTCACCGCCCCCTTTGGGACCGCGGTGCGGACCCTGAAGACCTTCAAGAGCACCCGCGGGGACATCTATGTTGCGGCGAAAAATTATACCGCCAACGGAGCGGCCTCACAGTACAAACTCGTGCTGGAGAAGATTAATTAAGCGCCGGTAAGGTAAGAAAAGGATGCGAACCACGAGCAGGGAACCCTTTCGCGAAAGAGTTCCCTGCTCTCTCTGTTTCCTCTCTTTATGAAGGAAATTAAAAATCATCGAGAATTCATCGGAAACCAATTGACAACATCCTTTAAAATCCGCATTGTTCCATTAGTATTAAAGACAGGTACAACACCTGCATGTTTTTGTTGAAGGGAGGTTGAGAGAGTCGTATTGAAAGGGAGCGATGTGGGCATCAAGGAGATTGCTAAATCCTTTGGTGATTTTAAAGTTTTACATAACATTGGCCTGGAAATCAAAAAAGGGGAGTTTTTTTCCCTGTTGGGGCCTTCAGGATGCGGCAAAACGACCCTCCTGCGGATCATTGCAGGGTTTGAAAGTCCCGACAAGGGAAGCCTTGAGTTTGACGGTGTGGATGTGTTGGACTTGCCCCCTAATCAGCGGCAGTCCAATACGGTTTTTCAGAACTACGCCCTCTTTCCCCACCTTTCGGTATTTGAAAATGTGGCCTTCCCCTTACGGATTCGCCGGATCCCCAAGACGCAAATCGCCGCTAAAGTCGATGAATACCTCCAACTAACCCAGATGGAAGGACATGCCCATAAAAAACCGAATCAGCTTTCCGGAGGCCAGAAACAGCGGGTCGCCATAGCCCGAGCCCTCATCAATGAACCGCGGGTGCTCCTTCTCGACGAGCCCCTCTCCGCCTTGGACGCCAAGTTACGCCAGCACATGCTCATCGAACTGGACCAAATCCACGACAAGATCGGTATCACCTTCATCTACGTTACCCACGACCAGCAGGAGGCCCTCTCCGTGTCAGACCGGATCGCGGTGATGAACCAGGGGGATGTGTTGCAGGTGGGAACCCCCCACGAAATCTACGAAAGTCCTGCCACAAACTTCGTGGCCCGGTTTATTGGGGAGACCAACCTCTTCGACGGGGTGGTAAGCGCCGCAGTGTACTTGGATAAACCGGATCCGGAATATATGGTGGACTTGGATATCCCGGAATTGGGCAGGATCAAGGTTACCGCGGCGGATGCGGTGCAGCCCGGACAGCAGGTGAGTTTTACCATTCGGCCTGAGAAGATCCTCATTTCCAAGGAAAAGCCCGTCACGAAACGGGAAGATATCAATCTTTTCCAGGGTACGGTGGATGAGCCTATCTATTCAGGGTTCCAGACCAAGTTCTACGTGAAGGTCCGGGATAAGGCGCTTATCCGGGTAATAAAACAACACGCCAAGTATTCCGATGAAGGCCCTGATATCCTGTGGCGGGATGAGGTGTTCCTTTCCTGGAGCGCTCATGACGGCTATATCGTTGAGGTAAAACCATCGTGAACGGCCCGGGTAAACGGAATTACGGTCCCCTCTATTCGGCGCCCATGACCGTTTGGTTCACCATCTTTTTCTTCACTCCCCTGATTATCATCGTGGTCTATAGTTTCCTCAAAAAAGGACTGTACGGCGGGGTGGTGGGAGCATTCTCCTTGGACGCTTACCAGGACCTCTTTAACCCCAGCTTGGTGATTACCACGCTCCGTACGATTGGAACCTCCCTAGTGGCAACGGCGCTGACCATCTTCATTGCCCTGCCCTGCGGTTATTTCATGGCCAGGAGCCGGAATCAGACCCTGCTCTTGCTCCTCATCATCATCCCCTTTTGGACCAATTTCCTCATCCGGGTATTTGCATGGATGAACATCCTGGGAAACAACGGTTTCCTGAACGAATTGTTGCTGGGCCTTGGCCTTGTGAAGGACTATATCCACTTTCTGTACCACCAAAAGACCGTGGTTTTGGTCTTGGTCTATATGTACCTGCCCTACGCCATCCTTCCCCTGTTTGCCACCATCGACAAATTCGACTTTTCCCTCTTGGAGGCGGCCCGAGACCTGGGGGCTACCCAGATTGAAGCAATGGTTAAGGTGCTGCTGCCCAACATCAGGAGCGGCATCTATACGGCGGTGCTCTTCACCTTCATCCCCATCTTCGGCGCCTATGCGGTGCCCCTTCTTGTGGGAGGTAAGGATTCCTACATGCTGGGGAACGTCATCGCGGATCAACTCACCAAATCCCGGAATTGGCCCTTGGCCGCGGCTATTTCCCTGGTGCTTACCCTCATTACCACCGTGGGAGTGGTCTTCATGATGAGCCAGCAGAAGAAGGATGCGGTCAGGACTAAAGGCAAGGAGCTGCGGCAGTGAATCTCAAACGGATCATTTACCACATCATAACCCCTTTGAAGTCCGGCGGCCCCCTGGGGGAAGCAGCCCGTCATGCCAAGCGGGCATATCGGAATCAATATTCTTTTTCCCAAACGGTTTTTATTGCCACCATTGGGTTTCTCTTTCTGCCGCTGATGGTGCTGGTCTTGTACTCCTTTAACGCCTCCAAGGGCATGCAGTGGAAAGGCTTCTCCTTGGTATGGTATGAACAGCTCTTTTTTCATTCCCGAGACCTATGGCGTTCTTTTTGGAATAGTATGTTCATCGCGGGCAGTTCCGCCGCAAGCGCCACCCTTATAGGGACCCTGGGGGCCATCGGGATAAACTGGTACCGGTTTAAGCTCCGGAACTACGTACAGACCATTTCCTTTTTACCCATGATACTTCCGGAGATCATCATCGGGGTGTCTCTTTCCATTTTTTTTGCCGGGGTAAAGATGCGCCTGGGGCTGCTGACCATATTTATCGCCCACACGACCTTCAACCTGCCCTTTGTGTTTCTCATGGTCATGGCCCGGCTGGATGAATTCGATTTTTCGATTATTGAAGCTGCCCACGACCTGGGGGCCAACGAGCGGCAGACCCTCTTAAAGGTAACCATCCCCATCTGTATGCCCGGCATTGTGTCCGGTTTCTTAACGGCCATCACCATTTCCCTTGAGGATTTTGTGATCACCTACTTTGTGGCGGGTCCTGGATCCTCAACCCTGCCCTTGTATATCTATTCGGCAATCCGTTTTGGGGTCTCCCCGGTGATCAACGCCTTATCGGTGGTGATGATCCTGGGTACGGTGTTCCTTACCTATCTTTTGAGGAATTTCCTCAAATACATCGCCGCCAAATAGAGGGGGGCCTCGTGTTTATGCCGTTTCCGCCTGAAGGGGCTGTGCCGTCCCAAGGCGTACGGGAGGATGGGAATACCATCCCCACTATAGTTGTTCTGGTGAAGGCAAAGCCTATACGCCTTTACCCGAGGAGGAAAAGATGAAGAAAATACCTGTAGGAAGCGCAGTCCCGCTTCAGAAGGGGCCGGGGCTGCTGGGAATGGCGGTTCTTATGGCCCTGTTCGGTACCGCCGGCCTTTGGGCCGGCGGAGGCAAGCAAGGGGGGAGCGCTTCGAATCGGCTCTATATCTACAACTGGACCTATTATACGCCCCCGTCGATTATCGAGAAGTTTGAAAAGGAATACGGCGTTACGGTCATCTACGATGAGTTTGCCTCCAACGAGGATATGTATGCCAAGATTCAATCGGGAGGCAGCGGCTACGATATCGTGTTTCCTTCCGGGGATTACGTGTCCATTATGAGCCGCCAGGGTATGTTCGAGAGGATCGACCGGTCCAAACTCTCCAACCTGAAAAACATCGACCCCCTGGTCTTACAAAAAGCCACCTATGATCCTACTATGGAGTACAGTGTGCCCTACTATTGGGGGGCTGCGGGGATCGCGGTGAATACCGCCAAGGTGCCGCACTTTGAAAAGAACTGGTCCATTTTTAGCCGCCAGGATCTGCAGGGCAGAATGACCATGCTGGATGATATGCGGGAGGTCATGGGAGACGCCCTGGTGCATCTGGGGTATTCGGTAAATACCAAGGACCCTGCGGCGATTGAAGCGGCAAAGAACCTTATCAACAGGGAATGGAAGCCGAATCTGGTTAAGTTCGATGCGGAGGCTTTCGGCAAGGGCTATGCCAACGGGGATTTCTGGGTGATCCAGGGCTATGCGGAAGTGGTATACGAGGAAATCGCGGATAACGAGCAGTTAAAGCGGGATACGGTCTTTTTTATACCCAGTCAGGGGGGCCCTGCCTATATCGACAGTATGTGCATCTTGAAAGGCGCCAGAAATATCGACTTAGCCCATAAGTTTATCGACTTCATCCACCGCCCTGAAATTTACGCGGAGTTTACCGATTATTTCGGATTTCCCGCCACCGCCAACATTCCCGCCCGGCAACACCAAAAGGTGAAGCCCCATTACCAGGTCGAAGACCTGGCCGCCACGGAACTGAAAGACGACCTGGGAGCCGCCTTGGA
>JAITRH010000123.1 GCA_031288495.1 Treponema sp. | reverse complement strand
CTCCTACCCTAAACCCAGCAAAAAATAGCCGGGGTATAGAGGGGGCTTATGATGCAAGAAAAACAAGCGCGTCGTACCACATTCCTTTCCCTTATCAGGATGAAGGACCCCACACCGCTTACCACCCCATATCCGCCACCATGGTGCTTTTCAATAAAGGAAAAAGCGGCTTATCGCCCCCGGCTGGACTGTCCATTATCCCCTCAAGAACAAGGCCCATCTATGGGTAAGAGCTACCCTCTAAGGCGCCAAAATCTCCTGCATCTTCCTCTTTACACCGATACGCCGCCCAAACTCGATGCCAACCAGACAGACATATCCGAGGATAATGTCCCCCCATAAGCGCAGCAGGTTCCCAGGTGTCTCGGTTGAGGACGCGGAAATACCCATAAAACAGCAATGCTGGTAGCCGGGGCCAAGATAAGCACCTTCTGAACCGGATGTGCGGTATGTACCGGTATAGAGAAAAAACCTTTCTTGAGCATCTAACTCCCAGGAAGCTCAAAAGCCCTAAAGCTAGCCGCTGATCAGCGGCTTCAATATAAACCGCAAAGATTTTCCCTCGAAACATCCCGCCACAGGCATGATGAACTGCAATAAGCCCAAGCAGCAGGGGACCTACTATTATGAGGGTAGTACGCCTTACACCGCGCTACTGGAACTAACCAAAACCGCGAAAGCATCCCTGGAAAGGCTCAAACCGATGAGCACGATAGAGAACCCGGTCAGCCCCTGCCGGAATTGATGATCTTATACAAAAACATATCCATTAAAAGCCTTTCAAGCCCCACGCCACCGGATCGGACGAGCATATCATACTCCCCAATCAAGGAGAGGCAGGTATCAACCCCCAATCGATCGTATCTTCGGCTTGCCCGCTCATAATCCTTGCGGGCTTTGGCTGAGGCAAGCCCGAGCTTCTTAAATTCAAACTCACTGGCTTTCCCCGATGCCACCAGGCTCAGGTAATCCCGGAGCTTCCTGAAACACCAGGCAAGACCTGCCAAAAGCGCCACCGGCGATTCCTGAGCTCCCAACAAGGCATGGAGGGATTCAAGGCTCTTGGCAAGATCCCCGGTACTGATCCGGGAAAACAGGGTAAAGGCGGATTCTTCCCGGGTATGGGAAAGCCATTTTTCCACTGCCGCACCGGAGATCCCTTCTTTACCGAGAAACAGCATAAGCCGGGAACATTCCCGCTGGAGCGCGTCCGTGTTATTCTCCACCAACTCCAAAATCGCCTCTATGCCGTCCTCGCTTATCGTGCCTCCTTTCCGCCGGAAAAAAGAAGCTACCCATTCCTGTTTCCGGTTCTCAAAGAGTTCCCAAAAAATACGCTTGTTTCCCGGAGGAACCGAACTTTCCAAGATCTTGGGTAGGCTCGTGGTTTCGGCTATGAGGATGAGGGTAGTATGGTCCTCGGGGGCTTCT
Source organism: Treponema sp. (assembly GCA_031288495.1). Classification (GTDB taxonomy): domain Bacteria; phylum Spirochaetota; class Spirochaetia; order Treponematales; family Breznakiellaceae; genus JAIRLU01. Next base: position 6,987 of record JAITRH010000123.1, on the reverse strand, counting down.
AGGTATGCGGCGAGGGTCTCAAGGTCCTCCTTTTTTTTCAGGGCTTCGGCATTTTTAATAAACATAAGCCGCTCCTCGGCAAACAGGGAATGGTTCCGTAATACCGCCACCATGTCTTGTACCGGAGTTTCTCCTGCATAAAAGGAGGTTTCTTCCGGTACAGTTCCCGAAGAAGCCTGTAAGCCCTGGCGGATTTCGTGGATCGCCTCTTGCTTTTCGCCGATTTCCGGCCCCAAAAAAAGAAAACCCCTACCCATAGCGCATCAATAGGAATGGATGCGGGTAAAGCCCTCCCAAGAGCCCCAGGTCCTGATGAGTTTCGGAATCTCCCCTGCAATAGCCAGGGGTATGATTCTCCGGCGGTAACCGAATCTGTTGGTTTGTTCCTTTTTCTCCGGCTGCCCCTAGAGCGCCATACAGAAAGAAGCCATCCTTGTTTTCTGCTGCCCGAATAGGCCGCCCTGCCGCACCCACTCCCAGGATGGGAATCTTCACCGCATTCATAACCTCGGTTCCCCTCTCAGAACCCACGCCGGCCCTTTAGCGGCGATAGAAAAACACCGGCCTATTTCCCGAATCCTGGAAGGATAGGCATGGATCTGGCTGTACTCCCCGATGCAAGCCCATGCTTCCCCTTGCTTCTGGGCAGGCGCTTTCATCGTTCCGTCCTTATGTTGTACTTGCGTAATTTAGCATGCAGGTTGCTGGGATACATCCCGATGGCTTCCGCGGTACGGGATATGATACCCCCATGTTGGGAGAGCTGGAATTCCAAATACCCCTTTTCAAAGGATTCTTTTGCCTCATTGTACTTCAACTGCATGATGGCTGAAACATCGGGAACAGGGGGAAGCGGAGAAGCAGGTGCAAAAGGAGAAACCAATTCTGGAACCGATTGATTCCGGGGAAAGGCGCCCCCGGAGCCGGGATTTTGCTGCAAAAGGGCAAGAATCGTCTCTTCCCCGATGGTCCCCCCGGTATGCATCACCAGGATCCGTTCAGCGAGATTCTGCAGTTCCCGAACATTTCCCGGCCATTGGTAAGACTGGAGTAATTGTAAGGCCCCTGCATCCAGGTCAAAGGGCTCTGCAGCGTAGGAGGGCCCCCCCAGTTCATGCAAAAAATGAAACAACAGCAGGGCTATGTCTTCAGGCCGCTCCCGGAGGGGGGGTACATAAATCGGCAGTACATTCAGCCTAAAAAACAGATCCTGCCGAAAATGGCCTGCCCCACATTCCTGTTCCAGGTCTTTATTGGTGGCCGCTACGATACGGACATCCACCGGGATGGTTTTTTCTCCCCCCACCCGTTCGATCTTCTGTTCTTGAATCACCCGGAGTACCTTGGCCTGAGCGCTGAGGGACATATCCCCGATCTCATCCAAGAATAAGGTCCCGCCGCTTGCCAATTCAAAACGGCCCTTACGGCTTGAAACGGCATCGGTAAAGGCCCCCTTTTCATGGCCAAAGAGTTCGCTTTCAATAAGGGTATCGGGAATGGCCGCACAGTTCAGGGCCACGAAGGCCTTTTGGGATCGGGAAGAACCCCGATGAATGGCCCGGGCCACGAGCTCTTTTCCCGTACCGTTCTCCCCGCAGATGAGGATCCGGGCATCGCTTGCCGCAGCCTGGTGGATCCATTCCCGCAGCTGCTCCGTTTCCCGGCTCTGACCGATGATGCCATCCCCCTTAAGGAAGGTGTTTTTTTTTAAGTTCCGGTTTTCTTGCCGCAGCTTCTGTACCATACGGGCGTTCCGGCATACCGTAAGCACCTTGTCCAAGGAAAGGGGCTTTTCCAGAAAATCAAAGGCCCCCAATTTTACCGCCCGGACCGCCATATCCACATTGGCATGGCCGGAAATCACCACCACTTCGATCTCCGGCCAGCCGCTCCGGATCTTTTCCAGGGCTTCCATGCCGCCCATGCGGGGGAGCAGGATGTCCAATAAGATCAGGTCAATGGGTTCCCGGTTTATACATTCCAATCCCTGGACCGCATCCGCGAGGGCATGCACCCGATACCCTTCATCTTCTAAGATCGAGGCTAAGGTACTGCGGATCCCTGGTTCATCGTCGATAATAAGGATGGTGGTCATGATGCCCCGTGCTCCGTCCCTGGCAGGGGTTCCGCCGTGGTTCCTGCTACGGGGAGGTCCACAAAAAAGGTTGTTCCCATACCTACTGCCGAGTTAAACCAAATGCTTCCCCCGTGATCATGCACAATCCGTTCTACAATGGGGAGCCCTAGGCCGGTTCCGGTTTCTTTAGTGGTAAAATAAGGGGTAAAAATCTGCAAACCTTCCTCTGGGCTCATACCTTTTCCCGTATCCATGATGCTCAGTCTACAATACCGGCTCTCCCATTTTTTGACAAGATCCGTTCGGATTTCCAGGGTTCCCTGATAATCCATGGCATCAATCCCGTTGTTGATAAGGTTCGTCAAGACCTGAGTCAGGCGGCGGCGGTCAATGGTTACCTGAATATCCCCGGCAATATGGGTACTGTTGAACTGAACCCCCAGGTAGGCTATCCGGTAGGAGCTCAGGATCTCTTCCACCAGTTCCCGGAGCGGGCTTGCCGTACGGGAAGGTTCCAGAGGACGAGAGAGGGTCCTGAACTCGGTAAGCATGGTGGAGAGGCCTTCCACCTCCTGTAAGATGGCCAGCATAGAAGTTTCAAGAATCTCCCCAAGCCCCGCGGGATCGTTCCGCCAGCGCCGGAGGACCCGTTCCGCGGAAAGTTTGATAGGGGTGAGGGGGTTTTTTATCTCATGGGCAAGCTGTTCGGCCATACGCTGCCAGATGGATATTTTTTCCGCCTTGACCTGGGAGGCCTGGGATCGTTTCAAGTCTCGAACCATCGTATTAAAGGAGCGGATCAACAGCCCCAGCTCATCCTTGCGGCGGGCCAAAATGTGGATGGAAAAATCTCCCTCCGCCACTCGCCGGGTCGCCTCGGTGAGTTCCACAATGGGCTGGGTGACCCGCCGGGTGAAGGATATGGCAATGATGAGGGTCATCAAAATGATGGGGAAGAAAAAGACCGCCACATAAAAGATAAGGAGCGGCTGTACCTGGATCTGGAGGGAATTGATGAGTTCAAACCGGGTCTTCTCGTTTTCTATGGTGGTGACGGCTTCGTCAAACCCTGTTCCCAGATGGTAACTGAGCACCCGGGCGACCTGTTTCCGGGGATACAGCATATACCGGATAATGTCCGTATCCCGGGGTATTTCCCGCGGGATAAATCCCTGCCGCTGGGCCGGCAGCGCGCCGAGTTCCTGAGAGGCTTCTCCCAGAAAGCGCAGGGTTTTCCAGGTCCCATCCTCCTGTAGGGCAAAATCTTGGATCCCCCTGATCCCTTCGGAGGCAAGCTCTTGGAGAAAATCAGCGGAGGCTTCCCGCCCTGCCGCCTCCTCAGAAGCCATAAGGGCATCAAAATCCTGGTCCCTGATGAGGTTCTCCAGGTTTTCTACGTGCAGGGAATAGGTTTCCAGGGCGAATTCTTGCGCCGCTTTCATGGCGGCGTCCACGTCTATGGTCTTCCAGAATCGTGCCAATTCCAGAGCGGTCTGGCTGCTTATGATGATGGCCGGAAGGGATGCAAAGATGACAATCAGGAGAAAATAGGCCAAGAGCCGGATATGGAACCGGCTCCCCATCTGCCGGGTAATAAGCTCCCTGAATAAGCTCATAAGGGAAGCTCCCAGCAATACCCCTAAGACTGCAGGAATCGTAAAAAATATGCCGAGATCCGCCATGCCCGGCACCGTACCGCCCTGGAGGATTTCAGGAAAAACAGTCCGCCAAAATAGGACCGTTACAACACTCAAAAGCAGATAGATGAGTATCAAGCCTTTGATGTCAATCAGCGCATATTTTGGATGAACCCGGACCGTTTTCATCGGTTGAGCTTCGTGCGGAAGCGGCTACTCCTCCTCAAATTTCGACTCAAAAAGCTGGACTATGACTTCCATAGCTTGCGCTTCATCCTCCCCATCGGTAATAACCTTTATGGCAGACCCATACGCGGCCCCTAAGGTAATGACCCCCATGATGGATTTGGCTTTGATCCGATCCTTGCCTTTTTCAAGATAAATAGTACAGGTAAAATCCTTTATGGCCTGTACCAGCATTGCCGCGGGTCTTGCATGAATTCCTGCCCGATTAGATACGGTTAGTATTTTTTCTACCATCCCTTCATTCCTATGATTCCATTGTTTACCGTATAGTACTACAGCCCTTTACCTTTTGTATATCACCTGTTCCCCACGGGTCATATCACGTCTTCGGTACCGAAATAGACCGACCGGGCAGGATCGCTTTCGATCCATTTGAGGATGTTTTGGTTGAATTCCCTGGCCGCATTATAGCCCATCTTCTTGAGCCGTTCATTCATAGCCGCGGTTTCTACGATAATGGGGATATTCCGGCCTGGTTTCACCGGTATTTCCAGTTTAGGAATACTGACCCCTAAGAAGTCGATATACTGGTCATCCGTACCCAGGCGGTCGTAGGCTTTGCGGGAATCCCATTCTTCCAGCATCACCACCAGTTGTACCTCTTTCCGCTCTCGAATGGCCCCCACTCCAAAGAGGTGGGTTATGTTGATGATCCCCAGGCCCCGGATTTCCATGTGATGCCCCACAATCTTATTCGCCCCCGCGCCTATGAGGATGTTGCCGTTGACACAGTGCAGATCCACCACATCATCCGCCACCAGCCGGTGGCCGTGTTTAATAAGCTCTAAGGCGGTCTCGCTTTTTCCCACCCCTGAATCTCCCAGGAGGAGGATCCCCAGGCCGTAGACCTCTACTAAGACCCCGTGCACGCTTTGGCGAGGGGCAAAAATATCGGAAAGGACCCGCATGAGCCGGGTATGAAATTCGGTGGTACTCAGATCCGTCTGGAGTATCGGACATTGGGCCTGCTCGGCGGCGTCAAGAAAGTTCAGGTCCGGCATGAGGTTATGAGAAAAAATACAGCAGGGAATCGGATAGGAGAACATGTGCTTGATGGTTTCCATGTTTCCCTCGGCGGCCAGTTTCTTGAGGTAGGATACCTCTCCCCTGCCGAACAGCTGAATCCGTTCATAGGCAAAGGAATCATAGAACCCCGAAAGGGCAAGCCCCGGCCGGTTCAAGTCCGAGATGCGGATCTTTCGGCCTAAGCCTTTCCTGCCCCCCAAGCAATGGAGGTTCAGGGAATTATGTTCCTTCAGGGTAATATCGAGCAGGTCTAATACGGTAATATCTTCTGCCATATAGTAATCATAGCTTAAACCGGAGGGAACCTGCAATGTAAAGGCCTTCAGGAGCAGGCCAGGGGTATGTACTTTTTTACTGCTTTCATAAAATACATACGGAAAGCGGTTCCCCGCAAGATACCATGGAGGTCCCTGGGTAGCTTCTTATGGAGCGGGGCGTTCCCAAAACCGCGGCGTTGGGAACGCCCCTCCTGGCGTGACCGCCGGCCCCGGCGGGCCTGCGGTCCGCAGCACCCGGGGGAAAGACGCCCCCGGTCAACAGGGTACGGAATGGTGTCCACCGATTACCCCGACGGGCAGCACAATTACTCTGGTTCTATCGGCCCATAGCAACGCCGGGGTTACAAGGCCCAACGGTTCTATGGGCCGACCCAAACGACGGGGTTGCCGAGCCCGGCGTTGCTATGGGCCGACCCAAACGCCGGGGTTGCCGAGCCCGGCGTTGCTATGGGCCGACCCAAACGTCGGGGTTGCCGAGCCCGGCGTTGCTATGGGCCGACCCAAACGTCGGGCTTGCAAGGCCCAACGGTTCTATGGGCCGACCCAAACGTCGGGCTTGCGAGGCCCGGCGTTGCTATGGGCCGACCCAAACGTCGGGCTTGCGAGGCCCGGCGTTGCTATGGGCCGACCCAAACGTCGGGCTTGCAAGGCCCAACTGGTGGTAGAAGGGCCGCCGGTTGGAACCGACCTTCGGTCCGAGGGGGCCTCTTTTGGTTTCCATCCCCTTACGGTGTTGACCGTGGAAAGACTCCCACGGTAAGGGAAGGAGCCCTGAAAAGGGTCCCCTCGGACTCAAGCCCGGGATTACGCGGAGTAACCCAGAGGATAGGAATTGTTGCCTCATCCCCTTTATAATCGGTGGTGAAGGTTAGTTTCCCATCAGGGGACACCAGTGCTTACCCTGTTGAGCGTGGAAAGACCCCTAGGTAGGCCCCGTACCGGAACGGTTCCTTGGGAAGGGCGCTCCATAAAGCGCTATACTTTTAAATGACCCTGCCCTGTTTCGGGTAAAAAACCGGAACCCCCGGGGTTTTACCCTCGGATTCGGCTTCTTGCGCTGCGGCATAGCAGGGTAAAGCGTAAAAACACCATACTGTTAAGGAGGGTAGAGTGATGGTCCAGATGCCCGAACCCACCAAGGAACGGCTCCTCCATCTGATGAGGATCCTGGAAAAAAGCGGGGCCCCCAGGGTAACCTCAAGCCATATTGAGGGGCTTACCGGCTGGTCCAGTTATACCATACGAAAAGATATTGCCTGCTTGGGCGGTGATTATGGGAGCAGCAGCGGCTACGATCCCTCGGTTCTGGTACCGGCCATAAAAAGCGCCCTCGGCCTTGACCGGGACCGCCGGTTTTGCGTGGTAGGCCTTGGACGGCTCGGCTCGGCATATCTCAACCTGGAGACTTTTGCATGGGAGGAATTTAAGCTCGTCGCGGGATTCGATACCAATGTAAACCGGGTAGAAATCCTGCAATCTCCGGTGCCCCTCTATCCTGCCTATAAAATGGCCGAGATTATCAGCCGGTTTGCCATAGAGACCGCCCTGCTTTGTGTCCCTGAAGCCGCTGCCCAGACCGCGGCGGAAAAGCTGGTAGCCGCAGGCATCCGGGGGATCCTCAACTTTGCCCCGGTAGTATTGACGGTTCCTCCGGAGATCCCCGTACGGAACGTGTATGTGGTAGATGCCCTGCGGTCCCTTTCAATACAGGTGAAAGGGTAAG
>JAITRH010000114.1 GCA_031288495.1 Treponema sp. | reverse complement strand
ATGAAAGATCCCCACCACATCTGGATGATTATCCGTTTCCTCCCAAGGGATGACGCAGGTAGCCCCTTCCGGGAGCGCCGCACCGGTCATGACCCGGGCGCATTCCCCGGGGGCAAGGGGTTTTTGGGGAATATCCCCGGCATAAATGGTTTCCACCACCCGTAAGAAAACCGGTTTACCCTTGCTGGCCCCGGCGCTGTCAGTATGGCGCAGGGCAAACCCATCAAGCGGGGAATTATCGAAAGGCGGTAAGTCGATACGGGCGTCTAGGTCTTCCCCGGCAATACGGTACAGGCCCTCAAGCAAAGGCAAGCATATTGATTCTTCAGGCTCAGGGGTATGTTCAAGTAGCAGTGCAATCGCCGCATCTACCGGAATGGATACATGAGGAAAATAATTGCCTGGTTCCATAGCCCCCTTGCCTGTATGGATCCTCTCCTCAAGAGGACTTCCTTGGATAAAGCCCAGCGCTTCACCGTAGGTTTCTTTAAGTATAGCAGTTTGTTTCTTCCTTGTAAAGGTAAGACCTTTTTCAGAATAAACGATAAAAAGACCAAGGCCGTTGGCTGAACAGGGCAGCCATAGCGCACAACGCCATGAGTAAACAGGGGCTTAATGGGGAGGATAAACAGACTTGAACGCTGAGCAGTGCATTGGCTGGCCAGATGCATGAAACCGGAGGCAAGAGAGCGTGAAGTGGCGGTTTACCACCCAGGATGTTCGGAAAAAGCGGTACCGTCTATATCCGGCCAGTAAGTCTTTACTAAGGTGCCCGTAAACCGGTTTCCCTGTTTAAGGATACCGTTATCCCTGGTACATTATGAGCATAACCGATAGAAAAAAGGCCTTAAATGTACCGTAAGGGTTCATATGGTACCTAAGGCGGTTGAAGTGCTCAGATCCATGAGCTTGACATGTACCCTATGGGTGAAGATAATAGAATACTGACAGAATTGATTGTTTTGTCATTGAAGGAGAAGTACTATGGCAATCGAGATCAGAGCCACCGGAAGGGCCATTCCATCCCTACGGCTTTCCAATGATGATCTGGCGAAAACCCTCGATACCAATGATGAATGGATTAGATCCCATACGGGCATCAGGGCCCGGCATATAGCCGATGAATCCACTGCGTGTAGTGATTTAGCTCTGGAAGCGGCCCGGCAAGCCTTAGCTATGGCTATCACCAAGGAGGGGAAGGAGATTCAAGAAGAAACCTTAGCAGAAGCAGCCCTCACCCTGGACATGATCATCCTGGGCACGGCCACGCCGGATTATCACGGATGCCCTTCCGTCTCTTGCATTGTGCAGGATAAACTCGGAGCCCGTAATGCCTTTGCGATGGATATTACCGCAGGTTGTACCGGTTTTATTTATGGACTTGAAACCGCTGCCGCCCTTCTTACCCATGCTCCTTCCCGGAAACGGGCCTTGGTTATTGGTTCGGAGATTTTATCCCGTTTCCTTGACTGGAATGACCGGAAAAGCTGTGTACTCTTTGGCGATGGAGCCGGGGCCGTGCTTCTTGAAAAGACCAGAGAAGATCCGAAAAAACGGGGGCTCCTTGGAACCATCCTTGAGGCAGATGGTTCTGGGGCGGAACACATCATCATACGGCAAGGAGGTTCCCGGCATGCCTTTAAAACCGGGGATTCCATCAAAGCGCCTCCCATTATCGAGATGAACGGCCGGGCAGTGTATAATTTTGCGGTTAAATCAATAACCGAAACCATAGAAAAGCTCCTTGCAGAAACAAATCTCACCATTGATGAGGTACACTGGATCATACCCCACCAGGCCAACCGCCGCATCCTCGCAGCCGCGGGGAAACGGATGGGCATACCAGAGGAACGTTTCTTTCTTAACCTTGAAGAATACGCTAACACCTCTGCTGCGTCGATTCCTATTGCCCTGGACGAACTCAATCGGGGAGGTAAGCTGCAAAAGGGGGATATCATCATGACCATCGGCTTTGGTGCGGGTTTAACTTCAGGGGGGAATGTCATTGTCTGGTAGTACCCGTATGTTCACCCGCCCATTCGTTTGGCTGTTTCCCGGACAAGGTGCCCAGTATCAAGGTATGGCCTTGGATTTCTGGGAGCAAGCCCAGGAAGTTCGGCAGCTCTTTGAGCTTGCTTCAGATAGTACCGGCCAAGATATGTATGCCCTACTCTTGAATGGGGATAGGGAAACCTTGAAGCGGAGTGATATCTCCCAGCCGGCTATTACCCTGGCCAATCTCAGTGCTGCCGCATACCTAGCGAAACAGGGTTTCCAGGCTGCAGGGGTTGCGGGGTTTAGTCTGGGAGAATACGCAGCCTTGGTTATTGCAGGGGTAATCTCCGCCGAAAACTGTTTCCGGCTGGTTAGGGCCCGCGGGAAGGCGATGCAGGAGTCGGCGGATCGCCTGGGAAGGGGAGCCACAGCTCCGGGTATGGCTGCGGTGATTGGGCTTACCCCTGAACAGGTAGCGTCCCTGATCGCTGTATGGAAAGCCCAGGGGGTTTCCGGCCTGTATGCGGCCAATATCAATTCCCCACGACAGACCGTGGTGGCTGGAACCAGCGAAGCCCTAGCTATGGCAATAAGCAGGTTTAAGGATGCAGGGGCCAAGCGGGTTATCCCCCTTGCCGTAGCAGGTCCTTTTCACTCTCCCCTGATAGCGGATGCAGCGGAACGGTTTCGGCCGGTTCTCGAATCCGTAGCCTTTATGGATCCCCTGATCCCCTGTTATTCCAATGTGTCCGGCACAGTGCTGAGCACCGGGGCCGAGGCAAAACAACGCGCCCTGGAACAGATAACGAAACCAGTGCGTTGGCTCGATGAAGAACGGGCCATTGCTGCTCAAACCGGCATTGCGGGGGTACTGGAAACCGGCCCAGGCCAGGTGCTTACCGGTTTATGGAAGGAGGCAGGAAACCCCCTCCCGTGCATGAGCGCCGGTACGGTTGCCGCTATCGAGGAAGTTTTAAGGACCCTGACCTGCGTTTAAGGGACGGCAATCTTTTGAACGCCCCTCATAGCAAGGAATTACAAAATCTGCTTCTTGGGAACAACAACTCACCTCAATGAGGAGGGATTATATACCTGTGGTTAGGAAGCTGCATGAATCTGGGAAACTGGTCGGGGAATATACAGAATGAAGGTCGTACCCCTCCCCGCTTCAGTCTGCACCTTTATACTCCCCCCTAAATCCCGTATCCGCTCCTGTACCAGATTCAACCCTATGCCCCGGCCCCC
>JAITRH010000087.1 GCA_031288495.1 Treponema sp. | reverse complement strand
GGATATGGGGGCTTATGAAGCGATAATCCCGGGCATACCGGGATCCCGTGACGCTGCGGGTCATGTGTAGTGTTTAGGGTGCGGTACGGCATACCGCAGAGCCCATAAAAAGCTTACATTGCATTGCAAAGGTATACAGTGATGAGTATGCATCCAAAACTGAAGGTCTTTACGGATACCTTGGAAGCCCTGTTCCATGAGGTTGATGAAGCCTTAGAAACCCGATGGGGGGATTGTTTTCCGTTGCATCCCAACCGGCCCAAACGGAACGAAACCGCTAATCCTGAAATGGACGGCCTCTTCGAGATAGCCCCGGATTTTACCCTGGGCATCGGTTCCCCCCAGGGCCGGGGGTATCTCGTTTCCTGCCGGGTGGCTACCCTGGAACGGGTTCCTCCGGAGCAGCTTGAGACCTTCATGGATACCGCCGCGGCAATCATCCGGGACAAGCTGCCTATCTATTTCCCGGGTAGGCGGCTTGAGGTGATTCGGGACCGCCAAGGGTACAAGATAATCGGGGACTTTTCTTTAGGGGACCTCTAAGGACCAGGATACACCCATAAGCGGGCGGTGAAACGAAACTTCCGGGTAACCGGTGGGCCCTGTCCACAAGGTAAGAAAGGGCATCCCCGGATTACCGTGAGCTTAATGGGGGTCCCCTCAGGCTTTAGTGAAGCCTGGTCCAGAACCAAGCCGGGTGCAGCCGAAACCGGGAGGTCCTGGAGGCTCAGGGCCTGCCGGGAGTAAGCCCCGGCTTCGCCCCGCCTTTTTTAGGGCCCCGGTATGGATTTCTCCCGGTCCTGGGGGTTTGCTGCCCTTGGCGCGTAAAACCACAAAAAATCGCCGAGCCGGTGATTTTTTACGCTGCAAACTCCGAAAGCAGCCGTACATACTGGTTTTTGCGGCACCAAGGGCTAAAGGTGACCCACAACAGTACCGGGGTTCAGAAGGGAATTATTTCTGTTTGGAGGGAGCTTAATCCGGCTCTGAAGGGAACCATCGGGGCTCAGAGCAGAACCGGTTCTACTCTGAAGAGAACCATCGGGACTCTGAGCAGAACGCGTTCTACTCTGAAGAGAACCATCGGAGATCTGAACAGCATGAATTCGGTTCAGAGGGGAATTACCGGGTTTCCGGCGGGAATGGAGGGCTTATGAAGCGATAGTCCTGGGGTATACCGGGATCCCCTGATTCTGCGGGTCAAGAGCCCAAGGGATGTACAAACCTGCAAGGGTAACAGGCTGCTAGCCAGACGAGACCCATTCATATACAGTCTTCTTATGCATGCGTATCGCATTGAAGGGGGCTATCCCATCCAGGGGACCATCCGGGCAAGCGGCAATAAAAACGCCGCCCTGCCTTGTATTGCCGCCGCGCTTTTAACCGATGAGCCGGTCATACTCAGGAACATTCCGGATATAGAAGATGTCCAGGTTATGTTGGGGGTATACGGGTCCTTGGGAGGGGCTGTGCAAGTCCTCTCCCCGAATGAGTACCGTATGAGCCTGGGGAATATCAAAACCTCAGCCATTCCCGAAGCATATGCCCGGAAAATCCGGGCTTCTATCCTTTTTGCCGGCCCTTTACTGGCCAGGACCGGGAAAGCGGTACTGCCTCCGCCGGGAGGCGACGTCATTGGCCGGCGCCGGCTTGACACCCATTTCCTGGCCCTTACCGAATTGGGAGCGTCCGTAAGCAGTAATGGGGCTTTTATCTTCAGCGCCCCGGCGCTGCATGGGGCAGACATATTTCTGGATGAAGCCTCGGTTACCGCCACCGAAAACGCCCTCATGGCCGCGGTCCTTGCCAAGGGAGAAACCATACTCACCAACGCGGCAAGCGAACCCCATGTACAGGACCTCTGCCGTATGCTCGTCTCTATGGGCGCGCGGATAGGGGGAATCGGTTCCAATATCCTTACCATCCAAGGGGTTAAGAAACTGTCGGGCTGTACCTTTACCATTGGAACCGACTTCATGGAGGTTGGTTCCTTCATCGGCTTAGCGGCGGTTACCCGAGGGGAACTTACCATTCAGGGGCCCCTCATCCGGGACCTTCGACCTGCCCGGATGGCCTTCGGCAAGCTGGGCATCACCTGGGAACATGAGGGTCGTACCGTGCATGTCCCCCAAAAACAAGCCCTCGCGGTAAACTGCGATATGGGAGGGATGATCCCCAAGATCGATGACGCTCCCTGGCCGGGTTTCCCGCCGGATCTTACCAGTATCATTACCGTGGTGGCCACCCAGGTTACGGGTACGGTCCTGGTCCATGAAAAGATGTTTGAGTCCCGGATGTTTTTTGTGGATAAGCTCATCGCCATGGGCGCCCGGATCGTGCTCTGCGACCCCCACCGGGCGGTGATTTCAGGGCCTACCACCCTCGCGGGTTCGGAATTGCATAGTCCCGACGTGCGGGCAGGGATGGCTATGGTTATCGCCGCCATGTGCGCCCAGGGGAAAAGCATTATCCGCAATGTCTATCAGATAGAACGGGGCTATGAAAATCTCGTTTCCCGTTTATCTTCTTTGGGAGGGAGCATTCAGAGCGGCCCCTGAGGAACCCGGCTGGGCAGCTAAAGACACCAGGGAAAGCACCAGCACGACGATGGGGCCTAAGGTGAAGAGCCCCAGGGAAAGGGGAAACCCCAAGGAGATGACCGACCAGATGCCCAGGGTATTGAGGATACTCCGGTAAAGCAGCACGATCCCGTGGCATAGCACGGGTAGGATCACCAGCATGGGAACCAGGTACAGGGACCGTTTCCGGGCACGGTATTTCCAGCCTATGACAATACTGAGTATGGCTATGGGCAGAAACAGGGCCGGTTCGGACACGCGGTATACAATTTCCGCTTGCAATACCTGGGGGATATACCCATAGGAACCGATTATTTGTACCGCGGTGAAGAGTTCTCCGATTAAGAGCGCATCCAGTCCCTCTCTGAGTTTGGACAAGAGCAGAAAATCCCTATAGCTCAGGTCCAGGATGAGCTGGGGCTCTCCGGCATGGGATTGATCCGGCCCTGACCAGACCGGTTTGTACTGTCGGGTCCGTTCAACCCGATCCAGGGCATGCATCCTCAAGACCAGTTGGGGCCCTGCGTCTGAACGGATGGGGAGTAATTTGGCATAAGGCGCCGTAACGTGGTACAGGAGGGCCCCGTCCCCATCCAGGGCCATAAGCTCTATGTCCAGACCATAGGAAAAGGTTTCAAAGGTACACAGCCAGGGGATCCGCACGACCATCCGTCCTCCGGTTCCCGTGAGGGGGAAAGAAAAAATCGCACCGGTAAGCGCCTCTCCTACGGTGGACTCTATTTCATCGGTAAAAAACGCCTGCTCCAGGACCCCCTGGTCGCTTAACGCAAGAAAATGGGCCACATCCGGATCCCCCGGATTCTTGTCGAACAGTTCCCTGAACGTATAGTAGGCCCTGATCCAGTCTCCCGCTACCATGGCTTCATATCCGGCCCGTTTCTGGTGATACAAAGCATAGGCTTGGAGTTCCTGGGCATGAGGCTCCAATTGAGCCAGGGCCTCCCAGGCCTGGTTTGCAATCCCGGTACCCTGGGCGTATACCCTACTGCCCGGTGGAGCAATACGGGAAGCCAAGACCCCCAGCCAATGGGCCTCGTAGTACCGCTCCTCCTGGAGGCTCGCCGCCGCCATAACCAACGCCTCCGCGGCATTGACCGGTTTCCGAAGTTCCGGCAAACCGGTCAATACCGGTATCCCTTCCTTAAGGTTCTGCCGGTACTCATGCATGGCTTCCCGGCGGGCTTTAGCCTGAGCACTCTGCCATTCCTCCCGGTTAATAGCCGCTTCCACCCGGAGAGACTCCATTTCCGGGCTATTCGGCCAGATCCGTTCACAAAGGGTGATAAACTGGTCTACTTCAGGCCACGCGCCCATGGCGGCATGGATCCGGGCTTTCTCTTTGGATAAGGTGAAGAGCTGCCCCTGAGAACGGAGATACGCCTCAAAGTTCCGGGCCGAAGGAAACACCAGAAAGAACAATATCCCATAGACCACCATAGCGCCGACGGCGGTACTTATGGGCCCCCAAAAGGATTCCAAAAACCGGGACGCAGGACCCATAAGCCCCGGCCGGCTCTTAGAGGGTAAGCCGTAAGGAATCAGCAAGCCGGTCATAGCCAAAGCGGGAAAAAGGGAAAAGAACCTGAGAAATCCCTGATTCAGGTGCCAAGAACGGGTATAAATAGGCAAAGGCGCAAACTCCCGGGGAAACAAGAACTCCCACCCCATAATCACCGAAACCGCGAGGACCATATAGAGCATAAAGAGTCCTGCCGGAACAAAGAAGTTTTTACGCATTGTACGAGGCCTAGGTTGCATATATGCTCCGTTGTTTGACCAGATATACCCCCAGGGTATAGAGGATCAGCAGCAGCCCCAGGGCATACAGGAGCACGGGGCTGAGCAGGGATTTGGGGAGCCATGTTCCTGTAAGGGACAGGAGGTCCTGCTGGATCCGGGGCGTATTGAGGAACGCCTCCAAGGCCAAAACCCCCCGGAAGACCAGGATCCTGACACAGAGATTCGCCAAAGGCCAGGTCCCCAGGGTAAATATAAAACGTAGGGAACTGAGCAGCACCATAAGAGCCCCCGTATAGATCATAAAGGGCAGGAATCCTTCACGCAGCCGGGTATGGAGCTGGGCGGCGCTGGAAGCAAAGTCATGGATGATTCCCTGAAGAAACACCGGAGGATCCGTTCGGAAGGAAAGGAGGGGCCTTTCTAAACTCGTTTGAGGAGTTCCTTCCGGGGGTACCGCCGCATATACCAGCGCCTTACCCGGAACGGAAATCACCTGAGGGCTGTGGGGATTATGGGGATCCTGGAGAAGGACCACCGCATTATCAGACCGGGAAAGGAGCAGTCCCGGTTCTCCTAAGCTCAATATCGTCCTCTGGAAAGGAACGGGCATCGTAAGCCGGTTTAATCCCAGGGCGAGTCCTCCGGTCCATCCCAGACCTAAGATCACCAGGCTTATAATGGCCAGGGGAATCGGGATACTAACCCGTACCGTATACCTCAGACCCAGCAACATAACGGCATAGATCGTCATGGGAAGCACCGAAATCCAAAGGAACCCTTCTTCGGATTGCGCTGCGGGGTTCAAGCAGATATAAAGCCAATATATTATCAGGGATAGGATAAATAAAATAACGAAACCGAGGCTGAAAACAACCATCAAGCGCACTATGTTTTTCATATTTTCTTCCGCTGCTGTTTTCCTTAAGTACATAAAAACAAGTACATAAAAACAGCCTTTATTAGTAGAACCTTTCCCCAAACCCGCTTGGCGCGGACCTGTGGCCCGACGGGAAAGACCGGGAAAAAACGGCAAAACACCGCTTTTTCCCTCTCAATCTACGGCAGCCGGACAAGCAAAGCGTATCTTCCTCAAACCTCAGTTTGGTGAACGCCTCCCGTACCTCCTGCTTAACCCGGTACCGTGTCTACAGACCCCCGGTATCAGCCCAACACCACCCTAACCCGGTTTACGGTTCCCCCGGGCTGCACCGGGATACCCCCGTGAACCGGAGAGCCGTTAAGGAGACATTCCCGGACTCCCCTGCTTACCCCATGGGGATTGTCCACCTGTATTTCATAGACCCCTCCGCGCCATACCCGGCGCGCGGTAAAACCCTTCCAGGAACAGGGGATACAGGGATCGATGACCAGGGCATCAAAATCAGGGCGTATGCCCAAGATATACCGGGTGGCGGCAAAATAGCTCCACCCCGCCGAACCGGTCATAAAGGGGTGGCGGGCCCGGCCAAAGGCGCTGTGATCCGGCCCCATGATGAACTGGCAGTACGAATAGGGTTCAGCCTCCCGGATTTCGATTATATCGTTCTGGTAATAAGGACACAAGGCGTCGTAGAACTTCATGGCCCGGTCTCCCCTGCCAAGGATAGCTTCGGCACACCAGGCCCAGGGGTTAGGATGACTGAAAATGGCGGCGTTTTCTTTGACCCCCTTATACACTCGAGTAACAAAGCCGATTTCATCATCAGGGGTGGTATAGGCCGGGGCACAGAGCTTGAGGCCGTAGGGAGTGTACAGATAGGCGTCTACCGCATCCATGGCCTTTTCACCCCGCTGCGGGGAGGCCACGCCGGATACCACCGCCCAGGTATTGGATTCCATGAAGACCTTGCCTTCGGCATTTTCCGGGGTCCCGATGGCCCGTCCTGATTGGGTAAATCCCCGGGTATACCAGGAACCGTTCCAGAGTACCCCTTCACAGACAGCCCGTACCTGTTCCGCCAAAGCCCCATAGCGGTCCGCATCAGCGGGACAGCCGCATTTTCGGGCAAGCCCTACAAAATGACTGAGAGCCCAGTGGTGGAGCAAGGAAACCATGGCGCTTTCTCCCCCTCCCAGATTGAGACAATCATTCCAGTCGGCCCGAAGGCCCCGGCAAATGCCGTGCTCCCCCACCTGTTCCGCGGAAAAGTCAAGAATCTTGGTGATATGTTCATACACCGTCCCTTCTCCACCGTCGGCATAGGAGTATACCTCCTGGAGAAACCCGAAATCTCCGGTTTCTTTGATATACTCGGTAATGGTGGGAACCAGCCACAGCGCGTCGTCGGCACATACGTCTTGGATGCCATGGACGATGCGGGCTTTATCCGGGGCGGGGACCACCGTCGGAGAGGTAAAGGCCGGTTCCTTTTGGGTTTCAAACCACTCCGGCTGAAAAAGATGGAGGCCGTAGCCCTGGGAACTCAAGCCTTTGAGCAGTTCGATGATCCGGCTGCGGCATTTTTCCGGATTGGAATGAGGAATACTCATGGCATCCTGGGCGGTGTCCCGATAGCCCAGCCCGGTCCGCCCTCCCACTTCGATGAAAGAGGCAAATCGAGAGAACACCACGTTGATTTCCGACTGGTACAAGTTCCAGGTATTGAGCATGGTATTCATCCCTTCATTCGGGGTAGCCACCTGGAGCTTCTCTAGTTTAGCGGTCCAGAAGTCCCGTAAAGCGGTAAAGGCCCGGTCTACTGCCGCGCCGTGCCGGTACTTTTCCCGGAACGCCGCGCCTTGGCGCCTATCCCCTTCGCCCAACATAAACACCAGCCGGTAGGTCTCCCCCGCTTCCAGGGTGATCCGCCGGTGTAAACCCCCGCAATGGTTCCCCCCCAGTTCACTCGAACCGGAACAGCGGCCCTGTTCTACCGCAAGGGGGTTTGTTTCGGTCCGGTAGGGCCCGATAAACCTATCCCGCAGGCAGTCGTAGGTATCGGCCATGTCGCTGGCGGTAAAGAACTGGAACCCTCCCTCCTCATAAAAGGGATCCAGCTCAATGATGCCGTCGGCATAAGAAGAACCGCTTGAATAAAGGCTCATCTGCAAATTCTTGTTATCCATCTCAATATGGTGAAAGGAGAATTCCATATACCCAAAGAGGCTCAGGTGCCGTTTTCTGCCTGAATGGTTGTTGAGTTTCACATCCCAGAGCTCCACCGGATCTTCCAAAGGGATAAACAGGGTCTGTTCCCCGGAAATGCCTCCATACCCGCAGTGATAGGTACTATAGGAAAGCCCCTGCCGGCAGGTGTATTGCGCCGTATCAAGGGCTTTACCCACCGGCTGCCAGGACAAGGTCCAGTATTCCCCGGTGTCATCATCCCTGACATAGACATAATGCCCGGGTCTATCCATGGGCACTCCATTGGGCCTGAACCGGGAAATGCGATGGTATTCCGGGGATTTATAGAAAAGATAGCCTCCCGCCGTATGGTTAAACACGCCGCACAGGTCTTTCACCCCAATATAATTCGTCCACGATACAGGCACATCAACCCGGTCTATCACATACTCCCGGTGTTCCGTATCAAAATAACCATAACGCATGAGCTACTCCTTCTCTTACTAAGATACCGCAAAGGCAGCGTAAAAGCCAAATCTCCCGATCCA
>JAITRH010000017.1 GCA_031288495.1 Treponema sp. | reverse complement strand
CATATTCGCGGGATTCCCAAACCTGCTCAACAGCAACGCGCCTATTCCGATTACCGAACCGGTTCCCATAAACCAGTATACTGATGTATCGCGAACTACGCCGTTTTTCGAAGCCATACGTACCTCCAACAACCATGATTCTTATTCTATATTGAGGCTTATGCCGTGGTCAACGTTTTTTTCGGACGGGCAGGATACACTCATAGCACATCAATCACCCCGATCCGGGGAGCGGGAAGCCGGCTTAGGCATTGTGCATAGGCCCTCACGATGCTCTTCCACCGCCCTGTTCTTATCATCCGTAACGGTACCATCACATGCCACGGTACCTTGCGCGCTACTCCCCCGCGCCCCTCCACCGGTTCGTCCATACCTTCACCTCCCTTATGCCCGGCTCTTGAGCCACGCCCATTCCTTCTTCCTGTTCAGCCGGCTTATAACACCCCCTCAGGGACTATTCCCGGGCCACTACCCCGCTTTGCTCCTGCTCTGCCCTCTTCATACCGCTCTTTGCATCTTTTCCCGGTTCCCTCAAGGTTCCTTCGGCAGATCCGGTATATCCGGTAAATCTCCCCGCACCTAGCCTATGTGTATCTTTCACATAGGCTTATGTGTGTCTTCCCCATAGGCTATGGGTGTCTTCCTCCATAGGGTTCAAACCGTTTGTCCTTGTTGTCATCAATGGGTTCCCGCAAGGGCTATTCCCTCAGGTTCAAGAATGATGGGCCCGGTTTGCTCCCTTCATTTCCTTGATTTCGCGGATCGCTGCGCTTTTTTGGCCATATACCCTCCCGCGGGGAGCGCATATCCCCTTTAGGGCAGCCGGGGAATTGCTATGCCTGTACTCTGGGTTCATGCAAAGGGCAATTGTCTTAACGGTTCCATTGGGGTACACTGGTTCCTATTCATGGCTATTAATCCTCGTTTTCAAAGACTTGCCCTGCTCACCGGTTCTCCAGCTCTTGAGGCCTGTGCTCGGACCAGGGTGATGGTTTTCGGCGTAGGCGGTGTGGGAAGCTGGTGTGCTGAAGCCTTGGTTCGTTCAGGGATCGGAAACCTGGGTCTTGTTGATTCGGACCGGGTATGTGTTACCAATATAAACCGCCAGGTCCAGGCTCTAAGCAGTACCCTAGGACAGGCCAAAGTTGCCGCCCTTAAAGCACGGCTCTTGGAGATACACCCAGGATGCCGGGTCGAGGCCTTTGAAAGGATCTTCTCCCGGGAAACGATAGAGCCCTTTAGGATTGAACAAGCCGACTACATAATTGATGCGATTGATAGCCTTACCTATAAACTGGATCTTATTGAGGCGGCTACCCAGCGGGGAATAAGGCTTTACGCTTCTATGGGAATGGCGCAAAAGCTGGATCCCACCCAACTTAAGATCGCGGATATTTGGGAGACTCAGGGCTGCCCTCTGGCGCGGCTCGTCCGGTCCGGTTTACGGAAACGGGGTTTTCAGGGGCATGTTACCGTGGTGTACAGCCCGGAGCGGTTGCCCCTTAAGAGGGAGATACCGGTTTCTTGCGGTTCTGCCCGCTGCCTCTGTCCCAAGGGAACCGCAAGGGGGGATGCAGCGGGGAACCCTTCGGTGGAATGGTGCAGTTCCAGGAAGGTGATCAACGGCAGTGCGGTACCGGTTACCGCTGCCGCGGGGATGATCCTCGCCAGTTTGGTGATCCGGGATATCTATGCCCGGTATGCCCGGGAACCACAGTTTGAAGCTCCCCGTGAGGCCGCCGGCTTATGAGTAATCGCTGCTTCCGCCGGACCGGGGCAAGCAGGGTGGTGCAAAAATTGCTCATCAAAGCCATTCTGGAGCGGAACCTCATCAATCAGGGCGACCGGATCCTCATCGCGGTTTCCGGGGGAAAAGACTCGACGGTCCTGGCCTGGGCCCTTCACCAGGTCCGGCCGGCCCTTAAAACCGACTACGAACTTGCGGCACTGCACATCTCAAGCGACTTCTGCGGCTGTTGTAAGAAAACCGTCCTTTCCAAGAAACTTGCAGCCTGGGGCATTCCCTTTACAGACCTCTTCGTCCCGATCATAGGCAGACTCAAACCGGGGGAGAACATGAACTGTTATTGGTGCTCTACCCAGCGGCGTACCGAACTGTTACGCTATGCCGTAGCCCATAAGTTCAACCAAATCGCCTTAGGGCATCACCTGGATGACATCATCGAAACCTTTTTTATGAATCTGACCGCTAAGGGAGCACTTTCCGCCATGCCCATGGCGCTTTCCTATCGAAAGTACCCGGTACGCCTCATCCGTCCCTTGGGGTATGTGGAGGAACAGCAGATCCTCGCCTGCGCTGCAGAACAGGATATCCTCAAGGCCGCGTGTACCTGTCCCTACGGCGTTCATTCTCAACGCCGGGATATCCGGAAACGGATTGCCCAGTTTACGGGTAATTCCAGTGCGGTGAAACGGCGCATCTTTAAAGCCCTGTCTGATGTACTGGTCCAGGGAGAACCTTGAGATAGGATAAACCCCCGGCACCTTTCCAAGAACACGGGATGATGGGGCCTCCTCGCATTTTTGCTCTCTTTTTCCACGGTCCGCAAGGTAAACCACAGAAAAAGGGTCCACCGGCGGATTTTTTCGCTTCACCCCCCCCTTAGAATCGGCGGACAAAATCGTAAGCGGGGTCTTTTCTCTATACCCTACCGTGAGTGCAATGGCATACCCCGGGTCTTCCCGCGCATGATACCGATGACCTTAAGCGTACAGGGTAATTCCCGGTAAGGCCTTTTTCTCTTGGTCCACCTCCCGTTAAGCGAGGCCCCGGGCTAAGCCTTAACCCTGCCCTTTAGCAATGGAGCAGATCCGTTGGGCCATGTTCTCCAGGGGAACCTGTTCCATCACATGGCCCAGCTCAAAGGCCACCCGGGGCATACCGTACACCACGGCGCTGGCCTCATCTTGCCCAAGGGTAATACCCCCCTCTTGATAAATAGTACCCAGCTGTTCAGCGCCGTCACGACCCATTCCGGTCATGATGATCCCCAGGGTCTGATTACCGTAGACCTTGGCCACCGACGCGAAGAGGACGTCTACCGAAGGCCGGTGTCCGCTTACCGGGGGGGCGTCGGAAAGATGGGCTATTACGGACAGGGCTTTCCGTTCCAGCTCGAGGTGCTTATTCCCTTGGGCTATCAAGATACGTCCTGCCTTGACGATGTCCCCTTCTTCCGCTTCCTTGACCTCCAAAGGACACACCCGGTCAAGACTTTTGGCAAACTCATTGGTAAATCCCGGGGGCATATGCTGTACTATCACTATAGGTACGGCTAGATCCGGATCAAGCCGGGAACACAGTATGCGCAACGCATCAGGGCCTCCCGTAGAAATGCCAAGGGCAATGATTTCCGTTTTACCCGGTTTCCGCAGCCGGGTTGGGGGCTTCGCGGGATGTACCGGGGTCGACATCCCTAAAGTCGATCTGACATGGCTCACCAAATCCCCCTGGTGAGCATGGGTACTGTCATGAGTAATCTCAGGCTTTTTAAATGCATATTGCGTATAATCTATGGAGATCAGCTTCTTACCTGCCGAACGCCGGTATTTGCTGCCGTATCCTAAGAGCATACTCGTGAGGGTGTTTTTCACCGTGTAGATATCATCGCCCTCTAGAGCCGAAGGCTTCTGGATAAAATCACAAGCTCCTAAGGCCAGGGCTTCCATGGTAAGCTCTGCGCCACGGCGGGCCACGGCAGAAAGAATAATCACCGGTATTTCAATGCCTAACTTTTTACGCTCTTTGAGAAATTCAATGCCGTTCATTTCCGGCATTTCCAGGTCAAGGACAATAATATCAGGATTGACTCGGGGGATTTTCCGCAATGCAAAAATCCCATTCATAGCTTTTTCAGCTACCACAAGGCCAGGGGTGGACTCCACCATCTTACTTATGATATTACGCATCAGCGCAGCATCATCCACAATTAATACACCAATTTCGTCAGCCACGATTTATCTCCTCGATTTCGGTTGCTATTTAAAGAACAAACAGAGACTTTTGTCAAAGCACTCTTAGATGTAAAGAAAAAACTAGTCCTCTCGCTGGCTTTTCCCGAGGCATTCCTCCCATGGATCAATCTCGTTTTAAAAAAGCCTCAACCCAATCAAATAAATTTTCTATACAACGTAGCCCATTGGGTCTTTACAAACTCAAATTGGGTATCCATGCCAAAGAGGGACTCCGAATGCCCAATAAATAGAAACGACTTGGAAGCCATGGAATCCCAGAACCGTTTTATGACCCCGGTCTGCGCTACTTCATCGAAATAGATAATGACATTCCGGCAAAACACGATGTCCATGTTTCTCAAGCCTGAATCATTTTTCAGGTTATGATAATCAAAACGCACTTTAGCCATGATATCCGCTTTAACCTTATATCCGCCGGGCATTTTATCAAAATACTTATGGAGATAGGCATTGGGGATTCCCTCAAGGTGGCTCTCTGTATAAAGCCCTTCTTTCCCTTTCATAAGGCACTTGAGGCTAATATCACTGGCCACGATTTCATATTTCCAGGGATAGGGCAAGATTTCACTCATGAGCATGGCGATGCTATAGGGTTCTTCCCCCGTGGAACAGCCGGCGCTCCAGATCTTCAATACCGTACTGCCGGTATTCTTTTTTATGGTAAGCAGTTCAGGAATCACAAATTTTTCTAAGGTGTCGAATTGGGGTTGATTACGAAAGAACCGGGTGAGATTCGTGGTAATGGAATCAAGAAAATTCTTGAGCTCTTCTTTGTCCCGGGTAATCTTGTTAAAATAGATCTGGGGTGACGCCAACCCTTTCTCTCTCAGCCGTTCTTTGAGCCTACTTTCTAGAATAGAACGGTTGGTTAGGGTAAAATGGATACCACTTTCAGCGTAAATAAGGCTGCGATACCGTTCAAAGTCAGTATCACTCAAGAAAACAGCTTCTATCATAGTACAAATCTAAGAAATGCAGGATACAGTGTCAATGCCTTTATCAGGGCGGCAGCAGGGGTTCCGCAAGCCGCGGGCATACCGGAAATCCGGGGTAAACCTGAGCCTTGAGGCGTGCCACGGTCAACACGGTAAGGGGCGGGAAAACAAAAGGGGTCTCCTCGGACCTCTGGTCCGCAATTACCCGGATTACACCGCTTGTTCGTCCAAAACATCCGCTTCATCGGTGTGGGGCTTTAGCCCGCCATCGGGGTCGAAGGTTAGTTCGCCATCAGGGGACACCATTCCGTACCTTGTTGACCGTGTGGGGAGACCTCCCCGCTAGTAACCTGGGCGTGACCAAGAGCACCGGGTCTTACCGGGAAGTACCCGGAGGACCCTTAAGGCTGTGTCCCCCTGCTTCGAGGGTCCTCCGGGTCTTTGAGCGCCCAGGAAGGGGCATGCCCGGGCCCCGGCATACCGGGGAACCCGTCTTCAGGGGGCTGTTTCGGTATACCATTCCCGCATCATCCCGGCATCGGCCCCCAACTCCTCTTGGACATACCGGTTTATCCCGCCGAAGGCCGCGTCTATCCTGGCAAAGGCCGCGTCCAAGTACCCCCGCCGGACCGACAGAACCGCTTCCTCCAGATGCGGCGCTGCCCTAAGCCACTGCCGGATCGCCTCCTTAAGGTATACCGCGGAAAGGAGGTAATCCTCATATATCCGCTCCCGGTCCACCCCCAGGGCGGCCAGAATAAAGGCCGCGGCAAGGCCGGTACGGTCTTTACCCGCGGAGCAGTGGAAGAGCAGGGGTGTATGGGCAGGGTCCCCAAGGATGCGGAAAAAGTGCCGGTATTGGGGACGGGCGGTTACCACCATGCGGCCGTAGAGCTCCTGCATCAGGGCCTCACCGCCGGCTTTGGTTTCAGGAGCGCATAGATCCAGGATGCTTGCCGCATCAATAGGCAGCTCAAAGGTCTGTACCAGGGTAGCCGGGGGGACGTCGGGAGCGGCTTTTCGTTCCCGATCCCCCCGAAAATCCACGATGGTCTTGATATTCCGCGCTTCCAGAAAGGCCCTGTCCCCTGGGGAGAGGCGGTGTAAATCTCCCGCCCGGTAGAGCTTCCCCCACCGAAGCCGCCGCCCTGCTCCTGCGGGGTAGCCTCCCAGGTCCCGCAGATTATGCGCCCCCTCAAGGGGCAAGAGCCGGCCTGGCTCAGGTTTATTATAACGTTCCATGTTCATACCTCTATCCTCCTTATGAGCCTGGTTCTTTCCGGGCAGGCTTCCCGGTATGGGAGTCCCTAGACGAGCACGGGGAGGGAATCGGCTTCCTCGTACCACAGGGAAAGGAGTTCCCGCCGCGGGAAAAGCTCCCAAAGACCCCGCTTGCCAGAACCGAGGGGTATGGAAAACCCCTTGCGTTTTTGAAAAAACCCCGGCTTCTTTTTAAAAAATTCTCCTATCTTTTTGAAAAATTCTCCTATCTTTTTAGCAAGGGATCCCCATGATTGAATACAAGGTCATGGGCTTGAGGAGCAATCCCCCGGTCCACGGGGGGTATTGAAGGCGGTTGCAAACCCCCATGGGTTGCAACCGCCGCAAGCCCTCGAGGTTTAAATGCTGTTGCCCTGGACTATTCATTTCTCGCAAAATACGGTATAAATAGTAATATAATATGGAATTCAGAGAATTAAACCTACATCCCGATCTCCAACGGGGTATCGCTGATGCGGAATATACGGTTTGTACCTCAGTGCAGGAACAAGTTCTCGCCAAGGCCTTTGGAGGCCAGGATCTGTACGTCCAATCTCAAACCGGGACCGGTAAAACCGCCGCATTTTTAATTGTTATCTTTCAGCGCCTCCTCAGCGAATCCCTCCTCAAGGGAAAAAAGGCGATCATCCTGGTGCCCACCAGGGAATTGGCGATTCAGGTGGAGGAAGAGGCCCGGATCCTGGGAAAATACCTGCCCTTTAAGGCGGGCAGTTTCTATGGAGGCGTCGGATACGGCGCGCAGCAGCAATTACTCAGGGATAATGTGCAGATCCTCGTGGGAACCCCGGGCCGGGTGCTGGATCTGAATCAGTCCGGTCAGATGAACCTCATGGATATCGCTTTTCTGGTGTTGGATGAAGCGGATCGTATGTTCGATATGGGCTTTTACCCGGACTTACGGAAGCTCATCAAGGTGGTCCCCCCTGCGGATCGCCGGCAGACCATGCTGTTCAGCGCCACCTTGAACGCCTGGGTCAAGAACCTTGCTTGGGAGTACACGAAATCCCCTTATGAGATAGCCATTACCCCGGAAACCGTAACCCTTGATGAGGTTGAGCAAGTCCTCTATCATGTACCCGCTGCGGACAAGCTGAAGCTGCTCCTCGGCATCTTCCGGCGGGAGCAGCCGGAAAGCGCCATCGTCTTCTGTAATACCAAGCGCCAGACGGAAACCGTGGCAAAACGGCTGCAGCTCAACGGGTTTAGCTGCGAATTTATCATCGGCGACCTGCCCCAATTAAAGCGCTTCAAGATTATCGATGAGGTTAAAGCCGGGCGTATCCGGTATCTGGTGGCTACGGATGTAGCTGCCCGGGGGCTTGATATTGAGGGGCTTGCCCTGGTGGTAAACTACGATCTTCCGCTGGAAGCGGAAAACTACGTGCACCGGATCGGACGGACCGCCCGGGCAGGAAAGACCGGCAAGGCCATTGCCCTGGTGGGTGAACAGGATGTGTATGAACTGGGGGATATCGAGAAATACATCGGGAAAAAGATCCCCGCGGAAATAGCCGAAGAAGGGCTTTATGCCCAGGATACGAGTGAAGGCATGCGGTTTTATAGTGCGGTAGAAAAATATGAGCGGTACCCGGAAGACCGTAAAAGAGGCAGAAATCCCGGGCCCAGGGAGGCAGAAGGGCGGCGCCAAACCGGGGAACGGGGTAATCCCCGGGGCAGGGAGCGAAGCCATGAACGGAGCGCCCCCAGGGGAAGGGGGGATCCGCAGCGGCCTGCATACAAAGCCGCAGGACCGGTGCTGAAGAAAGTCCAGGATCCGGACTACCGGGATCTGTCCCACCTTTCCTTTGACGAACGGATGGCCTATTACAAACAAAAATACGAAATCCCTCCCCCCCTTCAAGAGTCGCAAGCCCCGCCCCGGGAAGGGGCCCTCCCAAGGGGAAATGCGAATCATCCTCAGCGCCGGCGATCCCGGCCCCGGATCGATAAACCGGGTAAGGTTTCCCTTGAGCAGGACCCTGAAGGTCTGGGTACCGGACCTTCAGGGTCCGGGCAGTCCCTGCCGAGGCAGCCTCCTCCCCGGCAGCCGGTTCCTAGCGGGGCTGCCCCCCTGCCGGCGGGGATGGCGTCCCCCCCCCTGTTCCAAGAAGGGGCTGAGCCCGTATCCCCTGCAGGGGCGCGCGGGGAAAAAGCAGGTATTATTGCCCGTATGTTCAGTCTATTTAGTAAAAAAGTAAAAAAGGAGCCCTGATCTGTGATAACCGTTACCGATATACGTCTCAGCTATGGAGAGCGGATCCTCTTTAAGGATGTCAATCTCAAATTCACCCCGGGCAACTGTTATGGCATCATCGGCGCCAACGGGGCGGGAAAATCCACCTTCTTAAAAATACTCTCCGGGGAAATCGAACGCGACCGGGGGACCATTACGGTCAGCTCCGGGGAACGTATCGCGGTGCTGAAGCAAGACCACTTTGCCTTTGAGGATGTTTCGGTCCTTGAAACGGTGATCATGGGGTATCCCCGGCTCTATGCCGTGCAAAAGGAACGGGAAGGGATCTATGGCAAGGAAGATTTTTCCGAAGCCGACGGGATGCGGGCCAGCGAGCTGGAAGCGGATTTTGCCGAACTGGGCGGCTGGGAGGCAGAGGCCCAGGCAGGGCAGCTCCTTTCTGGGCTGGGTATTGACGAAGCAGACCAGGGCAAGGTGATGGCGGAACTGGACGAATCCAAGAAGGTTCGGATCTTGTTGGCCCAAGCCCTGTTCGGCAATCCCGATATTCTCCTCTTAGACGAACCCACCAACGGCCTTGACCTGGAATCCATTACCTGGCTTGAGGATTTCCTCATGGATTTTCCCAATACGGTTATCGTCGTTTCCCACGACCGGCATTTTCTCAATGCGGTCTGTACCCATATCTGTGACATTGATTTTGGGAAGATCACCCTCTATGCAGGAAACTACGACTTTTGGTATCAGATGAGCCAGATGCTCCAGCGGCAGGCACGGGATCAGCTGAAGAAACGGGAAGAAAAGGCCCGGGAGCTCAAGGAATTCATCCAACGCTTCGCCTCTAATGCGGCAAAAAGCCGTCAGGCCACAAGCCGCAAAAAGGTTTTGGAGAAGCTGGACCTGGAAAACCTCACCGTAACCAGCAGAAAATTCCCCTACGTGGGGTTTAAACCGGATCGGGAGATTGGGAACAAGGTGCTGCAGGTAGAGAACCTCGCCTGTACCAGTGAGGGAACCCCGGTGCTTACCAATTTTTCCCTCACGATAAACAAAGGGGATAAGATAGCCTTTGTAGGGACCGAACATCAGGCCAAGACCGCCCTGTTTGACTGTATCGCCGGGGTGCAAAAGCCTAGTCTCGGTGCCTATTCGTGGGGGCAGACCGTGAGCTTTTCCTATTTTCCCAAGGAAAACAGCGGGTGGTTTACTGAAGCGTTTTCCATTACCGACTGGCTCAAGCAGTATTCCTCGAATCAGGATGATACCTATGTGCGTAGCTTCTTGGGACGGATGCTCTTTTCCGGGGATGAGGCCATGAAGCCGGTGAAGGTCCTTTCCGGAGGGGAAAAGGTCCGGTGCCTGCTTGCCCGGATGATGCTTTCCGGGGCTAATGTACTTATCTTGGACGAGCCTACGAACCACCTGGACCTGGAAGCCATCACTGCCCTCAACGAGGGCCTGGCGGCTTTTAGCGGGGTGGTGTTGTTTAACTCCCACGACCATGAATTTGTCAATTCTCTGGCAAACCGCATAGTGGAAATCCTTCCGGCAGGACATGCCCCCATCGATCGTATGATGCCCTTTGACGCGTATCTGGCAGATGCATCGGTCAAAGCATGGCGGGCTGCAGCTTCGGATCCTGCAGGCCGCCTGATGTTATAAATTTAAATATAAGGAACAGTGTACTATGAGCCAAACAAGCATGATTAAAATACCGCTGCCCAAGGCGCTTAGGATGATTGGCATGTATGCCGCATCAAAGCTGGGCGCCCAGCTGCGGGCGGTTGCCTTTGTGGTGATCTATCTCTTTCTTGCCCAGACGTTTATTTTGAAAGTACCGGTGGAACATGTCTTTTCCGTGGTCCTGGGAGTAGGGGCCACGGTGGTGGGGCTGGCGTTTTTTCTGGAAGGGCTGTTTTTGGGGATTATGCCCCTGGGTGAACAGTGCGGGCTGCGGCTGCCTCCCAAGGTAGGGCCCCTCGGGGTGGGGGTATTTGCCGTTATTATCGGGGTTACCGCAACCCTGGCGGAGCCGGCTATCAGCTTCCTTAAACTGCAAGGGAGTGTGGTGAAATGCTGGGATGCTCCCCTCCTCTATCTGGTGCTTAACCGAGGTTCCTCCTGGCTGGTCTTGGCCATTGCCGTAGGGGTGGGCCTCGCGGTGCTCCTTGGGGTATTCCGGTTTATTTACGGCTGGCCTTTTAAACCTGCGGTGTTTCTCATGATGCCTATCCTGCTGGTCATAGGGTTTATCTGCGAGCAAAATCCCATTCTCCGCCCTCTCGCTAATCTGGCGTGGGATACGGGGGGCGCTACTACCGGCCCGGTAACGGTTCCCTTGGTCATTGCCCTGGGCATCGGGGTTTCCAAGATCGCCGGAGGTACCAAGGGCGGCGCATCAGGGCTTGGGGTCATTACCCTGGCTTCCGGCTTGCCCGTATTGGCGGTCTTTGCCCTGGGCTTCTTCCTCTTACCGAAAGTTCCAGAACCGTCCACTCCCGGGCGCTTCTTTGCGGCAGATCCCCTGGTTCGGAGCAAGGCGGAATATGTAGCGGGAAGCGAGGAAGCCCTGGTAAGCCTGGCCCGCAAAGCGGTGGCCCAGGGCTTTTTGGAGGAAAACCGGTTCCGCGCTTCCTTCCCCGGCGCTGCCCTTGAAGAGAAATCCCTCCCCGCGGTCCCAGAGTCCCCGGTAACGAAGCCCCAAACCCTCGTTCAGGGAAAGACCTGGCAGTCCCTCAAAGAGGCCCTCATGGCCGTGCTCCCCCTCACCCTGGTATTGGTGATTACGATCCTTATCGTGGTGCGGGAACGGATCCGAGAGACCGATGTCAGCCTCTTGGGTATTGCCTTTACGGTTATAGGCATGTTTCTCTTTGGCTTTGGTATGGAGCGGGGGATTTCCGCCTTGGGTACCCAAGCAGGCGCGGCTCTTCCCCATGCCTATGAGCAGACCGTTAGGAACGACGCTGCCGTGGTGGTGCGCGGGGTGGATAGGTCATCCCGGTTTATTGTGCCGGGGCCTACCGGGGCCAAGCCTTATATTTGGATTAACGACGGCACCGGGCTTAAAGCAGTGCCCTTTGATGCCGCCCAAATGCAGGAGGCCACAGGAATTTACCGCCATATTCCGGTAGAGGATGCGGTTTTCTCTAAATGGGGACGGATTGTCGGGTTGGCCGCGGTGTTGATCTTTGTATTTGTCCTGGGCTTTGGCGCGACCTTGGCAGAACCCTCTTTGGCAGCCTTGGGCATTACCGTGGAAGAACTGACCACCGGAACCTACAAGAAAAACACCTTGGTATCCATGGTGGCCATCGGCGTTGGTTTCGGCATGGTCGCAGGGTTTGGGCGAATTCTTTTTAACCTACCCCTGGCATGGTTACTGGGTATTCCCTATGCCCTTGCGATCGTGCTCACCGTGGTGTCTTCCGAAGAATTCGCCGCCATTGCCTGGGATTCTGCAGGAGTTACCACCGGCCCCATAACTGTACCCTTGGTGATCGCCGCAGGGCTTGGCATCGGCCAGAGCGCCGGAGCCGGAGCGGTAGGGGGCGCTTTCGGCGTCGTTGCCTGTGCCAGCGTTTTTCCGATTCTTGCGGTGCTGCTTTCAGGGATAATCAACAACGCTCGAACAAAAAAGGTACTCCCCTTTAAATCCATCTTATAGGAGTATGCCATGTCTGAACAAACCGCTTTTTCAAAAATAAACTGCGTCATTAATAGTACCGTAACCCCTTTAATCGATAAGGTCCTCAAGGACCTGGCCATTCCCGAAGTATACATACAGCAGGCAAAGCAGATAAGTCTCCTGGATCGTTCCACCTGGCTGGGAATGCGTTCCTCTACCAAACTGGAAGAAGCCCGGGCAGTGTTTTATCGGTTTTATGTGCCCGCCGCCTATGAAGCCGGAACCATGCGCCGGATCGCGGAAGCGGCGGATCTGTATTTGCCGGGCCGCGGTTCCATTTACGCTAAAACCGTTAAAATACAGCGAAAGATCCCCTTAACCTTTGATATGGAAAAGTTGGAGACCCTGGCCGGAAGCGGTTCCCCCGGTAAGGATAACTACGCGGTGATCTACTGCATTGTCCAGCGGGGCGCCGCTTCCTCGCTGGCGGCAACGGTGCTGGAGATGGGCCTCTGTGTACCCCTGATTTCCTTTGGGCATGGCATGGGGCTGCGGGATCGCTTGGGATTGTTGCGGATTACCATTCCGGTGGAAAAGGAAGTCATCTATTTCATCGTCCCCAAGATCGATGCGGACCTGCTGGAGAGCGTGATCATCCATAAGGCGCGGCTGGATCTACCGGGACAGGGCTTTTTGTATAAAACCTACATTCGGGCCGTGGCGGTCAACCTCCATGTACGCCGGGGAAAACGGCATTATGCGGCCACCATGGAACAGGTTATCGCTACCCTGGATGATCTGCGCGGTTCCAGTGACTGGCGGCGGCTGGGGGCAAGCCCGGCGGAAAAACCGGAAGAGCAGCCCAAAGAGGAGCTCGCCTGCCTTTCCCTCATTGCCGAAGAAGGTACGCTGGATGTATTCGGTAAAGCGGCCTTGGATTACGGATCCGGCGGGGCCACGTTTATCCCCTTGGAATTGCGTTCTTACCTGCATGACGGGGAACATAGCCCCAGTTCGCATGCCCGGGAGATCTGTGACTTTGTAGTATCGAGCGGTATTAAGGAGAAGATCTTAACCGGGATGCAGGGGACGGAATTCTTTGAAGGGGAAAACCCGGGGATGCTTGAAATATCCTCAGCCAATTCTGCCGTAACCTACCTTCGATTGAAGGATGGGAGCAGGGGATAGCCGTAAACCCAGGGTTCCTTCTATGCAGAGCGGAATGAGTTCTCCTCCAAGAGTAGGATACACCCATAGAAAAATTCCGAGGGCATGGGGGGCCTTTTGGCCCCCCGGCAAAAAGGATACTACCCAGCCCATGAAGCGGCGGCCGCTCACCCAGAGACGGATTATCGGAATTCCGAAGCGGATGCCCCGCAAGCCGCGGCATCACCACCTAAACCGCCTTTTCCGGTAACCGCGCTGAAGGCAAAAAAGAGTATATTAGAATCATCATGTCCATACCTTGTTACCCTGAGTTCGTACCCATCAGTTTTGCATTACAAGCGGAGCTACAAGGCCGGTTATTCCCGATTCCTGACGGAGTTTCAGAATACACCTTTGCGAATCTCTATTTGTTCAGAAAACGGTACAAGTATCGTATTGCCTTACATGAGAACAGCCTCATTATTTCCGGGGAACGGGAGGGGACCCGCTTTTTTATGAGTCCCTGCGAGGTTCCTGAACATGCGGTGATCCTGGAACTTTTTAAAACCCATAAGTACTGGAAAGGCATATCCGAATCGGTATTGATCCCGAACCAGGAGCGGCTGCTTCAGTGGGGGATTGAAATCGCCGAGGATCGGGATAATTTTGACTACCTGTACCGGAGAACCGATCTGGCCCAATTACCGGGGAAGAAGTACCACAAGAAACGTAACTTAGTCAACGCCTTTCTCGGCGCCTATCGGCATGAAGAATGGCCCCTCACCGCGGAACTCCTTCCCCAGGCTATGATGGTCCTCGAGCGGTGGCGGCAGGATAAGGGGGAGGATGGGGATTACTATGCGGCAAGGGAAGCGCTGGAACTGTTTACCCCTCTGGGTATGCAGGGGAGCATCTATTATATAAACGGAACCCCCGCAGGGTGGTGTTTAGGCGAAGCCCTGGCCACGGGGAGGATCTTTGCGATTCATTTTGAAAAAGGCATTGATGCATACAAAGGAATTTATCAGTTTATGAACCAGACGTTTGCGGCGTCCCTCTCTGAGGAATGTACCTATATTAACCGGGAACAGGATCTGGGGGATACAGGGCTTCGTCAGGCGAAGATGACCTATCGTCCCTGGGGATTTGTACGCAAATATACCGGTCATTACAAGGGGTGAACCCCTGTTCACCCCTTCCGGTACCGGATAAAAGATGACTGATAGTTCCTTGGTTGATTTATTTGGTACAATAGGTCATAGTAAAATTAATCATGGATAAAAATTATCAAACCGCTCTTTCTGAAGCTATACAAATACGGCGGGATTATATAGAAAAATCGGTATTCCCTGGTTTAAAAGAAGAGCTTCGTAAGTTCTATAACGCCTATGAAGCCTTGTATCGTCTCTTACTCTCCAAAGGAATGGTCAAAGAAGATCCCTATAGACAGGATGTCCAAATTAAGGAAATTCAAATTCCCGAAACCGAGGCATTCTCAGATGCTGACAAGAACCGGCAGCTTACTATCAGGCTGTCCCATTATGATATACAGCTTGATGTATTGGTAAATTTTTACCAGTTTAATACCGCCTATTTTACCCTTGACCGGATTAAGCGGGTTTTGGGCCTCATAAAATACATCGACTGGATCAATCTCAGCCCTGATTCTGCATCCCCCATTACCCGGGCGATGGCAGAGATGACCAATCAATTACGGGTGGGAACCGATGCCCTGGGGATAAGCGGTATCGTAGGGCTCATCCAACGTTTAGCCCGATTAAGCCGTTCGATTCTGTGTTCTTTAAAGATCCTCTTTGATTTTAACCGGGAGGCGTATAAACTCGACGTGCGAACCGCGATATGCAGCCATATACCGCCGGAGAAAAGCCCCTCCGCAGCGGATATCAAGAAGCTCATGGCCGCTTCTATGCCGGGGAAGCCGGTATATACGGAATTGCTCGAAGAATTGATAAAAGAAGACTATGCATTGGAAGGTCCTGAATTGCAGGAACAGGTCCTTGAGTCCTTGAAGCTGGTTGAGGAGACCCCGAAGACCGGTCCCAAGGAGGTGTCATACAAGCATTTCCTCGTTGAAGGAGTGCAGATCCTCAGCGGGCTTGCGCCGATCCTGCTGGAAATAGGGGTAAAATTAGATGCTAATGAAGATATACTGGCAAACCGGAAGCTCAGTCTGTGGGAAAAAATCAAGCGGCTCTGGGCGCGGATGATGAACAAGGAACCGGAACGGATCATCTATGAAGTAACCTATCAAGATTCAGGTATCTCTCCGGCTAAAGAACTCGTCGATTTTAACCAGTTACGCAGCAGGATCGATAAAAAGGCGAAGCAATTTTCCTCCGCCCAGAATATGTCCCTGGCGAAGATTAACGCCCTTGAGGATACGCAGCTTATGAATTTCCTCGACCTCGGTATCAGGGATATCCAGTCCCTTTATAAAACCTTAAACGCCATAGATAATTATTTTAAGCAGGCGGTGGAGCAGCAAGATCGGGATAAGATAAAGGGTATAAAACCGGAACTTTCTACGTTGAAGAACGCCTATATCAAGGCAAACCAGCGGCGTTCTGACTACATTCTGCTTACGGAAGAGGCGGCACAACTTAAAAAGCTCAATATTATCTAGCAGGATTAGGGTTTTCCCTCAAGTATGCTCAAGGGTAGAAAGTACCGATTATAATAGAGGGGGGTTATCATCACTGGATCCTCGGTAAGGGCCTGCCAGTACCTGATAAAGTCAAATCTAAGAGAGTAACAGGTGTATGTATGAAAAAGTCCAATAGCAAGAAGCTCGGTTTCAGGATGAGGTTTCTCTGTATACTAGGTATCATCTTGGGCGCAGTATCCTGCAAAAGCGCGTCTATGCGCAACGAAGCGGCGCCGCTGCCTGCGGAAGCTCAGGAGCCGCTTGTGGAGCCCGAGGAAGTCCCGTACGGGCCGGATTTTGCGGAAACCCGGCCCCGGTCGCTTGTGCGGGACCAGCTGACGGTAACCTTTTCCAAGGGGGAATTGGAATTGGATTTCCGCAAATCCTACCTGGCCTATGAAGCCCAGCTTTTTACCGGACTCTATGAGGGTCTTTTTTCGTATCACCCGGTTACCATGGAACCGGTTCCTGGGCTTGCCGCCCAGTGGGAGGTTTCGGAGGATAAAAAGCAGTGGACCTTTACGATCCGGGAGAATGCCAAATACTGGAACGGGGATAGGGTGAAGGCGGAAGATTTCCGGGCGGCCTGGATCTCCCTTTTGGATCCTTCGGCCAATTCCCCCTATTCATCCTTGTTTGATAGTATCCAGGGGGCCAGGGAATACCGGACCGGCCGGATCCGGGACCCCCGGCGGATCGGCATTAGGGCCGAGGATGAGCGGACCTTAGTGATCCAGCTCAACACCCCGGTATCGTTCTTTCCGAGCATGCTCTGCCATCATTCCTTTAGCCCCATTCACCCGTCTATGCTGAACCAGGCGGATTGGTCCCGGGCTTCCCCGGTTTCTAATGGGCCTTTTTATATTGAGGAACATAATCCGGAGCAGATGGTGCTGGTTAAGAATGAGCTCTATTGGGGGGCTAAAAACGTATCCCTGAACAAGATCATTTTGAAGTTTACCGAAGATGGGGATGAAGCCGCGGCCCTGTGGAATTCCGGGGAAGCCCGGTGGATTTCCGGGGAAGTGAACCTGGAAACCCTCACGGACCGCAGCGGGATCATGGTCAACCCTATGTTTGCCACCCACTACTATTTTATTAGGTCCGCGCAAAAGCCCTGGAACGATCACCGGATCCGGCGGGCCCTTTCCCTGGCTCTGCCCTGGGAACAGATCCGGGAGGGGCACCTGCTTCCTGCGAAAACCCTCATCTACCCTATTCCAGGGTATCCGCAACTCAAAGGCTTGGATAGTACGGATATGGAAGAGGCCAAGCGGCTTTTGGCAGAAGCAGGGTTTCCCCAAGGGGTGGGGCTTCCGGATCTGGTCATCAAGGTGACTCCTTCTGCGGAGGCTTCCCGTATCGGGACCATCATGGCGGGAGTTTGGATGGAAAAGCTCGGGGTTCCGGTGAAAATCAACGTGATTCCCTATCATCAATACTTTCAGTCCCTGAAACAAAACGACTATGAGGTGGGCTTTTCCACCTGGATCGGAGATTTTGCAGATCCCTATACCTTCCTCCAGATGTGGCGAAGAGATTCCAATCTGAATGACGCCCAGTACAATGATACGGATTATGAAAACCTGATGGACAAGTCCATGAGCGAGGATGGGGAAAAACGCTTAGCCACCTTGGCGGAGGCGGAAAAACTGCTCCTTGACCGGGGGACGGTGCTCCCCATTTCCTATAGCCCGGCTATCAACATCGTCGATACGGATGAACTCGACGGGTGGTTTCCCAATGCCCTGGATATTCACCCCTTTAAGTACCTATCCTTCAAGGCCTATAAGCCCTTACCCGGAGTAACCCAGGTCCCAAGGCAGCGGAAGCTGCGGGGCTAGGTCGATTTTACAGAAAGCCCCTGAGGACACAGGCATGGGGTGTTATGGTATGCCGCTTGCCGGGGGTGTCCTTAGATCTTCGATGCCCTTGGGGAAGAACCGGGCCGCCGGCTATCGGCTCCAGCCGCTTCCAAGGCATTGGGCGGGATAGGGTATATCCTGAGAGCCGGCGGTCTTGTGCGGGATTTGCCGGCCGCCTACGGCGGGGGTCTTGGGGAAGGGAGCTTGACAGGCGGATCCGTACCTGATGGGATGCTTGCCTCGGCGCTCAGCGATGCTGGCGGCGGCGCGATTGCAGCGCGGGGCTGAGTACCCTGTGCTCCAGGAAAACGGATCACCATAGGTACCATCTCTGGTTTTATATACCTGCTAAAAAGCTCCCGGCGGCTTGGGTCATGCAATCCGGTCTTGTAAGGGGTCTCGCCGGGGGTAGACCCCTTTGGGTGGACAGGGCGGCCATTTCGTATAACGAGGCTGCCGGAACAGCCAAAGACGGCGGTTTCCGATAGCCTCAGCTCTTCTCAGCGGGAACCCACCCAAGCGGGGCTACTTAATCAAGATGAACTCCACCCGCCGGTTTTTCCACCAATTATCCCGGTCTTCAAACTGAACAACCGGCTTGGTGCTGCCCATACCTACGGCGGTTAAGCGGTTGCGGGTAACCCCGAATTCGACCAACTGGTTTACCACTGCCCGCGCTCGGGCTTCGCTCAAGGGCTGAAGCTCTTGCCGTTCTTCATCGGTAGCGTCCACCTGGGTACGATTAGCGTGGCCCTCTACCCGGACCCGGTAATCCCTGAATTTATTGAGGATCTCCGCGATACGCCGTAAGACCCGGACGTTATTGGCCATAATGTCCGGGGAGAGTTCCAGAAAGTCCGCATAGCCTGCCCGGAATATAATCGAGGGTACCTGTATGCGCAGTCCGGCATCCTCTCGAATGATCAGCACATCAACCCCGATGGTGCCGTTCAGGGAACCCTCCTTACCCTGGCTATCTTCCGCCTTAAAGGTAAAGGGATAATCCGTAGCCGCCTGGACTAATTCACCTTTGGTGCTTTTACCATTCCAGGTAATACGTTCCGGGGGACCGCCCTTCCCGTCGATCTGGTAAAATACCTGATACGGGGGCTGGGGTTCCCGGATTTGAAAACTCCAGGATAGGATAGGCGCCGCCGAGGTTGCGGTAAGGGATATGAAAAGCTCGTCATCCACCCCGTCGTTGTCCGGGCTGAAATACTGAGGTTTGGAACTGAAGCCCAGCACCGGCACCGGTTCATCTTCAGCGCCGGGCGCGGCTTGCACCGTCGTCGGAGGCTGTTCCGTTACCGGTTCGTACTCTATGAGAAAAAGCGCAGGATCATGGAGTTTCTGTATCCCCTTAGTGCCAAGCCGGACCGGAAACAGGGTCAGGTTTCCCTGGCTGCTCCCTGTTTCCTGGTTTGGAGTATATGCTACGAGGTAGGTCTCCCGGGAGGGGGGTCCCGAAGCCGCAGTATAGGCGCCCTTGAGGGTATATTCAGGACGCAGTTCCAGCAAATGCTGATCCCCTATGAGGAAAAACGCATAGAGCCCCCGGCGGCTGCTTCCCCGGGAGCTCAGTTCATAGACCCCATTGGGAAAAAATTGGAGCTTCCCCAGGGAACCGGTATACACCGCATCTATGGTGGATGGTATGGAGACGGGGGCTTCGGGATCGGCCTTTTCTACCATATCGGCTTTCCGGTACGACCCATCCCAGGAGGTGTTGATCCCAATCTTGAGACGGACATCTTCCGAAACCCTAACCCCTATGCTGTCCAGGGATTCCAGTTCTATATCCAGGAACCGCCGGAGCGTCGTAACCGAGATATTCTGGCTTGCGATATACAGCCCATACCGGGTGGGGCTGGAATTTTGCCAGGTAAACACTTGCTGGGTTTCTTCCCCAAAGAAAATCAGTTCCCGGTTCTGGGGATCAAAATAAATATACTGCCGGCTGTCCAGGGTCCCTTGGGGACTCACATAGTACCACAGGCCATGGATAAAGGCTTCAAAGGACGTGGAGCCGCCGCTTACCACTTCCCGCAGGCGGCGCTGTTCGATCTGGGTTCCCGGGATGATGACCAGGGCGCTTTGTTCATACCGCCCGGTGCCCGTATTATAGGTATAGGTAATTTCCGTCTGATCCAGCATATTAAAGGATGCGCCGTCATGGCCGTAGGCCACAATGGGAAAACTCTGCCCCCGGGCAATACCGTTCTCGTATGCCTGGCTGCGATTGACTTCCCGGATGGTAATGGTTCCGTTGATCCGCAGGTCCGCTATCGTATCAAACGGCGCCGCGCCATTGAGGTTCTTTCTAAAGACCGCGAGGGTTTGTTCCCCCGAGTCGTTCATACCTCCCAGGATCACACAGACACTCCGGTCTCCGATTAAATCCTTGGTATACAGGGAGAGGGTCCCCGG
Source organism: Treponema sp. (assembly GCA_031288495.1). Classification (GTDB taxonomy): domain Bacteria; phylum Spirochaetota; class Spirochaetia; order Treponematales; family Breznakiellaceae; genus JAIRLU01. The sequence goes on along the minus strand of JAITRH010000017.1, from coordinate 1,187 downwards.
CCGGGTTACCCCGGTTGGGGCGCTCCAGATCCGGTTATACTCCGTGGTATCCTCATCAAAATCCACATAGGTGATATACACCGCCGGTTCCCCGCCGGTTTTTTCCCGCACATTCCGGTAGGCGATGATTTGTTCTTCTCCGGGAACTCCGTCGAAATCATCGGTGAGGAGGCTTACGAGCATTTCTCCCTCATCCAGGGCCACCTTGGTCTGGATATAGGCTTCATAAGGGAGGCGTTCCTCTACCAGGTCCGAACCGGAGGCCCCAAGGGGTACTCCCTGGGGGATGATGACCTTGGTTTGGCGCTGCTCTTTGCTCCTGGGAGAACGGGAAAAATAGTGGGGGAACATAATCAGCACGCCCATACCCAGACTCAGGGTAATGAAAATAATACCCGTTAAGGCTCTAAAAAATTGTCTGTTCATGCGGTACCTTCCTTGCCTTTAGGTCCCCGGAAAATTTCCCGGAACCCTAGCGCCGCCCCAAGGGATACGGGGTTTAGCGGGCTTTCTGCATGTATGCGGCAGCGGCCTGCTGCACCCGGGCGCTCAGTCCCAAGCCTATGACCATGGCCCGCCAACCGGAAAATTCCTCCACCCGGGTAAACCGCAGGAGCCCCACCGCATCCCCTCCCAAAGAAGGGGAACGTCCGGCAGTGGAACCGGTTATGAGGAGGGTATAGACCATGGCATGGGACCGCTGTATCCGGGCGGTAGCATCCCGGATGGGTCCTGCAAAATTCGCGGTTCCCCCCTCAAAGGGCACGGATTGGAGTACCCGTTTAATCCGTGCCTTATCTCCGGCTCCCCTGAGGGCCCCTGAAAAAATCTCCTGCCCCGTTTCATCCGCGAGCCAGATGGTGAGCCTGTCCCCCTCCTGGAGGATGCTATCCACCACCTCCTCGTGTAACCACCGGACCACGGCGGCTTGTACCTTTTTCAGGGCGGAAGAGCCGTCGATAATCAAAAACAGCTCCAGGGGGCTCTTCCGTTTATCCCCGGCGCCGAGAACCGCAGGGAATAAGAGGCCCAGCAAGAGTATAACCCGGTATGTGTTGTGCAACCCCATCATGCTCTTCTAAATATATCCGTACCGGCGGCATAAAAACAAGATGAATGCGAGGGCAACCGTGCCCCAGGCATAGGGCCCTTAGGGGTCTTTCTTTCCGGGAGGCCGAAAGGCCCCC
>JAITRH010000192.1 GCA_031288495.1 Treponema sp. | reverse complement strand
CCCCTGGGGGGCCTTGGGGGGTAAGTATCGGCGTAGCTTTACCATAACTTCTTCCATATCCAAGGGCTTACCCAAATGATCGTTCATACCTGCTTTAAGGCACTTCTCAATGTCCTCGCGAAAGACATTGGCGGTCATGGCCACAATGGGGATCTGCCGGGCCTGGGGAGTTCCCAGGGCACGAATACGCCGTACCGCTTCGTAACCATCCATATCCGGCATCTGGACATCCATGAAGATGAGATCATAGCGGTCCTGCGCCGCGCCGAAGAACTCCAGCGCCTCACGGCCGTTCTGCGCGCAATCAACGGTGAGTAAGAGCGGCTCCAGAAGGGCCAATACAATCTCCTGGTTAATTTCCACATCTTCCACCAACAACACCCGATACCCCTCAAAGGTTTCGGTGGCGCCGGTCCTATCCCCCTCAGGGATGAGGAGATTATCCATCCCGAGGCACTCATTGATACAATCCGCGATGATCGAGGGGAAAAGGGGTTTGGACAGGAATTTATCCACCCCCGCGTCCTTGGCTTCCGCTTCTATCGCCGTCCATTCCACCGCGGAAATCATAATAACCACCGATTTATCCCGGTGGTTTTGCTTTATGTGCCGGGAAAGGGTGATGCCGTTCATACCGGGCATTTTCCAATCGACAAAGTAAATGTCATAGGAACCCTTTTGACGCATCAAGTCCAGGGCTTCTTCCCCTCCCTGGGCCGCATCACAGGAGATGCCGAAACCCTGGATAATTTCCTCCAGGGATTGCCGTACCTCCAGGGCGTCATCCACCACCAGGATCCGTATGGTTTTCCAATCCACCTGAGGATTCAGCAGGCTCTGCCGCACCGAATGGCCCCGTTTTACCTGGATGGTTAACCAAAAGACAGCCCCTTTGCCCAAGTCCGATACCACCCCGATTTCACCGCCCATAAGCATGACAATGCGTTTGGATATGGCAAGCCCAAGCCCGGTACCGCCGAACTTGCGGGAGGTACTGCTTTCGGCCTGCTCAAAAGAGGTAAAAAGCCGGTCCTGCTGTTCCGGGGAAATGCCAATCCCCGTATCCCTTACTTCAAATCGGAGGGTACACATGCCCTCCTCTTCCTTTACCAATTCCGTTTGCAAGGTTATAGACCCTTGTTCCGGGGTGAACTTCACCGCGTTACTCAGGAGGTTGGTAATCACCTGGGCCAGCCGCTGATCATCCCCTAACACATACCGGGGAATACGCTTCCCAATGTGGATGGTAAAATTTTGCTGCTTCTCATCCACCCGGAAGGTGATGATATTGGCCACATTCCTGAGCATCTTCTCAAAATCAAACTCCACCAGGGAAAGCTCAAACCGGTTGGCCTCAATCTTGGACATATCCAGGATGTCATTAATAACGCCGAGCAGGTGCACTGAAGCGTCCCCTATCTTTTTTAAGCAGTAATCCTTTCGCTCCATATCACCGGAGGATGCCGCTAGGGACGTCATCCCAATGATGGCGTTCATCGGCGTCCGAATCTCGTGGGACATGTTGGAGAGGAAGTCGCTTTTGGCCTGGTTCGCCGCCTGGGCCTGCTCAATCGACTTAGCCAGGGCTTGGGCGGTTTCATTGCGCATCACCGCGTTGGCCAAGAGCAGGCTCCCGGAACGCAGTATGGCTTCCTCATCTTTTGAGAAATACCGCTCCTTATGGCAGTCATCAAAACTGACAAAACCCCAAAAGGCGTCCTGCAAAAACACGGGAACCACCAAAATGGATTTGACGCCGAAGGGGGAAAGCCGTTTCTGTTCCACCGGCGATAAATCCTTTACCGGGCCGTTTACGCATTTCCCTTTGGAAAAGTTCGCTTCCCATTCGGGAAAACCGGTAACATAGGGAAATGTATGGGGAAATTTGTGGTTGATATGGAGGATATCCTGGCGTGAGGCAATCTTCTGGTCAAGCCACCAAAAGATTTGGGTGTACTCATGGGGCCCCTGGGGGTTCTGGTTCTTCCAGATATAGAGGCGGTCGATGGTAACACTCGTGGCCATCATCTCCATACCCCGGCGTATGGCATTATTGAATTCGTCCACATCAGACGCCAAAAGCAGGGAAGCCGCGTCATTGACCGTATGCAAGAGCCGATCCTGCCGGATAAGGGCGGAGGTCCGTTCCCGTACGGTTTGTTCCAGTTTCTTCCCCTCCTGGGCACGGCGGAGGAACATAATCAGGAGCAGGGCAAGGACGCTCAGCATAAGCGCAGAAGCGCCGATAAGGAGCGGCAGTTGGGCCTGAGCCATTTTTCCACGGTAATCAAACACCCGCCGGATCCAGTGGTCGGATATATGATCCGTATCAATCAGTCTCATGGCCTTGGACAGGATGGAACATAACACCCGCTCTTGTATATGGAGGCCGAAGGTGGATGCAACGGAGTATTGAAACACCAGGTTGATCTTGAAACCCGGGAGCTCCTGTACATTGTTTAAATGGAGGAGCAGGTTCCTGGTGGCCATCACCAGGTCCACCTCCCCCCGTTCCAGCGCCTGAAGCGCGATATTGGTACTCCCATATTCCTGGGTATACCGGTGATGGGGAAACCAGGTATGAAAGATATCGGTATAGGCGGCATCCTGCATAAGCCCGATCCGGGAATATACGATCTCGTTCATATAGATATCCGGGTATTCGGAGCGGGATATCAAGGCGCAGGAATCGATCTCGTAAGGCACCTCGGGCCAGAGAAAGCGGCCTTCCCGGTTCGGAGAACGGAGGAGTTCAGAAATCACCCGGGCCTCCCCGGTTTCAAGCATAGCCAGCAATTCCGGCCATTCGGTGTTCTGCGTGTTGATTGGGGTAAAGCTCAGTCCGGTGAGAGCCTCAATTTCGGTAAGCACATCCAAGGCGATCCCCTGCCAGGCCTTCTCCTGGGTATTATAGAAACTGACGGGATAATTGTCGTATTCCAGGGCTACGGGAATAGGGCTCTTGCGGGCCCGGTGTTCCCGGATATAGTTCCATTCCTCGTCATTGAGCCGTGCGGATAACTTATGGCGCAGATAATCCTGTTCCCCCCGGTTGTACAGCTTCACAATCTGATACGCGGCGCCATGGTCGAGGGCTTTCTGCACAATGGAGATAACCGGCATGAGTTCGGCGTTGTGGGTTGCCAGGGACATCGGACTGTAGGTGAGGGGGAAAAAGTCCTGGACCACCACATCGCCGTAGCCGTCAAAGGCCGCTGCAGCAATACCCTTATGCAAAAACGCGTCTACCTCGCGGTTTTTGAGCATCCTGTAGGCGGTTTCATACCGGTCAATAAAAACCGCCTCAAAGGGATCCTGGTTCAAGGGGACAATCAGATCATAGGTGGTAGATTCCTTTAAAAAGGCATACCGGAGCGGCCGGGATTTGGCGATGTCCGACAGCTTCGGGCTATCCGCTAAGGTCATATAGGTGAGGGAACCTTCGGCTATGGCGCTGGTCATATAATAGTGGCGGAGGTGGTCCTCCGTGGGGGTCAGGGCCCCTGAAAAATCAAGCTCCTGGGATTCCAAACCAGCGATGAGGTCATTCCAACCGTATATGGCGGGTGTAAAGGGTATGCCGAAGAGGTCCGTAAGCCATTGACAGAAGTAGGTAGAAAACCCTTTAACCGTACCTTCCACCGTGTAAAAGGTCTCGGTGGTCAGGGGCATACCATAGACAAACCCGTTCCACCGGGATCGCAGGGTCTCAATGGCCTTAATATCCTCTTCCGTCACGCCGGGTATATCCCGGTAGGAGGCATACCGAAGATATGCAGCCTGGTTCGGGAGTTTTTTTTCACAGCCCAGGGTACTGAAAAGGAGAATTCCCGCAATGAACGGAAGGATCAGGACCGCGATCCGGCACATCATATACCGAAAAAGCCTTTTTTTACCTATCCCTTTACCATACATACGCCACCATCATATCCTCATGGGCTTTATTATTGTTTTAGTATAAGCGGCTAAAGAATACAAGCACCGATCCGGCCGAACCTGCACCCCGGGACAATAGGGTACCAATAAACCATAAAAAACCGGTATAAATCCCTCTCCGGCTCTAGGCATGAGCGGGCCCTCCCCGGATTGGGGCGGTTTATATCCCGACAGGCCACGGTCTTTCACCGTATTCCGGGGAATTCCAGGCATAGGCTTCTCCTGATTTCATAAAACAGACAACAATAAGCGCTCCTTGAGCCGGTTTATTGGTACGGCCCTTACCGCCTGAACCCCGGAAGGGGCCTTTGGGTCCTTAAGATTATTCCGGGGGGTATGCAAAAAAGCGCTTAGCTGAAGGGAAGGGAGGAGCGAACCCCTTCTACGGCGGTTCCGGGACAGACCTGAACCGGAAGCGCCCGGGGCGGCATCCACCGTCAACCCGTTAAGGGGCCGGAAACCAAAAGCGGTCCACCGATGACCATGAACAGCCTGAGTTCATAGCCGTGG
>JAITRH010000135.1 GCA_031288495.1 Treponema sp. | reverse complement strand
TTGGGTATCAGCCGAGTAACACCCTATGGGCGCAGCATACCGCTGCAGCCAAAGCATCCGCCGCATGATCTGGTTTGGGGACGGCGTTAAGCCCCAGGATGATCCGTACCATATCCTGCACTTGGGCCTTGTCCGCTGCGCCTCGGCCTATAACCGCCTGCTTGATGACCTTAGGAGCATACTCCTTTATGGAAAGCCCCTGTTCTGCCAGGGCCATACAGAGCACCCCCCGGGCTTCCGCCACCGGGATAGCGCTGGTAACATTCCGGGCAAAATAGAGGGTTTCCATGGCAGCTTCAGTGGGATTATAGGCCGTAAGAACTCCGCGAAATTGTTTATAAATAAAAAAAAGACGCTCCCCTCTCGGGCGATCCGCCCCCGTTTCAATACACCCATGGGTAATATAGCGAAGTCGCCGCGTATCGAATTCAATAAGCCCCCACCCGGAAGCGGCAAGACCCGGATCAACTCCGATAATACGGCGGATGCCCGCGGAACCGGAGGTTTCCCTGTTATTCAGCCTCAAACCCTTCGGGGATATCGATGTTTGCGTAGACGTTCTGCACGTCGTCGTTTTCTTCGAGGCGCTCAATCAGCCGTACCACCTTGGCCGTGGCATCGTTGTCCAGATGTACCGCCGCCTCTGGAACCATGCTGATTTCCGCACTGAGCGTTTCAAAATGGTTGTTTTCAAGACTGGTCAATACCGGTTCAAAATCTTCAGGGGCCGTGGTAACTTCAATAACCCCATCGGCAAGGGTTACGTCTTCGGCGCCGCCGTCAATAGCAACTTCCATGATCTGGTCTTCCGTGTACTTTTCACCGTCCACGGTGACGATCCCCTGGCGCTTGAAAAGACGGGAAACCGAACCTGATGTGGCAAGCTGGCCCCCTGCACGGGTAAGAATATTCCGTATATCTGCGGCGGCCCGGTTTTTATTATCCGTTAATACCTCAATAAAGATCGCCACTCCTCCGGGGGCATAGGCTTCGTACACCAATTCCTCGTAGTTGACTCCCTCAAGCTCTCCGGTTCCCTTTTTGATAGCCCTATCAATATTATCCTTGGGCATATTCGCTCCCCGGGCCTTCAAGACCGCGGTTCGCAGCCGGGGATTTCCCTCGGGATCTCCTCCCCCCATACGGGCGGCAATGGATATTTCTTTAATCAGTTTAGTGAACATCTGGCCGCGCTTTGCATCCGCGGCGCCCTTCTTGTGTTTAATAGTCGCCCATTTGCTGTGGCCCGACATGATAACTCCTTCTTCCTTAATTTACCAGTAAAACGTACACCTTAACAAGCAAAGGATATGTATATAATAGCATAAGAAAAAGCCCTCCGTCAATAAAACTTCTTTGCCGGCCAGGGCGTTTGCTTTTCCATAGACAAGGAGGGCATTCCGCGCCTCCCGGGGAACACCCAGGGGCCTATGCGTTTATCCTGAAATGTGCGTTTATAGGCTTGTAATTCTCTGTGGATAGTAGTACCTTAATTATATATATAAGAAACCTGTCTTAGATGAGAGAAGCGCATACTTGCTTTTTTAAGCCGAGAATCATAGGTTGTTTATATATACCTTATGAATCAAGATTCGTTCTGATTCGGTGAGGGCAGAGGACAATGCACGGTGCATTATCATGCTCTCAGGATACCCCTGAGAGCTTTTTTTGCCTGATCCGGATCGGCTAAGGAGAGGAACCCATGAGACGGATTGCGGTAATCGGTGCGATTTTGGAAAAACCCCAGCTCAGCCAAAAAGCTTTTAACGAGACGGTTTCCTTATACAAGGACATTGTAAAAGGACGGATGGGTATTCCCTTTGATGAAGAAAACACGGCGGTGATCTCCCTTACCCTTTTGGGGGAACTGGATGCGATTAACGCCCTCACCGGGAAGCTCGGTAATCTCCCCCATGTAACGGTTAAAACGGCCGTCTCCGGGGATCTTGGCAAAGCGAAAGAGCCGTAAAGATACGGCCCATACCAAAGGAAAGGCGCATGTATAACCTCAAATCGGAAAAAGCCGGGGATTTTATTGCTCATGCAGAGATCCTCGACACCCTGGAATACGCTACTCGCGTGAAAGATGATATGGCGGTGGTTGACGGCATTCTTGAAAAGGCCCGGGAGACAAAGGGCCTCTCCCACCGGGAAGCGTCGGTGCTTCTTGCCTGCGACAATCAGGACAAGGTGCGTGAAATTTTTAACCTTGCCTTTGATATAAAACAGCAGTTTTACGGAAACCGGATCGTGCTGTTCGCTCCCCTGTACCTCTCGAATTACTGCATCAACGGCTGCCTGTACTGCCCGTATCACCGCACATCGGATATAGCGCGCAAGAAACTGACCCAGGATGAAATCCGCGCGGAAACAAAAGCCCTTCAGAATATGGGGCATAAGCGGCTTGCCATTGAAGCGGGAGAAGACCCGGTGCATAATCCTATCGAGTACATCCTCGAAAGCCTCGACACCATATACGGCGTTAAGCACAAGAACGGCGCAATACGCCGGGTAAACGTGAACATCGCCGCCACAACCGTTGAAAACTACCGCAAATTGCACGACGCCGGTATCGGCACCTACATTCTGTTTCAGGAAACCTACGACAAGGCCGGCTACGAACAACTGCACCCCACCGGTCCGAAACACAATTACGCCTACCATACCGAGGCTATGGACCGGGCCATGCAGGGCGGCATTGACGACGTCGGCCTTGGGGTGCTTTTCGGGCTTGAGAATTACCGCTACGAGTTTACGGGGCTCTTAATGCACGCGGAACACCTGGAGGCGGTCTTCGGCGTGGGGCCCCATACCATAAGCGTTCCCCGGGTAAAGCCCGCCCACGGCGTTGACCCCGGCTCGTTTGACGGCGGCATAAGCGACGAGCTTTTTGCAAAACTCACCGCCTGTATCCGCATCGCGGTCCCCTATACGGGCATGATCATTTCAACCAGGGAGGGAAAAAGCGTCCGGGAGCAACTGTTACGCTTAGGGATAACCCAGATAAGCGGCGCCTCCCGTACATCCGTGGGGGGCTACGGGGAAAGCCCCGAAGAAGACACCCGGCAGTTCGAGGTTTCAGATACCCGAACCCTGGACGAGGTGATCCAGTGGCTCATTGATTTGGACTATGTGCCGAGTTTCTGTACGGCCTGTTACCGCGCGGGGCGCACCGGCGACCGCTTTATGGAACTCTGCAAGAGTAAGCAGATTCTCAACTGCTGTCATCCCAATGCCCTTATGACCCTTAAGGAATATCTCATGGATTACGCCGGCCCTGAAACCGCTCGCGCCGGAGAGAAGCTGATTGAAAAGGAACTCGATACCATTCCGAAAGAGCGGATCCGTGAGGTGGTCCGTAAAAACCTGGTGAACATCCAGAAGGGCCAGCGGGATTTCAGATTATAACAAAGGAGGGGAAGCGTGGAATTAAGGGATGATGAGCTGCTTCACTATATCACTACCGAGGATCCCGCCGAGGCGGAAGCCCTGTTTGCCCGGGCCCGGGAAGTCCGTTCCAGCCATTACGGACAGGATGTGTATTTCCGGGGTCTTATCGAATTCTCCAACTATTGCAAGAACAACTGTTACTACTGCGGCATCCGGGCGGGCAACCCGCGGGTGGAACGGTACCGCCTTTCCCTGGAGGAGATGCTGAGCTGCTGCCGCATGGGGGACCTTTTGGGGTACCGGACCTTCGTGTTCCAGAGCGGGGAAGACCCTTGGTTCACCGACGACCGGATTGTGGAGATGCTGGAAGCGGTGCGAAGGGAGTTTCCCGATAACGCCATCACCCTTTCCATCGGGGAACGGAGCCGGGCAAGTTACGAGCGGTTTTTCCGGGCCGGGGCAAACCGCTACCTCCTGCGGCACGAGACCGCCTCGGAGGAACACTACCGAAAACTCCACCCCCCCACAATGAGCCTCCAGGAACGGAAGCAGTGCCTGTGGGACCTCAAGGGCATCGGCTACCAGGTGGGGGCGGGGTTCATGGTAGGCACTCCCTTCCAGACCCCGGAAAACCTCCTTGGGGACCTCCGGTTCCTGCAAAAACTGGAACCCCAGATGGTGGGGATAGGCCCCTTCCTTCCCCAGGAGGACACCCCCTTCGGGAAGCACCCCCAGGGGAGCTTTGAACAAACCCTCAGAATGGTGGCCCTTACCCGGCTCCTCTTGCCCAAGGCCCTCATTCCGGCAACAACCGCCCTGGGGACCATAGCGCCCCAGGGCCGGGAAAAGGGGCTCATGGCCGGGGCCAATGTGGTGATGCCCAACCTATCCCCTAAGGAGGTACGGAAGCTCTATGCCCTCTACGACCATAAGATCTGTACCGGGGATGAAGCCGCGGAATGCCGGGTTTGTATGGAAGGACGGATTAGGAACTTCGGGTTTGTACCCAATATGGCCCGGGGGGATGCGGCGGGCTGGAACCGCTCCGCCTGAAGGGGTGCAGGGATAACAGGGTCAATACGGTAAGGG
>JAITRH010000075.1 GCA_031288495.1 Treponema sp. | reverse complement strand
GAAGAAATCCCTATCGCCCTGGAACAAGCTAAAGCGTTACGGGAAATTGCCTCAAAACTGGGCGGGAGGCCTTCCCGTAGCGTTTCCACCACGGCTTCCTTGTATACGTTTTCCCCTCTTATGGGTCTCTTATAGCATAATGCCAACATTATGGGGAGTTTCCGGGAGAAACCTAAGGGATCTTCTTACCACACACCCCTTTACTCAGGCAATAAATGCCTCTTATCTACATCTAGGGCATATTCATTACGTAAACCTGCTTTTCTTGTGCTATATGCCTCTGCCCCTTCCCTGTCCCCAAGCGGTTCCGCACACAGCGCCGCCAGTGCAAGGGTTTCAGGGTATAGCTGCATTGTGTAAATCAAGGGATCATCCACAGCAGGGTGTCCACAATGCATAAGCGTATTTATGCAGGTTCATCCCGGATTTAGGCACATCCATCCCGGACTTAGGCACATCCACCCCAGATTTAGGCAGATTCACCCCAGATTTAGGCAGAAGTATCCCGGATTTAAGCACATCCACCGCGGACTTAGGCAGATGCATCCCGGACAGAGGCAAAACTGCCGTGGACTTAGGCAGATGCATCCCGGACTTAGGCACATCCGCCACGGACGGAGGCACATCCATCTCGGATTTAGGCACATCAGCTACGGACTTAGGCAGATGCATCCAGGACTGAGGTACATCCGCCACGGACGGAGGCACATCCATCCCGGATTTAAGCACATCCACCTCGGACTTAGGCAGATGCATCCCGGACTTAAGCACATCCGTCGCGGACTTAGGCAGATGCATCCCGGATTTAGGCACATCCACCACGGACTTAGGCAGATGCATCCCGGATTTAAGCACATCCGTCGTGGACTTAGGCAGATGCATCCCGGATTTAGGTAAATCCACCACGGATTTAGGCACATCCATCCCGGACTGAGATAAATCCGCCCGGAATGTACCTATGGGGAAAAGCTCAAACGCCCCTTGCATAGAGGGTTTAAGGTCCCTCAATAGGTTCCCCCTATTCCGGGATCCATCCTTATGTAATGACCATCTGAAAACCCCTATACCCTCATGGTACTCCCGGTGCGTTTCCCTGGACGGAAGGGGAAACGCTATTCTTTCTCCAGGGTTAATGCCGTCAGCCAAAACCGCCGATTTACGCTGGGATAAGGCCTCCCCTAAGGGCATGGGAGGATTCCACCGGCAAAGGCAAGGCCCCCCAATGGAGCAGAAACCTCAGCAGGGGTTTTGGAACCTAAGCACTGCATCGGTGTTGCATTAGTGCTATCTACCGGGTTACTTCTGTACTTTTGTGTTGTCCATGCCCGGTTGTGTTTTTTGGGGGAACTATCTCCGTACTATACCATTGCGGTTTTCTGTGCTTCCCTACTCCCCACTATGACGGGGCTTACAGACATAGGACCTCGTTTCAAGCCCTCTATCGGTAAGTTCATGCAGAACATGCTTCAAGGCCGTTGCCATAGGTACGGGTTCTCCCTGAGCCGGCAGGAAGGCGGCCAAAGGCTTTCGCTAAATCCCTGCGCATTGAGCGGGGGCGCTCGTCTTTCATCAGATAACACCGGCTTTTCGGTTCTATCAAAACCGCAACACCCCACCGCTTTACCGGGAAGCCCTGCCCCATGACCGTCCTGCTGGGGCAGGGCTTCCCGGATGGCTCATAAACAGTTTAACCCGGCGGAGTTCGAGAAATCCCGGGAATCGCAAGAATCCTGGGTAAACCCCAGGGCGAGCGCATATAAATTGCCTTTTATGGTAAAAAAGGCAACGATACCTTAAAATAGCGATCAAGTACCTACCAGAAATCTTCAGAAAGAGGCTAAAACTGCTCAAACGCGTGGGAAAAGCCGCAATCTCTGGGTGGAATTTATTATCGGTATTTTTTCGTCAAAACTTCAAATGCTCTGGCCCTGGGGTAAACCCTTCGAAGCCTTGTATGGGGAAGGCTCAAGTGGTATCATCACCCATTATGTTAGATTATCGTTTCATCCTAGAACATCTGCCCGAGGTGAAGCAAAATATTGCCCATCGGTATATGAAGGCTGATGCGGATGCAGTGGTCGCGCTTTTCAACCAAAAAACCGGCTTGACCACGACCTTGCAATCCCTGCAGCGGCAGCGGAACGCCAATGCCGCGGCTATGAAAGCCACCGGGGATGCGGCGGAACGGAACCGTCTTATGGAGGAAGGAAAAAAGCTCAAAACGGATATTGCCGCCGCGGAAGAAACCCTGGCCCGAGTGGAGAAGGACCTGGCCGCAGAGGGCCGGCGTATCCCCAACATGGCCCACCCTGCGGCTCCTATCGGTAAAGAGGACAAGGATAACCTGGAAGTAAAACGGGTTGGCAGTCCAAGAACCTTTGATTTTGAGCCCCTGGACCATGTGAAGCTGGGGCAGGACTTGGACATCATCGACTTCGACGCGGGGACCAAGGTTTCGGGGACTAAATTCTACTACCTTAAAAACGAAGGGGTGTTTCTGGAACTGGGGCTTATCCGGTATGCCCTGGATATACTCACCCAAAAGGGCTTTACCCCCTATATCACCCCGGATATTGCCAAAGAGGAAATCCTTGAAGGCATTGGTTTTAACCCCCGGGGGCTTGAGTCCAATGTGTATACCTTGGAAGCCGAGGGAACCTGCCTTGTCGGGACTGCGGAGATTACCCTGGGCGGCTACTACGCCAACATGCTCCTCCCCAAAGAGCAGCTCCCCCTGCGCATGGCCGGGCTTTCCCACTGCTTCCGCCGGGAAGCAGGGGCCGCAGGCCAGTTTTCCAAAGGCTTGTACCGGGTGCATCAGTTTACCAAAGTAGAGATGTTCCTCTACTGCCTGCCGGAAGAATCGGACCGCCTGCACGAGGAGCTCCGCTTGGTGGAAGAGGAGATCTTTGCGGGCCTTGAGATTCCGTTCCGGGTAGTGGATACCTGTACCGGAGACCTGGGAGCCCCGGCGTATCGCAAGTGGGACCTGGAAGCCTGGATGCCCGGAAGGGCCCAGCCTCCTTCCCGCAGCGGCGGCGAATGGGGCGAGGTAACCTCCACCTCAAACTGCACCGATTATCAAGCCCGCAGGCTCAACATCCGATACAAAGACGAGAGCGGGAAGAATCGCTTTGTCCACATGCTCAACGGAACCGCCTTGGCGGTATCCCGGGCGCTCATCGCGGTGCTGGAGAACTTCCAGCAAGCCGACGGATCGGTTCGTCTCCCCCAGGCCTTAGTGCCTTATTGCGGGTTTGAGGGTATCTCCCGTGGATCAAAACCGGCTTCCAAATAACGCGTTCGCATTCTTGATAACCCCGGCTTGTAAGGCTTCTAGGCGTATCTTGCGTAAGGCCGCGGCCACCTGATAGGTTTCCGCCACCATACCCGGTTCCGCAGGCTTTCCCCGAAAAGGGTGGGGCGCAAGATAAGGCGCATCGGTTTCCAGCAGCAGCCTGTCCAGGGGAACAAACTGCAGGGCCTCCCGGAGTCCATGAGCATTTTTATAGGTGAGGGTCCCCGCAAAGGAAAGGTAATACCCTATCTGTAAAAAGTTCCGGGCTTCTGGAATTCCGTAGGAAAAACAATGAATCACCCCCCGGACCTTCGGGTAGCCCGAGAGGATCTCCCAGGTTTCCTCAGCGGCTTGCCGGGAATGGATGATAATGGGTAGCTCCTGCCGTTGGGCCATGTCCAATTGCAGTTCCAGCAGTTCCCGTTCCCCCGGAAGATCCCCACCGGTGGCTTCCTGGTTATGGTGCCGGTCAAGCCCGCATTCGCCGATAGCAATGAGCCGGCCCTGAGGAGCCGCGGTGATATGCTCCTCCAGGCGGGGAATCAGGCGCTCCCGTTCGGCAATGGATTCCTTGGAAGGCCATATACCTGCGCTAAACCGGATCCGATCGAATCGGGCAAAGGCCTTGAGCCGGCCGCGGAGATCCTCCGCCTCGGTTCCGATATCAATAATCCCGCCAAATCCTCCCCGGAAAAGCCGAGAAAGCGCCTCTTCCCTGGGGCATGTTTCCTGGGGAAGCAGGGAGAGATGGGCATGGGTATCAATGAAGGCCCTTTGCATCGCTCAAGGGACCGGCACATAGGTGAGCAGCCGGGAAATGACCGCATCCGGATCAAGGCCCTCTGCCGCAGCTTCATAGGAAAGGACCATACGGTGCCGTAAAACCGGCAATGCCGCAGCCTTCACATCTTCAGGGCTCACAAAGGAGCGGCCCTCAAAAAGGGCCCGGATCCGGGAACAGCGGTAGAGGGCAATAGACGCCCGCGGGGATGCGCCAAAGGCAATATACCGGTACAGCTCTTCCCGGAGCGCTTTTTCCACCCCATTCCCTGGCAGCCTTCCTTGAGGGGATCCGGGCGCCGCAGGTTTTGAGGCCCCAGGCCTTGAGGCCGCCACCACCGAAACTATGTAGGCGGCAATCTGTTCGTCCATAAAGACGGAATCTGCCGCAGCCCTCAAACGGGTCAATGCCACAGCGTCTAAAACCGGCTGTAAGGGAGTCCATTGTTCGCCGGTCCGAAGGCTCCAGGTGTTCTGAGCAGCCGTCATCTGTAGGATCCGGATTTCCTCTTCCATACTGGGATACCGGATCAGGAGTTTGAGGAGGAACCGGTCCAGTTCCGCTTCTGGGAGGGTATAGGTCCCTTCATGTTCAATGGGATTTTGAGTGGCTAATACAAAAAACGGATCCGGCAGCGGATAGGTGGTTTCCCCAATGGTAACCTGCCGTTCCTCCATAGCCTCAAGCAAGGCGGATTGGACCTTTGCCGGGGCCCGGTTGATCTCGTCTGCCAGGATCACCTGGGCAAAAACCGGTCCCCGGCGGACTGAAAAAGTCCCGGAAGCCTGTTCCCATACCAGGGTACCGGTGAGATCCGCGGGAAGCAAGTCCGGGGTGAACTGGATCCGCTTAAACGAAAGGCCCGTAATATCCGCAAGACTCTTAACCGCCAAGGTTTTCGCCAGCCCCGGGACCCCCTCAAGGAGTATATGCCCCCCCGCAATCAGGGCCATAAGAAGGCCTTCAATCATTGCCGGTTGACCCACGATCCGTTTGGCTAATTCGGTTTTACAGGCCTTAAGGATTTCATCGGCTCCTTTTCTTGGGCTATCTTCTGTATCTGGAGAAGCTATCATAATCCCTTACTGAATCGTAAAATAATACCGTTCCAGGTAGGCAATCCGCCGCCGGGCATCGTTTCCCCGGAGACTTTGGGGATATTCCCGGATCAGCCGGTGGTAATAATCCAGGGCGGAACGAATATCCCGGCTTGGACTTGCAGCTTCCAAGGACTGACCGTAGAGCCACCAGGCTTCATCAGTCCCCGCCGGGTACTGTTCCCGGAACTGATCCAACGCAACGATAGCCTCGGGAAACTGTCCCGCCGTATAAGCGTCCCGAGCCTGCTGCAGGAAATCAGCCGGGAGCAGGGGAACAGGGGAATCTTCCGGCGCCGTTACCGCAGCAGGGGGAAGTTCCATAAGGGGCTGCTGGATGGAAGGGGCAACCCTGGGGTCCTGATCCGCTGCTCCGGGAAGGGGAGGCCAGCGGGGTTCTGCAATCACCCGGGGCTCCACGGACCTCGATGTCCTGCTTCTCTCTGAGGCCTGCGGATCTGGATTCACTATCACATGGACCGCATCGTTGACAATGTAATCTTCAATAAAGTCTTGCTTATAGAAGGTAAGCGTATAGGTTCCCGGACTTTCCGTTTGGAACACGAAAGTCTGCCCTTCTCGTTCCAGGTACCGGGAATGATACCCAATACCCGGCTTTGATTCCTGTTCACCCAGATAGACCCAGCCGGTTCCTCGGAATGGGATTTCTACCATCTGGCCTACGATGGCTTGAACGGTCCGTGAATAGACGGCCCTGGCCTGTCTTTCCCGTTGAAAGACAGGGGAAGCGCCCCGGGCAGGAGCTTCTTCACGAGGATACTCGGGAAGGACTTGACGGGCTGTCTGAGGAACAACCGGTTCCGGTTCCGCAGGCCTGATAAATCGCGGGGGTTCCGGGATTTGGACCGGGACCTTTGCAGGAGGGGGGGCTTGAACCGGAGCCCTCGCCAAGGGCGGGGTAACTGGCCGCACGGTTATGATGGAACCGGGAGGAGGCGCCACCGGGGGCGGTGCAGGTTCCGGTAAAGTCGATACCTTCGATTCGGTAGACTCCACCGGAGGCGGAGCGGGGGGAGCGGAAACCGAAGGAACAAGCCCAGCCCCAGGAATAAGATCCCCTATAGAGGGTTCAAGAACCGGGGGGACTTCCAAAGACCCGGCCGGCGGTGAAACCGGAGGCAGCGCCGTAACCGGCGGAACCATACCCGCAATAGAAGGCTCAGGAGCAGGGGGTAAGGCCGGTTCCTCATTTCGGGGTACTTCAGGGGGGACCGAGACCTGCGCCTCCGTATCGAGGATTTCTGCTGAGGGCATGCTCTTGGGTCCTGGTAAGGGAACAACCAGGCCCTGTTCAGGGGGAACCTGTTCCGGGAGATGGGTTTCAGGAACCGGGGAACCTGCAGCACCGAGAGCGGTATCCCCGGTATCCGCAACCAGCCCCTTATGGAACCAGGTAAAACCAGGGGCTTCAGAGATTTCCAGCACCCCTTGGGTATAGTAAGCCGGTTTGTGTCCTTGACTCGTATACCCTCTAGCCTCAATCCCAAAAGCCATCAAGGATCTACCGAGAGACGCCCCCCTTTCCTGGGGAGGCAAAACCGGGGACTTACCGGTACCGGTACAGGATACAAGCCCTGTACCTTCCAAGGTAAGGAGCAGGGAACATAACAAAAGGTAAACCCAACCGTGCATTTGCTGTATCTTCATGGAACCCCTTCCAAGAATGTATCAATAGTCGCTTTTATCCGCTCTCGCCATAATTCAGGATCATCCTGCAATGGATCCGTCCAGAACGGACGGACATCTTCAAGGGTCCAGGGATTCCGGGGTTCCTGATTTAAAAGCACCTCCGGAAGAAAGTCTGGTTCCTCCGGGAGAAAAAGATCTTCCGGCGCAATTGACAAAGGCTTAAAATCATTACTTAATGTTCGGGAGAAATTCGACGGGATCTGAGCATTATGATGCATGGAAATGAGGATTCCCATAAGGCAGATTAAGAGGAAGACCAGCCCCCCCAAGAGAAGCAGCAGATTCCGGCGGGTTTGCCATGCATCCATCATGCTTATCCTGAAGGTCTGCATGGTGGAACGTATTTTTAACCGGGGAAACGGTGACCAGAGCGCCATATTTTCAAGTATAACAAAAAACACTCCCTGATACAGCACCGGTTTTTCCCTTTTTCTCAGGATAAACCCTGCGAAAATGGGTAGAAGGACGAAGCATGCCAGGGCCTATAAAGGGGTATATCCTAAGGGCATGAGCAAGGTATCCGGGCTGGTCCTGGCGGCTGGCAAAGCCCCTATAGGTATGCTACGCTAGGGGTATGCATTCCTGTCTCCGTTACACCCTGTCGGGGCACGTTCTCATTGCTCCTGAGGATGACCCGGATATGGTGGTAGACGCCCTTTTGAACACCGAGTATGCGGAGGAATTTTGCGTAGCCCTGGACTTTGATCCTCTTTTTATCGCCCGTCTTATGGCGGCAGGGTTCCTGGTGATGTCCACGAAAATACCGGTAGGGGCATCGGAACCTGCGGTACCGGAGCCGTATTTTCTCCTGCTCCCCAAACTCCACCGTATACGGTCGGTACTTTTTTTTCCGGATCTCCACATCAAGAAATCAATTAAACCCCTTTTGCCGCGGTATGAACTCAGGGTAGATACGGATTTCCAGGGTATCCTGGAACGCTGTGTGCACATCCACGGGGATGACTGGCTTACCCTGCCGCTGCAAGAGCGTCTCACCAAGATACGTACCAATACCGCTCTACCGGTGAGGCCGGTCTCTTTTGGGGTGTACCGGAATGGGGAGCTTAAAGCAGGAGAATTCGGCGTGTCCGCAGGCCGGGTGTATACCAGCTATTCAGGGTATTATGATGAAGATTCCGCAGGAACCGTACAAATGATCCTCACCGCTCAATACCTGCAGGATCGGGGCTTTGCGTTCTTTGATCTGGGGATGCCTTTGGACTATAAAGATACCCTGGGAGCATGTACTATAGAACCCCGGCGCTTTGTAAGGCTTTTCCGGGCTGCCCGGGGTCCTATACCGGCGCTTCCGTAATGGCGTATCAAAAGCAAAGCTGCGCCTCGGTCCGGTTAGCTGAGGGGAGAAGCCGCCCGGCCACAGGTTCACCGGAACCGGGACCGGTAAAGGCAAGCCCGTTTCCGCGGATCCGCTCATGGGCTAAGCCGATGGCCCTTAGATGGTGCGGGATACACCCGTAGCAATGGGGAGGATGAAGGAGGGAAGGGCCCTTCCTGGGGAACGAGGCGGAGGATGTAGACTGCGAGGGGGCGCAAGGCTTCTTCCGCCTCCGGAAATTTTGGTGGTGATCTACAAAGTATGATTAAAGAGGTAATGAGACAACCGGGACACAAGGGAATACTATGAAGATATGACAATAACCATAGAAATCAAGTGCCCCCATTGCCATACTACCAACATATCCCGAAACGGGAAAAAAGGCAACGGCAAACAAAATTACCGCTGCGGCCGATGCGGACGACAGTTTATCGGCGATTATCAAATGACCTATCCGGGATGCCTTTCCGGGGTCGTTGCGATGGTCAAAATCATGCCGGTACGAGGAATTGGTATACCAGACATCAGCACCGTGCTGAAAATGAGTATCACCAAAGTCTTAAATGTCCACAAATCCGGCAACTACGCGGTAAGACCGAAACAAACCCACTATGACTGCCTTGAAATAGACGAGTTTTGGACCTATGGAGGAAAAAAGAAGAACAAAGTAGGGTGTATTTACGCATATCACCGGGAAAGCGGGGAAATCGTGGCGTAGGTGTGGGGGAATCGGGACAAAAAGACGGCGGAAAAGTTGAAGGAGAGGATAAAAGAGTTGGGGATAAGCTATGACCTGATAACCACGGATACCTGGGGGAGTTTTCTTTCGGTATATGGAGAAGGAGGGCATGTGGGAGGGAAGGAACACACGGTGGGGATAGAAGGGAACAATTGCCGGCAGAGGCATCGGATACGGAGGGTATTTGGGAGGACGAGTTGTTTTTCTAAGAGCGTATTCAAGCACCTGAAATCGTTTGATATGGCCTTCTTTTACATCAATTATGGTTTCGTTTAAGGCTCATCATACTTTGTGGATCATCACCAAAAAACGGAATTTTTTTCTTTGTCGCACCTCACGTTAGTTAATATTTTTGAAAGAATTTGCTATTGTTTTCATATTAATATTTACCGATAGTTAATAATGGGGTCTTTTTTTGGGGATACGGTTCATAGGATTGTCTAGAAATCAAATAGAAATCGCGTTAGGGCCAGAGATGATGGAAGGGATTGCCATTCCTAATATTTCTACAGTGATGCCGGAAAACAGAGATGACGGACACTTGGTCGTCACGTTTTCCGAGGGTGATATCGAAGCTCGGGCTGATTTTATCCCTCTTTTCGGGCGCGGAGCGCCAATTTCAGACAAATACATTTCCACCCTTTTGGAAAAACTCAACATCGTCCATGGGGTAAAATGGGACGCCATCAGGGAGGCGGTGGCGGCCTGTAATCTCAACAAACGGACGGTCAAAAACGTTCTTATCGCCAAAGGGGAAGCTCCGGTAAACGAGGTGAGTGAATATTTCGATCGGAATCCCCATCTTGTGGTATCCAACATCCCGCCTAATGAAGAGGTTCAAGATGGTCTCCGGAACGCCCGAGTAGATTACCGGGAATATTCTCCCTTCATCATCGTCAAGCAGAACCAGGTGCTGGCAAAGTTCCGGCCTCGGAAAGTAGGCCAGGACGGGAGGAACATTCATGGAGAGGTGATCCCCTACAAGATCATCAAGCCAGAAGGAATCGAAGGCGGCGAGAACACCCGGTTCGATGGGAAATTTCTCATCTCCGAAATCAACGGGCAACTCGTGCAAGTCAATAACGTGATGAACGTCAGGGATTCTCTGTTCATCAAGGGAGCTGTGGGTTATGCCACAGGAAACATCGTGTTCCCCGGAGACGTAATCATAGACGGCCCGGTTTGCGATGGGTTCAAGATCTATTCCGGAGGATCGGTGACCATCAAGCAGACCTTCGACGTCACGGATGCGAGTACCAAGACGGACCTCACGGTTTCGGGAGGCATCATAGGCCGGGGCCGGGCGCTCGTGAAGGTCGGGGGAAACCTCAAGACTAAATTTATTGACAACTGCCGGGTAGCCTGCCGGAAATCTATAATCGTTGACAAGGAGATCGTCAATTCCAGGATATTCACCATGAATACTCTGGAGATGGGGGAGAAAAGCACCATCCTGGGAAGCGATGTTTACGCCATCCACGGGATTAAGGTGGGGAGCATAGGCAAAAAATCCGGAAAATCCTCTCAGATCCACTGCGGCGTTGACTTTACCCTTCAACAGGAAAAGGAAAAATACAACACCCAACTGCACATACTGGCGGCAAAA
>JAITRH010000021.1 GCA_031288495.1 Treponema sp. | reverse complement strand
ACTAGCCCCAAGGGGTCGGGGCCTACTAGCGTGTAAGGACACACCCACTAGCCCCAAGGGGTCGGGGCCTACTAGCGTGGGGGGACACACCCAACTAGCCCCAAGGGGTCGGGGCCTACTAGCGTGGGGGGACACACCCAACTAGCGTGGAGAGGTCCCACCCAACTAGCGTGGGGGAGACACAGGGTAATTTGCTTCGCAAATTACCTAAGGAGTTTCACTTCGTGAAACTCCACACGCATCTAGGAATCGGGAGCCTATGCCACCTAGGAACCGGGCGGCGGTTCTAAGCAGGAATCGGGGCCAGTTCCATGCGGGAACCAGTTCCGTACCCTGAGGATTGGCACCTATACGACCTGCAGCCCGGTGGAGGAGGCGGTAAAAGAAAGGGCCAGGGCATATTTGAACCCTGAACCGGAAGGGGTAGGTTTCCCTATATAACCCGAGGTGAGGCCGGGAGAAACATGTCCGTAGATTATACGGATTTTAGTCCGGGCGGACCCCTTGAGGGGTCCATCGAACGCACATTACTGTATGGAGGATAAGGAGGAGTACTATGGTTAGTCCCAAGTACCATGTATTTCTGTGTGGGGGTACCAAACTCACCGGAGACAAGAAGGGGATCTGCCATTCCCGCGGAAGCGAGGATGTGGTACGGAAACTGATGGAAGCGATAGACGAACGGGACCTCTCGGGCGAGGTGATGGTCAGCGCCACAAGCTGTTACGGGATCTGCGACAAAGGGCCTATAGCCGTGGTCTATCCCGACGGGGTTTGGTACGGTAATCTGGACGCGGAGAAGATCGCCCTTATTGCGGAGAAGCACCTTGAGGAAGGGATCCCTGTCAGGGAATACACCCTCTAAAGAGGGGGGAAAAGCGCCGTGATCCGCATCACCGACCGGCTTTTGTCCCTGCCCCTGCTGGAAAAATGTAGGGCCCCGGATCTGCGGCGGCTTTACCGGCTGCTCCTGGATGCCGGCGCGGATTATGCGGAAGTAAGCCCTGGGGTGCTTGAAAAGCTGGGACCTGCGGTGCAACCCGGCAGAACGGTTCTCAGGCTGCAGGCTCAAGCCCTCGGTGCTGCCCGTACCGTGAGGCATGGGGAGAATGGTTCCGGCCCACAGGCGCTGTTTTTACCGGCGCAGGATGAAGCCCCCGGAGCAAGGGGCGCCCTCTACGAGGTGCGGATTCAGAGCGCCCGCGGTTTTGATCCGGCCTATCCCTTTAAGCGCGGTTTGTCTTACCGGATTAGCGGCTTGGACGATCTGCTGCTCTATGATTATCCCCCGGTGTTGAAACGGCTCCGATGCCGTGCGGGGAGCCCTGAATTCTGTCCCGGCAACCGTTTCGGCTGTGCCACGGCCCTGGCCTGGGAATGGCTGCAAGCCGGAGGACAGCGGATCGTCAGCTCTTTCTTAGGCAAAGGGGGACTCCCGGCGCTGGAAGAGCTCCTCATGATCCTCCATGTTTCCGGGCAGCCTAAGGCGGAGGCGGACTTTTCAGCTCTGATGGAACTGAAAAGGACCTATGAAGAGGCAAGCGGCGAAAAGGTGGATCCCCATAAGAGCGTGCTCGGGGATGAGATCTTCCATGTAGAATCGGGGGTACACGTAGACGGCATTTTGAAGGACCCTGCCAATTACGAGCCCTTTCCCCCTGAACTGGTGGGGCGGCGCCGGGTCATAAGGCTGGGTAAACATTCAGGCAAGGGGGCTATCCGGCATAAACTTGACGCATGGGGTATGGCCTTTTCCGACGAAGACACAGAAACCCTGCTGCAAGGGGTACGTGAAAAAAGTCAGAGCCTGGGCAGGGGAATTACCGAGGAAGAGTTCCGCCTCCTTGCGGGGGGTCTATGAAGGCCCGGCGGTTTATCATTGATACCACCCTCAGGGACGGAGAGCAGACTCCGGGCTGTGTTTTTTCCCCGAAGGAAAAGATACGTCTTGCGGGGCTTCTGGAAAGCGCCGGGGTCTATCAGATTGAAGCGGGGATCCCCGCTATGGGGAAGGGCGAAAAGGATACTATGCTCAAAATCATGGAAAACCGTAAGGGGGTACGAATTGCCGCGTGGAATCGCATGAATAGGGCGGATATTATCCATTCTTTTGACTGCCGGCCTGATAGTATGCATATCAGTGTTCCTGTTTCAACCAGGCATATTTACTCAAAACTGGGCAGGGATAAGCAGTGGCTTACCCGGCGGCTTTTGGAATGTGTTTCCCTGGTAAAAGACCGGGGCTATGACTTTTCGATTGGCTTTG
Organism: Treponema sp.; assembly: GCA_031288495.1. Classification (GTDB taxonomy): domain Bacteria; phylum Spirochaetota; class Spirochaetia; order Treponematales; family Breznakiellaceae; genus JAIRLU01. The sequence continues at coordinate 763 of JAITRH010000021.1, read as the reverse complement.
AAGATGCTTCCCGGGGGGACCTTTCTTTTATGCGCCGGCTGGTGAAAATGCTGGAGCCTTTCTGCCCTTCCATGATCCGCTATGCCGATACCCTGGGGCTTATGGGTCCTTCGGCGATACGCAGGGCCCTAGCATTTCTTGCAGGGAACACCGCCATACCCCTGGGAATCCACGCCCATAACGATCTGGGGATGGCTGCGGCCAATTCCCTCTCCGCAGCCAAGGCAGGGGCGCTCTATATAGACACGACTCTTTTTGGTATAGGCGAACGGGCAGGGAACTGCGACATGGGTCTTTTCATTAAAGGCGCGCACCGGCTCTTCCATATCCGGCCATCTCCGGAAGAGGCGGCCCACCTTGAGCGTGTTTGTTTTGGGGAAGCAACACGAACTCAAGGGATAAACCGCCTTACAGGCTATTGATAGGTTTATGGTTTGCTGCATTTCTTTATTGAAGATGCTCCGGACATAAAATTGTCATAGCAATTATAATAACGCTCTGCGCCATGGACGCGCGGGGCGATTGTCAAAAGGGCAAAACCGCCGCCGAACCGCAGGTTCGCTGCAGCCGGAAGGTTAGGTGCAATGCGCCTTGAATTTTTTGTTACTTTCTTGAAAAATATATGTTAAAAATCAGTAAAAATGTCCCCCATATAATTCAATAGAAATGTCCCCTTGTCGGAGGGGACATAGGAGACATCAATCATCGAAGATGGTCTTAAGTTCTTTGACGGGGAGTGGGTTGTTTTTCCAAAAGATGAGGA